>CAMZHD010000039.1 GCA_947306705.1 uncultured Caryophanales bacterium
CTAATTCTTTTTTCTTAAAATCAATGACAAATCCCCTTGGAGCATAGAAATATGTATAATCCATAGGTAATTTCTTTTCTAATAGTAAGGTAGCTCCTACGATTTCATCTTCTTCATTTACTAATCCTAAATAATAAGGTGTTAAATTCTTTTTTACTTTGGCAAATTCTCCCCAAGATAGAGATTGTAGGAAATGTGATTTTTCTTTATGATTTTTAACATAATCATCAAATGCTTCTTTTTCTAAGTTTCTTAGTTTCAACATATTAGATGCCTCACTTTCTCTCTTTTTAAGTATATCATAGATAGGGAAAATGAGCATCTTTTTCTTCAATCTTCATTGCTTCTATGATAAAATATTAGCAGGTGATTGTATGCGTCTTAGAAATGTTAAAAATAAAGAAGAAATCATGAATCAGTCTCCTTATTTGATACGAGAAGGTACTCCTAATAAAGGGTGCTGGAGAGAAGTATTTGGAAATGATCATCCTATTTATATTGAGATTGGGATGGGGAAAGGAAAATTCATTATCGAAAATGCTTTAAAGTATCCGGAGATTAACTTTATTGGAATTGAAAAATATGATAGTGTGATTGCGAAAGCATTGCAGAAAATACCAGATGGTTTAAATAACTTAAGAATGCTTCGCGTAGATGCATTGTATATTGATGATGTATTTGATCATGAAATTGATCATATCTATTTAAACTTTTCAGATCCTTGGCCAAAGAAAAGACATCATTTAAGAAGATTATCTAGTAGAATCTTTTTGGATAAGTATGATTCTATTTTTCAAAATACTAAAATAATAGAGATGCGTACTGATAATTATGATTTATTCTTATACTCCTTGATTTCATTTGATGCGCATGGTTATTTGTTTCAAGAATTATCGTTTGATTATCATAAGAATGGGTCTCCTTCTATCACAACAGAGTATGAAGATAAGTTCTCAAAAGAAGGAATGCCAATTTATTATGTGAAATGTATCAAAAGATAATGTCTAATATAGTAAAACCATTGTAAAAACGTTTTAAAAATAAGAATAAAATGTTATAATGTAGTAAGAGTAGGTGAAATATGAAAAAAGTAATTGTTTTGCTTTCGATTGTTGTCCTATTCGTGACAGGGTGTTCTGTTCATAAATTGGATAACGAGAATATTAGTCAGAATATAAAAGTGTTATTATCTGAAAATGTACACTTATATAATGAATTTTATGAAGGTTATAAGTATTATGTTCCGAAAGGAATACGATTTGTAGATAAAGATGATTATAATGCGATTCTTAGAGATGGTAATAATGATGTTTACTATTTATATGTAGATGCGATTAGTTATTATCATAAACAAGAGAATACTTATCAGACGAGAAGTGATGTTCATTTCTCTAAGAAATTAGAATATAATGATAAAACTGGATATCGTCAAATCGAAGAAATTGATTCTAAATATTTTATACAGTTTGTATTTAATTATGTAAAAATGGAAGCATATGTAGAAGAAAAGAATTTAAATGATGTGATTACAAATATGTGTTGTATTCTTCGTTCTTTTCAATATAATGATAAGATATTAGAAAGCTTAATTGGAGAAAACATCTTAGATTATAAAGAAGAAAATTATACTCTATTTAAAGCAGATTCTTCAAAAGAAAACTTCTTGGATGTTGTAGAAAGAGAAGAGACAGATCAATATAAGAAGGATCTTGAGGATGAAAAAATAGATATTGATTATTAAAATGGGAGAGGTGAACTCATGGGCCTATTAGATAAAATTAAAAATGCCTTATTTGAAGTTGAGTATGTTGAAGTAGAAGATACTCCCAAAAAGGAAAAAGAAAAAGATAAGCCAATCGCAAAAAAAGTAGTTTTGCCTGGTAAAAAAGAACAAAAGATAGAGGAACTACATGAGGAAGAATTAAGAGATGAAGATTTTGAAATCCGTCCAAGAGATGAAGCTGTAAAGGAAGAAGAAGTTGAACATGATGATTTCAAATATATGGATGATAATGATTTCAAAGTTGATGAAGATGAATACTTAGTGGAAGAAGAGCCCCAAATTGTTCAAGTATATGATTCTGATCATAGTGAAATATTAGAGGATGAACCACCTAAAGCTTATCCAGAGAAAGAAAAAATGAATATTGATTATTATTCTAATATGTATGCTGCTCCTCCTCGTGAGAGTAAGCCATATGGAATGGATCGTTCTTATAATGTACCTGTTCATGAATATGGAACGTATGAAAAGAAAGAAGAAAAGACAGGGTTTAGACCAAGTCCTATCATTTCTCCAATCTATGGTATTTTAGATAAGAATTATCGAAAAGAAGATGTAAAAGAGAGAAGAGATATTCGTATTACTTCCAGTTATTCTAGAAGTGGTGTTAGTGTAGATGAGATCCGTAATAAAGCCTATGGAGAGAATCAAGAAGCGCCAAGAATAGAGAGAACTCCTGTTGAGGAGTTAAAACCAGAAGTAGAAGAACCAGAAGAAGAAAATGTAATGGTTGATTTAAATGATAAAGCAAAACCTGAGGTAAAAGAGATTACAATGGGGGATGCTGTTGAGTACTATCAAGATTTAGGCTTAGAATATAATGTAGATTATGTAGATGTAAGTAAAGAAAAGGCTAAAAAAGAAGTTGTTAAAGAAGAAGTAAAAGAAGAAATACAAGAAGAAGCAAAACATGAAGAGCCTAAAGAAGCAAAAGTAGAAGAAATTGAAGAAATGGAAGAAATAGAGGAACCAAAAGCTCCTGAAAAAAAGAAGAATGATAAAGAATCAGTAGATGATGATAATTTATTTGATTTAATTGATTCTATGTATCAAGAAAATGAGTAGAAAGGAGAATGAATATGGATTTCTTAAACGTATTATTACCAACGTTACTTTATGTAGCAGGAATTACTTTATTAGTTGTATTTATTATCATTGGTATTAAATTAATTAATATATTAAATCGTGTTGAGAGAATTACTGAAAATGTAGAAGCAAAAGTTAGTTCTTTTGATCATGCTTTTTCTGTATTAAATAAAATGGCTGATGGTGTTGCTAATATAAGTGATTCTATTGTATTTAATGTTACGAACGCACTCTCAAAAATATTTAAGAGAAAAGAGGAGGATAAATATTATGAGTAAAAATAGTGGATTAGGAAAATTATTGGCAGGAATTGCTGTTGGTGCTGGACTTGGAATTTTATTTGCACCTAAAAGTGGAGAAGAAACAAGAAAAGCTTTAAAAGCAAAATTAGATGAATTTGTTAAGCAAGTTAAAGAAATTGATATCGATGAAGTAAAAGAAGAATTCGATAAGAAAGTTGCTGAAATTAGAGAAGAATTAGCTGATTTAGATAGAGAAAAAGTATTAGATATTGCAAAAGAAAAAGGAAATCAACTTAAGAAAAAAGCAGAAGAATTAGTAGAACTTGCTAAAGAAAAAGGAACTCCTGTTCTTAGAAAAACAGCTGAAGATGTTTTAGATAATGTTATTAAAGTATCTAAGAATGCTAAAAAGAAATTAGAAGAAAAATAGTCTTAGGACTATTTTTTATTGTGTTTTTATGGGAATTATGCTAAACTAATTTTAGTTTTTGAGGAAGAGGACTTAGTAGTACTTTGATTTGTTTTAGAGACTTAGTGGTTGGTGAAAACTAAGAGAATCAAAAGTATGAAATACAACCTTGGAGAAAAATCGTGACTCGCGTTAAGAGAGAAAGAGCATGTTTTACATGAATTAAGGTGGTACCGCGAATAATTCGTCCTTAGGATGAGTATTCGCGTTTTTTATTGGAAGGAGGGCTTTTATGCATACTGAATATGAAGTAAGAGTATTAGAAATTGATGTAGAGAGTGTTAAGAAGCAATTAAAAGAGATAGGAGCTACTTTTGAATGGGATTTATTACAAAGACGATATGTATATGATTTTATTCCTAAAGTAGATGGAAAATGGATCAGACTACGTACGAATGGAGAAAAGACAACTCTTACGATTAAGAATGTTGTTACTTCTAAAATTGATGGTACTCAGGAATTAGAAATTGTTGTGGATGATTTTGATAAAACCAATCAAATCTTAAATGAATTAGGATATCAGCCTAAAGGATATCAAGAGAATCGAAGAATACAATATCGTTTGGATGATGTAGAAATTGATATTGATTATTGGCCTAAAATTCCAACATATTTAGAGATTGAAGGACCAAGTGAAGAAAAAGTCTATGAAGTCCTTGAAAAGCTAGGATTTATAAAATCTAGAGCGACTACAAGAGATGTAGAAGGAGTTTATTTAGACTATGGATATGATTTAAAAGAAATATATGATTTATCATTAGAGGAGGAAAGAAAATGACAGTATATGAAGATTTAATGTGGAGAGGACTTATTCAAGAAATTAGTAGTCCTGATTTAATAGAAAGATTAAATAATGGAGGAATGACATTCTATATTGGAACAGATCCAACAGCAGATTCTATGCATATTGGACATTACTCTTCTTTCTTAATCTCTAAGAGATTAGCAAGAGCAGGACACCATCCATTATTATTAGTAGGAGGGGCAACTGGATTAATTGGAGATCCTAAACCTACTGCAGAAAGACCTATTATTAGTAAAGAAGAAGTAGAGAAGAATATCAAAGGATTAACCGCACAAGCAAAAAAAATATTTGGATTTGAAGTTGTTAATAACTGGGATTGGACAAAAGATGTTAATATTTGTGATTTCTTAAGAGATTATGGAAAATACTTTAATATTAATTATATGCTTGCAAAAGATCATGTAAAATCTCGTATGGAAGTTGGTATTACGTTTGCTGAATTTTCTTACATGCTCCTACAAGCAATGGATTTCTATTACTTATACAAGAACTATAATTGTGAACTACAAGTAGCTGGATCTGATCAATGGGGTAATATTACTTCTGGAATTGAATTAATTCGTAAGAAATTAGATAAAGAAGCTTATGGAATGGTTATGCCATTAGTAGTAGATTCTAATGGAGTTAAATTTGGAAAGACAGAAGGAAATGCTTTATGGTTAGATGAAGAAAAAACTTCTTCTTATGAGTTATACCAATATCTAATTAACTTAGAAGATTCTATGATTATTGATTACTTAAAGAAATTAACTTTCTTAAGTAAGGAAGAAATTGAAGAAATTGAGAAAAAGAATAATGAACATCCAGAAGAGAGACTTGCGCATAAAGCATTAGCTCGTGAGATTATTTGTGATCTACATGGAGAAGATAGTTATAAGGAAGCTGTTAAGATTAGTGAGTCTCTGTTCAGTGGAGATATTAAAAATTTCACAGAAAAAGAAATTGAAGATGCTTTCAAAGGATTAGATCCATTTACGATTACAGAAGATATGAATATTGTAGATTTATTAGTCAATAATGGAGTTTGTTCTAGTAAAAGAGAAGCTCGTGAATTTATTGGAAATGGTTCTATCAGTTTCAATGGAGAAAAAATTAGTGATTTAGAGATGGTTGTTTCTAAAGATAAATGTCTTCATTCTAAATATGTAATTCTAAGACGTGGTAAGAAAAGATACTATATTGGAGTTTATTCTTAGTTGACAGAGAAGAGAATATGAATTATGAGTATTCTCTTTTTTATTGTGTTAAAATTTGATAAAATAAGAGTATAAAGGAGGTTTTTTATGAATAAGAGAAGAATTAAACAATTGAAAGTGATTAGTATCTTTTGTGTACTGATCTTACTTGCGGAAATTATTTATGTTTCGTATTCTCTTTTCTATAAGAATAAAGAATCTCTTTATTTTGATGGAATGAATGCTATTGTATCGAATGATTCTTTTTATGTAGCTGTTGGTAGTAACAATGATAATGTTCATTCTTATGAAAAAGCTAAATTATCTAAATATAATCGTAATCGTGTGAAGAATTTTGAAAAACTATATAATGTTGGATACAATAGTGCTTTCTTTGGAGTAGCGATGGATGAGGAGTACATCATTGCGGTAGGAAGTTATGAAAAAAATGAAGAAGATCATGAAGAAAGTGTTCGTAGAGCTTTAATTGTGAAATATGATAAAGATGGAAATGTGCTTTTTGAAAGTGATTTTAAAATCTTAGATAATTCTAAATTTACGAGTGTGGTTGTTGTAGAAGATGGATATATTGTTACTGGACAAACAATTTATAAAACAACAAGAGTGGGTAGTAAAGAAGGAGGAGCTCTCCTAGTAAAATATGATAAAGATGGTAACTTAGTATGGAGCACCACTTATGGAAATAATAAGTCTGCTACTTTTAATGATTTACTTGTTTATAATGGATATATTTATACCGTAGGAACTCATGAAAATCATATTGGTATTATTTGTAAATATGATTTAAATGGAGGATTTATTACCTATAATGATTATCTTTATACGGATGATATTGGATTTAGTGGAATTGTTGAATTAAATAATTATTTATACGTTAGTGGTTCTAACCGTGATGGGAAACAATCTGCGAATGCGATGATTGTTCAATATGATTTAGATTGTACTTATATTGGACAAGCTGCTTATGAAGCGGAAGGAAGTGTTCGCTATAATAAGTTAATTACAGATTCTAATAATTATTTGATTGCGATTGGAATTGCAGCTACTCAGAAGAAGAGTAATAACCGTTCGGCAGATACATTCAATTATGATGGTTTAATCGCAAAATATGACTCTTCTTTAAAAGAGATTGAAGTTGTGATGTATGGAGATGAAAGAGATGATTATTTCACAGATATTATCTTAGATCATAATCAGTATTTAGTCGTTGGTTATTCTTCTTATGAAGATGGTAGTTATTTAAGTAAGTTTATTCGTTATAGTGATGCTTTAAAAGTATTGGGAGTGGAATCATGAATATCGCATTAGTTCGTCATGGAGAAACAGAAGAGAATCATTCTGGAAGAATTCAAGGAAGAAGTAATCATTTATTAAGTGATACAGGTAGGAAGCAATGCCAAGAATTAAGAGACAAAATAAAAGACAAGCACTTTGATATTTGTTATATGTCTCCTTTATTAAGAACTGTAGAAACAGCTTTTATCATCATTGGAGATACTGTTCCTACAGTTGTCGATGATCGTATTATTGAAAGAGATATGGGAGAATTGGAAGGACATCCTAGAGAAGAATATAATTCTTTTGAATATTGGGATTATGAACTAAATAAGAGTGAAAAAGGAGTAGAATCTGTTCAGGATCTATTTAAACGTTCAGAAGACTTTTTAAACTATATCTTAGAAAAGAATAAAGGACAAGATATTTTAATTGTAACGCATAGTGCTGTTTATAGAGCTCTTCGTTACTTAATACAAAAGCATCCATTAAAAGGAAAATTAATGGATGGATATATCAAAAATTGTCAGTATGAAGAGTTTGAAATATAACTCTTTTTTTGTGACTATATAAATTGAAATAATATGACTTTCATGCTATTATTTATTATAGGGTGGAGTAGTATGAGTAAGAAAAAGATTTTAATGGTAGTTGGGTGCCTTTTGTTTGCCGTTATTTCCTTTGTTGTTATCTATCATGCTACCAAAAAGATTTCTTTATCGGAAGAGTATTATGAAAAACAAGAGGATTATGAAGTTAATGAAGAAATAACGGGAGAGGATCTTGAAAAAATAAAAGATAAGACTTTTGTTTTATATGTATCTGGAAGTAATCCTAATTCTTCTCAAATAAGGGAAATGCTTGTGAATATTGAGAAGAAATATAATACTCAATTTCTAGTTATTTCTTTTGCGGAGTTTAAGGGAACTTCTTATTATCCAGATATTAAGTATTCTTCTTCTATTTTGATTCTCAAAAAAGGAGAGGTAGTTGCCTCTTTGGATTTATTAGATGAGAATAACAAAGATATTTTTGAGAGTGAAGAATCTTTGGAGAAATGGTTAAAAGGAAAGATTTATTTATAAAAGGAAGGTGATTCTATGAGGCGTAGTCGTAATCGAAGGAAAAACATCTTTATTGCTTTATTGTTGCTTCTTTTTGGTATGGGATTAGGGTATGCTTTATTATCATCTAATTTAAATATTAATGGTTTGGCTACTATTGATAATGCAACTTGGAATGTTCATTTTGCGAATCTTGTAGAGACAGATGGATCTGTTACTCCGGATGTTGAGACATCGATTGATACCAATACTTCTATTACTTTTGAAATCTCTCTTGAGCAACCGGGTGATTATTATGATTTCTTAGTAGATGTTGTGAATGAGGGAACCATTGATGCGATGATTGAAAGCTTTGCACTTAAAGTCAATGGGCAAACAGATTATGAGATTCCTGCTTATTTGTATTGGGATCTAACTTATGATGATTATGCTCCTATTCAGAATAATCAATTATTAGAATCAGGGGATACAGAGACTTATCGTTTCCATATTGAGTATAGGACAGATATTAATCCAGAAGACTTACCAAATGATGATGAGTCTGACACTTTTACGATAGAAATTATTTATACACAGGCTGAAGAAGATGCTGTTCCTAGAGATAGAATCCCAATGCTTGGGGTAACGAATGAAAATGATACTGCCGCTTTTAGAAGTAGTACGTATAAAACAAATATTAAAACCATTACATTGGAGAACGAACTAAATCCTCCTTCTGATTTTGTAGAGAGTTGGGATGTTGGGGCCGTTCATAATGGAGATGTCATGGCCTATATTACCACTAATGAAGACGATGGAACTAAGTATGATTTAATTATCCAAGGAAATGGACATTTGTATGCCAATACGGATAGTAGTTGGTTATTCTATGGGTTAACCGGGGTAGATGCGCTATATGGAATTGATAATTTAGATACTTCTTTGGTTACAAACATGTCAGAGATGTTTACTAAACTAGGATATAATAGTCAGGTATTTACTTTAGATTTAGGAGAGCATTTTGATACTTCTCACGTAACGAATATGTATGATATGTTCTTTCAAACAGGATATAATAGTCCAGTTTTCACCTTGGATTTAGGACCTAACTTTGATACTTCAAATGTAGAAAATATGGCATGGATATTTGATAGAGCTGGATATAATAGTACGGAATTTAACTTGGATTTAGGGGATAAGTTTGATACGAGTAAAGCAAAGACAATGGAAGGTTTGTTTTACTATTCAGGATATAATAGTCCAGTCTATACTTTAGAGTTGGGAGATCATTTCAATACTTCTAATGTAGAGAATATGGCTAATATGTTTCGTGGATGCGGTTCCAAAAACACATCTTTTACTTTAGATTTGGGACCTAATTTTGATACAAGCAAAGTAACCAATATGAAGTCTATGTTTTCTACCACAGGACAATATAGTACTATTTTCACTTTAGATTTAGGAGATAAATTTGATACTAGTAAAGTAACTGACATGTCTAATATGTTCAATGGAACTGGCTGTTATTCAAATTCTATTACTTTAGATTTGGGGGATAAATTTGATACATCCAATGTTAAAAATATGAGTTATATGTTTGCATCCGTGGGAAGCTTTGGTAGTAGTATTACCTTAGACTTGGGGGATAAGTTTGACACTTCTAAAGTAACAGATATGAGTGGTATGTTTAATAGTTTGGGTGGTAGAAATCCAAACTTTACATTAGATTTAGGAGATAAATTTGATACATCGAATGTTACGAATATGAGATATATGTTTTCTGGGTTAGGAGATAATAGTTTAGTACTTACTTTAGATTTAGGAAATAAATTTGATACGAGTAAAGTAACTAGAATGGACGGTATGTTTATGCAGTCTGCTGGTAAATCTCCTATTTATACATTAAATCTAGGGAACAAATTTGATACATCTAATGTTACAGATATGAGCTTTATGTTTTATAATCTTGCTGAAGAAAGTACTGTATTTACGCTAGATTTAGGAGATAAATTTGATACTTCGAAAGTAACCAATATGTCTAAAATGTTTGGAAATCAAACGGGTGCCAGTAACCCTAATTTTACTCTTGATTTAGGAAATAAATTTGATACAAGTAATGTAACGAATATGGACTCAATGTTTGCAACAACTGGATATAAATTTGGAGCAACTAACATTTTTACTTTAAATTTAGGACCAAATTTTGACACCTCCAAAGTTACTAACATGAATAGAATGTTCTATATGGTTGGTGCTGGAAACTCTAATTTCACTTTCAGTTTAGGAGATAAGTTTGATACCAGCAATGTAACAAATATGGAAGGAATGTTTGGAGGATTAGGATATACCAATCCAAACTTTGAAATAGATTTATCTCGCGTTAGTTTTGATCAAGCAACTTCTTATAGTGAAATGTTTGGTTCTGCTGGATCGGGTTGGAGTTCTAATGGGGCTTTTAGTTCGACTCAAAAGATCTATGTTAAAAATAGTGCTGATGTAGAATGGATTGTGACTCATGTAGGAGCAGAAGCTTATCGACAAAATATGTATTTAACAAGAGATAATGTCCTTGTGAAGCCATAAAAAAAACCTCAATTGAGGTTTTTTCTTTTTACTTATTATAGAATTCAACGATTAATGCTTCATTAACATCTGCATTTAATTCGTTTCTTTCTGGGTATCTTACATAAGTTGCTTCCATTTTACCTTCATCATAAGTGATGAATTCAACTCTCTTAGATACTTTAGATAGAGATTCAGCTACTACTTTTAAGTTCTTATCGTCTTCTTTCATAGTAATGACATCTCCAGGTTTACATCTGTATGATGGAATATCTACTTTCTTTCCATTAACAGTAACGTGTCCGTGGTTAACTAATTGTCTAGCTCCACGACGAGTTGATGCAAATCCAATTCTATATACTAGGTTATCTAATCTAGATTCTAGTAATCTTAGGAAGTTAACACCTTGGATACCTTTCATTTTAGCAGCTTCTTCGAAAGTCTTTCTAAATTGTCTTTCGTTTAATCCATACATGAAACGTACTTTTTGTTTTTCTTTTAATTGTGTTCCGTAGTCAGATAATTTTCCTTTACGGTCTTGTCCATGTTGTCCTGGTCCGTATGGACGTCTTGCTAATTCTTTTCCCGTTTCACCAACTGAGAAAGAAACACGACGAGCTTGCTTATAACTTGGTCCTGTATATCTTGCCATTTTAATTCTCCTTTCTTTGTTTTACAAAGTCACTCGAATGATTTAGTCATATCTTAGGGAGTTTTTCTTTCACTAAACAGCAATTGCTACTTCATTTATGAAAAACACTTTAAAATATTCTAAACCTGCTGTTTCAAGGAATTTGCATTTCTAATTATAGGGCAAAACCCTTGAACTGTCAAGGAAAACGCGTTGTTTTTGAAAAAATATGGATTATTGTAGATAATTGTACACTTTTTATGATAAAATATAAGGTGAAAGTAGAGGTGAAGTTATGCAAGGACAATTTCTTATTATTGGATCTGCTGTTGTAATTGCGCTTATTATTGTTATTGTAATACTTCACTTTGTTAAAAAGGCAGAGTTAAAGTACTACCAAAATAAAGTTAAAAACTTGGAAATTCAAAGAAACATGGTAGCTTCTACTCCTGTACTTGTGGAATTATCAAAAGTAGAACCAATTATTAAAAATGATAAGTTGGAAGAAAAGTTTAATCGTTGGCAAGATAAATTTAATGATATTCGTGAGAGAAGATTAACAATAATTGATGATATGTTAATTGATTTGGATGTTTTTGTTGAAAAGAGAGATTATAAATCTTGTGGATATCGTATTGCGACAGCAGAGATTGAAATTTATAAAGTTCGTGAAGCTGCAGAACACTTGCTTGAAGAGATTAAGGATATCACTCTTAGTGAAGAAAAATATCGTTCGATTGTTACAAAATTAAAAACAAAATATAGAAGTTTGAATAAAGAATTTCAAGATCATAGAGAAGTATATGACTTTATGCAAGAAGCTGTTGAGATGCAGTTAGAGAATATTGAGAGAAGATTCTTAGATTTTGAAAAAGTTATGGAAGCAAATGAATATACAGAAGTTGTTCATATATGTAAGGCTTTAGATACGATGATTGATCATATTGAAGTTATTATTACAGAACTACCTGATGTATTATTAATGGCTAATAAAGTGATTCCTAATCGAATGAAAGATGTTCAATCTATCTATAAAGAGATGGTCGATGAGGGATTTGTCTTAGATTATTTAAATCTTGATTATAATATCGAAGAATCTAAGAAGAATATTAACAAGATTATTGATCGAGCAAAACTATTAGATATTGAAGGATCTATGTTCGATTTAAAGACAATGCTTGAATACTATGATTCTTTATTTGTTGATTATGAAAAAGAAAGATTATCTCGTAAATTATATGAAGAGACTGTTGGAGATTATAAGAATCGATTAGAGAAGACAAATGACTTAGTTCATGATGTTTATAATCAATTAGAAGATATTAAGAACTTATATGATTTAAATGATGAAGATGTATCCATTATTCATGAAGTGAATAAGACTCTTGTAGTGATTAATGATGATTTTAAGAAATTAGTTGCGAAAGAAGAAGCAAAGTCTACTCCTTATTCTATGTTAAATGAAGAGATTGAAAGTTTATCAGTTCGTTTAACGGACTTGGAAAATGATTTTGATCAAGCGTTAAAATCTCTTGGTAATATGTATGATGATGAAGTACGTGCAAGAGAACAATTAACGGAGATTCAAGATTTTGTTAAAACTTCAAGAAATCAAATACGGGAGTATAAGTTACCAGTTGTTCCTGATCACTATTATGTTCAATTAAGTGAAGCAAATGAAGCAATTGGGGAAGTTATGAAAGAGTTACAAAGAAAACCAATTGCGATTAAGACTTTAAATACAAGAGTTGATACGGCAAGAGACTTAGTATTGAAATTATATAATACAACGACAGAGATGGTTAAAACAGCAAGACTTGCAGAAATGGCTATTGTATATGGAAATCGTTATCGTAATAAGTTTGAAGAAGTAGATAAAGGATTAATGGATGCAGAAAAGGCATTCTATAAGGGAAATTATAAGGAATCTTTAGATATTTCTATTAAGGTTACTTCGGTTGTAAATGAAAATATATATAGGAAGTTGATGAGTGTATATGAGAAATGATGGATTTGGTAAATTTGAAGTTATGACAATTATTGTTGTATTACTTGGAATATTTGCTTATTTAGGATATCAATTGACAAAACCAAATTTGAATCAACAAATGGATTCTATGAGAGCAAGCGCTGTATCTTTTACTAGAGTTGTTATTAACAATTATAGTACATTCCATAATGAAGAAGTTACTTATTTAGGAGAAGCTATTGATGAAGAATTAATGAAGAATGTAAAGAATCCATTTGGTTCTGGTTATTGTTCTGCTTCTGAATCAAAAGTTGAAAGAGGAGAAGATAAAACTTATACAACATTCCGTTGTGGACAATATCTATTTGAAAGAGAAGACCTATCTGGAAATGCAAAAGTTACTTTCTATGAAGTAAGTGATTGGAGCGAAGAGAAAACAAGTGAAGATATGGAAGAAAAAGTATTATTCAATTGTTTGACTTCTGGGGTTGAGAGATATCCAGAATATTATGAAGAATTATATTTTGTATCTCGTGTGAATAAAGAATTCGCAACTGGTCATTATTTAGCTTCTACGATTAAAGGGGAATGTGATGTTGTTACAAAGACTCTTTATCGTACGAAGAAAAAGGTTGAATTAGAAGAAAAAGACAAGTAGTAATACTTGTTTTTTTATTGGGGAATATGCTAAAATATGCGTGGCGGTGATACTATGAAACGTGTACTTTTAATTAAGTATGGAGAATTATCTACGAAGAAAGGGAATCTTAATTTCTTTATTAAAACTTTGTATCATAATATTTGTCATAAATTAGAGAAATATCCTGTGAAAATCTCTAGAGATCGAGCTCGTACCTATATAGAGTTTGAAGAGAAAGATTTAAATGATATTAAAGGAATTATTGATCATATCTTTGGAATTCATTCTTATCATATTGCGAATGTTGTTGAAACAAAAGATGAGGTCATTCAATCAGAATTATTAAAAATGGTTTCTGAGGAGAAGTTTTCTAGTTTTAAGATCGATGTTAGAAGAAGTGATAAGTCTTTTCCAATTCATAGTCAAGATTATAATCGAGTATTAGGAGGATTATTATTAAAGAATATTCCGAATATTCATGTTGATGTTCATAATCCTGAATTATTGATTACTGTTGAAGTAAGAGAAGAAAATAGTTATATTTACTATCATACGTATCATGGATGTGGGGGATATCCTGTTGGGACACAACCTAGAGGATTATTGATGCTTTCTGGGGGGATTGATTCTCCAGTTGCGGGTTATTTAGCTTTGAAAAGAGGAATTGTATTAGAAGCTGTTTATTTTGAAGCAATGCCTCATACGAGTATTGAAGCCCGTAATAAAGTCATTCATTTATGTGAGAAGTTAGCTGCTTATACCGATATGATTCACTTACATGTAGTGAACTTTACTCCCATTCAAGAATCTATTTATAAGAATTGTAGAGAAGACTATTGTATTACGATTATGAGAAGAATGATGTATCGTATTAGTGAGAGACTTGCGAAAAGACATAAAGCTTACGCGATTATTAATGGAGAAAGTGTAGGACAAGTTGCTTCTCAAACCTTAACAAGTATGTCTGTGATTAATCAAGTGACGAATATGCCTGTGATTCGACCAGTTGCTTGCTTCGATAAGTTGGAAATTATAGATATTGCTCGTAAGATTGATACGTTTGATATTAGTATTATTCCATTTGAAGATTGTTGTACGGTGTTTGTTCCAAAACATCCAGTTATTAATCCTAGTTTAGATACTTGTATTGAAGAAGAGAGTAAATTTGATTATGAATCTATGATAGAAGAGGCTGTTAAGAGTAAGAATACTCTTAAAATTACAGATCATATGGATCTTGATGAATTTCGTGATTTATTATAATTTATTGAATTATTTGTGTTTGTTTGATAATATATTAATGTTGATGAAAGGAAGTTGTATATGAAATTTTTATGTGTAAATGCTGGTAGTAGTTCTTTAAAGTTTCAATTATTTGAAATGCCAGAAGAAAAAGTAATTATCAGTGGATATATTGAGAAGATTGGTTTTGAGGATTCTTTTTGGAATACTAAAATTAATGGTGAAAAAATTAAAGGGGAAAAATATTTAAAGAATCATACAGAAGCTGTTGATGTTATGTTAGAAGAATTAATCAAACATAAAGCAGTTGAATCTTTAGATGAAATTAAAGGTGTAGGACATAGGGTTCTACACGGAGGAGAAAAGTATTCTGATTCTGTATTAATTGATGATCAAGTAGTACAAGATATT
>CAMZHD010000040.1 GCA_947306705.1 uncultured Caryophanales bacterium
TGAACTCTAATCCTTTTACAGAGTGAACGGTCATTAAACTAATACGATTTGGATCATTTCTATATTCTTCTACATCACTTACTAAACTTGTTTCTAATAAGAATTCTTCTAGAGAAACTAGTCCTTCTCTTTCTTCAAATTCTTTTGTGATAGACTTAAATTCTTCTAAGTTTTCTAACCGTACTTCTGCTTCTAATGTTTTTTCACTTTCTAATTCTTCTTTTAATCCTGAAGCATCTAATACTTTATCAATTAATTCTGTAAGAGTTAATTCTTCTTTGACTTCTTTTAATCTTTCAATTAAATTTTTAAATTCTAATTCTTTTCCAGAAGAAATTGCTTCATACATACTAATACCTTCTTGATCTGCCTTTTCAGTTAAGGTATCAATTGTCTTTAAGCCAATTCCTCTTTTAGGAGTATTAATGACTCTTAATAAAGATACATTATCTTTTGAATTATGAATTAATCTTAAATATGCAAGTAAATCTTTAATCTCTTTTCTTTGGTAGAAATTAATACTACCAATGACTTTATAAGGAAGATTCTCTTTTAGCATTTCTTCTTCGACTACACGAGATTGTGCATTCGTTCTATAAAGAACCGCAATATCTTCATATTCGACTCCTTGATTGATTAATTCTTTAATCTTTCTTGTTACATAAGAAGCTTCTTCTTTTTCATTATACGCTCTAAAGTATTTAATCTTTTCTCCTACTCCACGAGCTGTCCATAGATTCTTATCTTTTCTTTGTTTATTGTTTCGAATGACTTGGTTGGCTGCATCTAGAATGGTACTAGTAGAACGATAATTTTGTTCTAGAAGAATGACTTTTGCATCTTTATAATCTTTTTCAAAGTTTAATATATTCTTATAGTTTGCCCCTCTAAAACTATAAATACTTTGAGAATCATCTCCTACACACGTAATATGTCTATTCTTTTCACTTAGTAATTTGGATAATACATATTGTGCTTCATTGGTATCTTGATACTCATCAATTAGAATATATTGATAATAATCTTGGTATCTTTCTAAGATATCAGGATGTTTTTGGAACAATTCAATTGGAAGTAATAATAAATCATCAAAGTCTACAGAGTTATTACTCTTTAATTTCTTTTCATACTTTTCATATACTTGTTGAATGACTCTTTCATAATCTGATACAGCAAATCTTTCATATTGTGCAGGAGTTATTCTTTCGTTCTTACAACTACTTATCTTATTACGAATAGCTTTTGGATTATATATTTTAGGATCATATCCCATATCTTTAATAATCTTTTTCACAACTGTTAAAGTATCATCACTATCCATAATGACAAAGTTTCTATCATATCCTAATACTTCACTGTTTTCTCTTAATAGTTTTAAACCAAAACTGTGGAAAGTAGATACTGTTGCTTTTTTCGCATCATTTCCTATCTGAAGAAATAATCTATCTTTCATTTCTTTGGCTGCTTTATTGGTAAATGTAATCGCAAGAATACTATAAGGGCTAACATGTTCTTCTTCTATTAAATAAGCTATCTTGGTTGTTAAGGTTTTTGTCTTTCCAGCACCTGCTCCTGCGATAATTAAAAGAGGTCCTTCATTGTATAAAACCGCTTCTTTTTGTCTTTCATTTAATTCATCTAAATTCATAAAATCTACTTCCTGTCTTTTCTTATTATATAGTAGTTTTTTTTATTTGAAAAGAAGATTCTCTTATGGTATATTTATAATAGAGGATGATTGTATGAGACGAGAAAAAAGAAAAATGTTATTTACATTATTGTTTCTATTATTACTCGGATTAGGTCTAGGATATGCAGCTCTATCAACGAATTTATCGATTGATGGAACTTCTACTATGCTTGCTGGTAGTTGGGATATCCATTTTGATAGAATTGTTGTTTCAAGTGGAAGTGTAGCCATTGGAACAGAAGACTCTGCCGCAACAATCACATCTCCTACAACGGTTGCTTATAACATCACCCTTGCTCAACCAGGAGATTTTTATGAATTCACAGTAGATGTTGTGAATGGTGGAACGATTGATGCGATGATTGAGACTATTTCTTCTAAACTAAATGGAACTGAGATTACAACGTTACCAGGAAGTCTAGAATACTCTGTTACGTATTCGGATGGAATAGGATTACTACCAGATCAATTGTTGTCAGCTGGTGATACGGAGACTTATAGAATTCGAATAAAATATAAAGAAGATCTTGAACTTGAAGATTTAGTTCCTGGTGGTGCAAATCTTTCTTTGAGTTTTAGTGTTACTTATATTCAAGCGGATGAATATGCAGAGGAAGTTGCTCATCCAGATTCATTTGCAGATGATGATTGGTCAACTATCATTAATGCTGTACAGACAGGTTATACCAGTGCTTATCATGTAGGAGATACGAAAACAGTAGAGTTAGGTAATAGTTTAGGAACACACACTATACGTATCGCAAACACATCAACTCCAGCAGAGTGTTCAACGGAAGGATTTTCACAAACAGCCTGTGGTTTTGTCTTAGAATTTGCAGACATTATTACAACGCATAATATGAGTACTGGTACAAATGTTGGAGGTTGGACAGCCAGTGCCATGAGAACGTATTTAAATACAGAGACAACAGGTATTTATAATTCATTACCAAGTGAGATAAAGAGTGGAATCATAGATACAACAGTCGTATCAGGACACGGATTATCCCAAAATGGATTCACATCAACGGATAAATTGTATCTATTATCACCACATGAAGTATGGGAAGATGCAGATGGAAATACAAGTAGTGGCATAGATTATTATGATACAGCATATAACAATACAAGGCAATTGGATTATTATGCTAATCTAGGAGTCACAACGAGTAACTATTCGGGAGCAATTAAGCAAAGAAATGGTTCAAACTCTTATTGGTGGCTGCGCTCGGCTAACTACAATTCTACGTTCAGTTTCCACAACGTGAGCACTGATGGTAATTGGATTGGCAACACTCATAGTAATGTTGCTGACGGGGTTTCGCCAGCTTTCCGAATCGGATAAAAGACAAGTATTACTACTTGTTTTTTTATGCATAAAAAAGAAGTGCTCTAACGAACACTTCTATATAACATTTCTAATTCTGTATACTTTTCTTGTTCTTTCTCTAATTCTTTACGCTTTAATTGTTCAATTTGTAATTGTTCTCTTAAAGCTGCATCTGTTTTATCTTTTTCTTTTTGTTCTTTTAACATCTTTAATAATAATTTGTAATCATCTACTGTTAACATATCTTCATAAGGTTTTGTATTCTCTTTTTTCTCTTTGATTTCTTCTTTTACAGGAGTTAATACCAATTCTGGAATTGGGCTAATAACCTGTTCTTGTTTTTCTTTAGAAGAATCTGTATGTACAAAGATTGGTGTTGTCGTAGGTTCATAATTACTTGGTAATTTTTTCTTACGAACAACTATTTTCTTAGGAAGATAATCTTTACGTAGATACATTAATATTATTTTATAAAGTATTAAGAAGATTATCCATACGACAAAGATAATACTTGATAATTCAATTAGAGCAGATGCTTTATTATTTTGATATACAGAGCTTTGTGTAAATACATCTAACTTTTCTGTGCTTATAACACTTAAGATTAAAGCTAAAATGTAGTTCATGATTACATATACCACAACGTTTACTTTACGAATTAATTCTGCTGTTTTGTAGTGGAAGATACTTACCCAAACTATGATATTCATGATGATCATCGCACCAAGATAAATCGCTAGATTTGGGAAATAGATTGTGATGAATAAGTTATTCATCATATAATCAAATATCTTTCCTAGTAACTTATGGTATGAAAATAATAGGAATAATAGCATGAAGACTGAGCAAACAATGTATACTGTTTTATTACGTTTTGCTGTCTTCTTTTTTGATGTGTATAAGATAATTCCTATCACGAATCCTAAAGCAATCATGACAATAAACAAATAGGAACTTTTGGATACTGTAAAGAATACAGCCAATTTGTCCCAAAATGATAATTTACTCATATCTTCAACCCCCTTTTAATTTTTATCCTTCTATTCTTACTAATTCTGCAATGTAGATTGTCTGTGTTGTAGAATCATTGTTGGTACATGTAATTAGTGTTAAGGTATTTACGTCATAGTTTCTATAAATAGCTAACTTACCAGTTTTTGGTTGTGTATAGATATTTGTGATTCCATATACGTATCTTTTACCTTTGTAATCAACATAAGCAACATCTCCTGCTTGTAGTTGATATAATTCATTAAAGAATGCTTTCCATCCTGTACCGGAATGTCCAGCAATAATTAGGTTTCCTCGTTCTACATCCGGATAGTTGGATCCGTTTACAACGAGGATATTCTTTTCAACGTCATTCTCAGTTGAACGTTTATCTAAGAATCCCTTCATAAAATTGATTTTAGGTATTGTTAAATAACCGATATACTCGTTTGTTACTTCCCCTTCTATTTCTATGTCTTCTATCGGATCAATCGCATCTTCTTCTTCCAAGACTTCTACGATTTCTCTTCCGTTATAGAAAACATTTGACATGTAGTCGAACGCATATACAGTTTTTGCTTGTATATAGTTATATGAAAGAAAGAATCCCCCGATTAGTGTGATGACAGCACCAATGAATGCAGTAACACTAGGTGATCCTTTCTTATTATTTTTATTAAGCTCTCTTACCATTCTTGTAAATGTAGCAAATTCCTGAACCAGTTATCAATAATCCTAAAATCATCATTAATAATGAAGCTTCAGAAGCTGTATCTGGTACATCAACTTCTTTTGCATTTTTGAATGTTATTTGATGTGATAAGTGAGAATCATCTACTGTGAAATAAATTCTTTCATCACTCTTAATGTATCCGTATGGAGCACTTAACTCTTCTACGTAATAACTTCCATTTGCTAAATCTGTAAGAATCTTAGATTCTGTAGTTGTTTCAAATCTTGCAATTTCATTACCATTCATATCTTTAACAGATAAGATTGCTCCAGCTAATGGAGTATTCGTTGCTTGATCTACTTTTGTAATGTTAACAACAACCTTTTTAGGTGTGTTTTCCATTGTTACTTTTACATCTCTGTTAGAATCAGAAATTGTGAATTTAACAGGTGTAGTATTTAAGATATATCCTGTTGGAGCTTTTACTTCTGTTAAAGTATAAGTTCCATTAGGTAAGTTTCTAATGATGTGAGCATTAATTGTAGATGTCCATTTATACTCAGTACCATCAGCAGCTGTTACTTTTAATTCTGCTCCTGCAATAGCTTGTTTTGTTTGAGCATCTATTTTTGTAATACTTACTCTTGATGATAAGATCTCTAAGTTAACCTCAGATGATACATCTTTATTAGTAACTTCTAATAAAGCGATATTTTGCATAGTAGTATCTACTGGAGTATACTCATATGCCATATATTGTGTAGCTCCTGTTGCAGTTGCTTTTACTTTAATACTAGCAGTTGTTCCTGTTACTGAAGATGCTGGTACTTTAACCTTAAAGCTATCTCCTTTATTAACAGTGAATGCACCAGCATAAGCTGTTTCTGTTCCAGCTGATGAAACAATGATTGTTCCTTTTGGAGCAGATTCTAATGCTACTGTATAAGCATTAAAGTTTTGTGCAGTAGTTGCTTTAATATCATTTGATATATAGTAACCATTGCTTAATGCCATTGTCTTACCACCAATTGCATCAATTGCTAATTTAGTATCTGTGATACCAATTGCATCATTTCTATGAGCATAACCTTGTTCAGCTAAAGCTTTTACGGTAGATCTCATATTATATGCATCAGTACCATATTGTTTAAATTGGTCTCCTAAGTTTTGACTACCTGTAGTCATATCTAGATACCACCAAAGAGCAGTTTGTGTAATGTAGTAGTCTTTATCTTTATCTCCTGTAATGGATTTATATGGATAACCATTTTTTAAGATATAGACGATACCACCATTGATGTATGAACTATTTGGTATTAATCTAGCATCTGTATTTTGAGCAGTCTTTTTGTGGATATTTAAACAGTATAAATATCTACCATCTGTTGTAACTTTGTATGAGAAAGTTACTCCAGCGATATAAGTCCCAGTTTGGTAAGCAGGACCTAAATGGATAACATCAGTAGCTGCAAATGCTTTGTTGAATGGTGTAACGATCATAGCAAGTGTTAATAATAACGTTACGAATGTGTTTGCAATTTTCTTGATTGATTTCATTTTCTTCTCCCCCTCATTTAGTTGGCTATATTATACCACAAATGTTTTAAAATTGCAAGTAAAACCTTATTTTACAAGTTTTTTTGAAATAAAATGGTGTCATAAATATCATAAATTTTGAAGTTTTTTTCATCAAATATTAAGTACGATGGATGATAGTTTTTCCTTGGAAGGGAGATACTTCCAGGATTCACAAATAGATGATTATCTTGTTCTAGAATAAAGGGAACATGTGTGTGTCCATAGATTAAAATAGAGTTTGGAATATCCCATGTATCCTTATTATAGAGATTCCCATGTGTAATATAGAGAGTTCTTGTATCCGTATGAATTTCTTTATATCCTTCCTCTACTGGAAAAGGAATCTCTTCTATATCCATTCTAGAGTCACAATTTCCACGCATACAAATCACATTTTGAAAGGATTCTAAGAAGTCTTTCACAGATTCTCTATCATAATCATCCCATGTACCAGATAAATAATAGTCTCCTAATATAACGAGTTGATCACATCCAAGAGATTCATATTTATCCTTTATGAATTGTAGGTTTGTCTTTTTTCCATGTATATCAGAAATAAACATGATTTTCATGAAACCACTACCTCTATTTGTACTATATCATATTTTTACATAAAAAAAGAAAGAAACTTTCTTTCTTTTAATAATCTTCATCCCCTGCAATATATTCTTTCATAGGAGAAGATAATAATTCTTGTACTTTTTTATTTTCTAATACTTTTGATCTTCTTTCTAAAAAGACAGATAACTCTTGATTAATATAATTACAATAAGCTGATTTTGTATCAGAAGAAACATTCTTTGATTTTACGATACTACAATCATAGTCATTTATACTATTTCCTTCTATTAATAGATAAACACTATCATAAGACATTTCAAAATTATAAGTTGTATAATTTGATTTTAAATCAGAAGTAATATTTAGAGAAGTTAATACTTTCTCTTGATAATCTAATTTCATTTCCATAAAGTCTAATGATTCTTTGGATAAGTAATATTCTTCATAGTGACTTTCTTCATGATTAGAGATAGCATTATAAAAATCATCTAACGTGTTATTCGTTACAATATTCTTATAGAAAGCATCGGATTCATCTTCTGTTGAATATCCATCTTCTTTCATAGAACGAGTGATTTCTCCATCTCCTTGATAATAAGCAAGGATAGAACATAATGCAGTACATAAAAGAAGAACGATTAAGATGATTAATAATTTATTATTATCTTTTTTTCTTTTCTTTGCCATAGATCCTCCTTACATAACTTTCTTAACATCATTAAATAGACTATTACCAATTTTAATAACACTAACTGGCCAAGTAGAACTACCAGGACAATAGTGTTTTACTACGTCATAAGGAGTAGTTCCTTCATAGTATTTTCCTCCTGGAGTTAAATAACTATTATGTAACATCTTTGCATGATAATCAATAAACTCTGGAACAGAATTGAAATAAGCAAATCCTCCTCCACTGTTTCTTCCACATCCATTGGATGGATGAGAAGCAGTTTCTCGAACTCCTCCTAGGTTATTACAGTTACGACTGATATTCGAAGTAATCCAACCTGACTCTAATGCTTCAATTCCAATTAAGAAGAATACATTTACACTATATTTTTGTTCTGCTGTAATTAATCCTTGTGCATAGGGAATAAAGTTTTTCGCTTTTCCTCCATGTGCATTTAAAACGGCAATTAACTGGGTGGATGTTAGATTACTAATTCTTGTAACATTCGTACTATCCCAAACAACATCTTTATATTGTTGAGCTGTTCCTTCAATGACTTCTGCTGTATAAGAACTATCCCCTGTCGGATTTTCTCTCTTTTTTCCTTTTTCATAGTCATCTGGATTTGGTATTACTTTTTGTTTTTTTGTTTCATAAGGAGAAATGTAGGTAGATCTTCCGGATGGATTTTTTACACTTTTCCAACAAGCACTGACGGAGAAGTTTTCCCCTAACATTCCCATAACTGCATTAACAAATACTGGTATCATAAATACGATAACAGTTGCTAAAGCAGCATTTTTAATTCTTGGTAATAATTTCTTATTATCTGGATCTCCCATTAATTTAATCAAACTAAATGCTAAAGATATCATTAATAAGATTGGTACAATAATTTGAATTAAATCTAACGCTCTTTTCATAATCGATAGAACGGCACCTAATGCAGTGGAAGAACATCCACTATATACACTTGCTAATACTAGCATGCTATCACCTCTTGTATCATTATTTTTCAAACATAAATTTTACGAACTCTTCACTATGAGCAGGTTTATCGGTAGCATCTCCGTGAGTCGTATTTGGTTGAATCGTATATCTTACTTCTTTTGCATATGCTTTTACAGCATTGACATCTCCTTGCATACAAGCATAGATATCATCATTATTATCTCCAGTACCAGCTCCAGATCCTCTCCATGCCCATACTTTCATTCCACTAAAACTACTTGCTTTCATTCCATAGAAGGAACAACAACTAATAGGAGCTGCTGCATGGAAATAATTCGGATAAGCACTAACGGTCATCCAAGTACCAATGGCTCCTCTAGAGTGTCCTCCAATATTAATATTTTCTGTATCACATTGATAAGCTTCACATACAATATCCGCAATTTTTTTTACTTCTGGAATTAATCCTCCTTCATACCAACCAGGGTTTGAACGAGAACCAAAATCAGTTCCTGCAAAAGGTTCTACCATAATAACAGGAACGCCTGCTTTATATGCAGTTTCTCCAATACGATTATTTAAAGTCCATTCTACTCTTGGATTATCTCCATGTAACCAAACAATCATTGGCATATTGGTTGTTGCTTCAGGTGGAAGATATACATAATAATCAAGTTTTCCTGTTGAGTATTTTGTAAATCCAGATTTTACATCTAAAGGAGTTCCTTGCTTTCTAGGATTTCCTTTTTCATAATCATCTGGATTATTAATAATCATTTGATTTTGCTTATCTCCATAAGGATTTATATACGTAGGTCTACTACTTGTTTGATGAATGCTGTTCCAGCATGCACTTACAGAGAAGTTTTCTCCTAACATACTCATTACTACATTTACAAAAACAGGTATCATAAAAACAATGACTGTTGCTAAAGCAGCATTCTTAATTCTTGGAAGTAATTTCTTATTATCTGGATCATTCATTAATTTAATAAATGTGAAAATTAGTGAAATCATTAATAAGATAGGTACTATTATTTGTATTATATTTATAGCTCTTTTAATCATGGATAGAATTGCTCCTAAAGCAGGAGAAGAACATCCACTAAAACCATCTGCAATCATATAAATCCCTCTTCTTAAATATATCATATTTTTTCAATAAAAAAAAGAAGAGAACCTCTTCTTTTAATTCTTACCAAAAGCTGTGAATGATAACATTAATCCTCCACAAATATTTGAAGAATGTTCATCATACCCATATTCTCCAAATGTAAATGGTACGATGAATGGTACTCCTCTTGCTTCTTTTTCTAGTTGTTTATGAACTTCTTCTAAACGACTACCCATTCCTAGTCTTCTTCCACCACAGTGGATTAAGATATAAGCAGCTGGATCCGTATATAATTTCTTTTTTACATCTTTTAGAGTTTCTCCTGTTGCGTTAATTAATTCATCGACAGAAGCTTCTAATTGAATAATAGCCGTTCCTTCTACTACTTTATTTCCTAATGTAATGGTATCATCTGTTGTGGTTTTCGTTCCCATATCGTTTCCAAACATTGGATGACGAATGACGGTTAGATTTCCTAATGGATCTTTAATTCCTAGTGGTTTTGTAACAGAAGCTAATAACAAATTATCTCCTATTAAACTACTTGGAGTTACTTGAATCCATTGTGCATATTTCTTTAAAGCAGAAATTCCATCGATACTTACTAAGGTACGATCATTTTCTACTTTTGTGATTAATCCTCTATTGTTGGTTTCACGGTAAGCTCCTGTGAAAGTCGTACAAATTTCATTATCTGTATAGAAGAAAGCAACGGCTACTCCATCTGTAAATACTTTATCATTACAAATGATCTTCCAATTTCCTTCTACTTTGTCATCAGCTGCACTTCCTCCAAACATAGGAACTCTTCCGATAACATCTTGAATTCCCATTAAATAGTCTTCTTCTTCTTTTGGACTTGCGACCATATAGAAGTATGCAGGAGCCCGTGTAGTTTTTGCGTTTTGAACAGCATCAATAGCTACTTTTCTTCCAATTGCACGAGCATCTTTTCCAGATTCATGGCAAGCAACTCCTACGACCATATCTGGATCATTCAATGATAATGTCCCTGCAAAACCATCTGGACCAGTAATATATCCATCTGGTACGATTATTCCTCCACTACTAGTACATCCGATAATAGGAGCTTCTGTAACACTTTTCACTCCTTTTACTACTTTTTTACAATCACATTTTTCAGATGTAAATAGGAAGTTTACTTTTACATTTGAAAAGTCTTTACAAGATGCTTCTGCTGAAGCATATCCCATCATAAAAGGATCTGGGTTTGTACTATATCCTACTTTTGATTTTAACATGGCACTCTCCCTTTCTATTAATAAGCTTCTTTATAGATTTTAATAATATCATCTACGGTTACTTCTCTTGGATTTCCTCCTGTACAAACATCATTGATTGCTTGTCCTGCAAGAGATGGTAACATTTCTTCTGGAATTCCAATTTCTCTTAATGTTTGTGGGATTCCTAGACGTTTTGATAGAGATGCAACGGCATCTGCTACTTTATTAACAGCTTCTTCATCACTTAAATCATTCATATCAAGTCCAAAGGCTCTTCCCATATTACGGAATAATTCTGGACATACAATTCCATTAAATCTTAATACATGAGGCAATAATAGAGCATTTGCAAGACCATGAGGAGTATCAAAGAATGCTCCTAGAGAATGTGCCATAGAGTGAACAATTCCAAGTCCTACATTTGAAAATCCCATACCGGCAATATATTGAGCATACGCCATTTTTTCAATTGCTAGATCATCTTTATCGTTAGCAGCTTTCTCTAAGTTCTTATAAATTAATGCCATTGCATTAATATGGAACATATCTGGTATTAACCAACCTGCTTTGGTAATATATCCTTCCATTGCATGTGTTAAGGCATCCATTCCCGTAGATGCAGCTAATGGTTGTGGCATTCCTTGCATTAAATCTGGATCAATGATTGCACACACAGGAATATCATGTACATCTACACAAACCATTTTCTTTAGATTTACTTCATCCGTAATAACGTAGTTAATCGTTACTTCTGCAGCAGTACCTGCTGTTGTTGGTAATGCAAATAAAGGTAATCCTTTATTTCTAGTTTCTACTACTCCATTTAGGCTTGTTACTCCACTATGTTCTGGATTTGTCATAATGATCGAAATTGCTTTGGCAGTATCAATAACACTACCTCCCCCAACGGCAACGATACTATCTACGTTACTAATTTCTGCTAATGTTAATCCGTCTTGAACATTTTTTACAGTAGGATTCGGTTTAATATTCATATATACAAAATATTGAATTCCTATTCCTTCTAAAACATCAATCACCATTTGTGTAACTTTTGCTTCCATTAAAGTAGCATCTGTTACTAATAAAACTTTTCTTAATCCTCTTGCTAGTAATTCATCTTTTAATTTTGCACGAGATCCACGTCCAAAATAAGATGTTTCATTTAATACAACTCTATTAATCATTTTCTAGCCTCCCTTATTATCATCATTATATCATATTTTACATTTTGTAAATGGTTTTTCCCATAAAAAAAGATACATTTTACTTTAATGTATCTTGTGATTTTGAATTTAATGTCAAATCTGCTCTTCTACCATCTAAATAGGCATAATATCCAGCAGATGCAATCATCGTACCATTATCGGTACAATACTTCATAGGTGGAATGGATAATTCTACTCCTAATTCATCTGTTAGAGCCTTCATAGCGGTTCTTAAACCATTATTAGCAGCAACTCCTCCTGCTACTATTACATTCTTAATTCCTTTATCAATGATGGCTTTTCTTGCCTTTGTAACAATTGATTCTACTGCTACTTTTTGGAAAGATGCTGCTAAGTCTTCTTTTCGAATTCCTTCTTTTCTTTGTTCTTCATTGTGAACTAAATTAATAACAGCACTCTTTAATCCACTGAATGAAAAATTATAACTATCATCTTTTAAAGGAACTGGTAATTTATAAGAAGGATTTCCGGTAGCAGCCAATTTATCTAGTTTTGGTCCTCCAGGATACTCTAAGTCCATTACACGAGCAACTTTATCATAGCACTCACCAATCGCATCATCTAGGGTTCCTCCTAGTTTTTCAAATTGATAATGACCTTTCATTTCAATTAACTCCGTATGACCTCCACTTACGACAACTGCAAGAAGTGGGAACTGTAATTCTTTTACTAGGCTATTCGCATAGATATGTCCTGCAATATGATGAACAGGAATTAATGGTTTTCCATATAAGAAAGCAAGTGTTTTGGCAGCTTCTAATCCGATTAATAAGGATCCAATTAAACCAGGTCCATATGTAATCGCAATCGCATCCATATCTTCCATCTTCATATTGGCTTTTTCTAAACACTCTTCTAAAACCATTGTTATGTTTTTCACATGATGACGACTTGCTATTTCTGGTACAACTCCTCCAAAATTCTTATGAATATCAATTTGAGAAGAGATAACAGTAGCGATTTCTTCTGTTCCGTTTTTAACAATAGAAGCACTTGTTTCATCACAACTTGTTTCAATTCCTAGTATATATACATCTTTCATCCTATCACTTCATTTCCACGTTTATTTTAACATAAAAAGCTCTTTTTTTAAAGAGCCTTTCTTATTTTTTTCTTTCCATTAATATTCCATTCACACCTTGATAATATCCTTCTCGAATCGCCTTTTTTTGAAACCCATTTTTCTCATATACATGAATCGCAGGAAGATTATCTTCTCTTACTTCTAATGTAATATCTTTTTCTTCTTTCTTGATCAATTCTTTTAATAACTGATCTCCTAATCCATGATTTCTTTCCCATTCTATGATTTCAAATTGATTAATCTCTATTCGATCATAAATGTCACTATAGTAGATATATCCAAGTACTTGATCCTTTTCTTTTAGAATTAAATATTTTGCGAATGGATTATTTTCAAATTCTTTTTCCACAGTTTCTGTGGATAAAAAAGAATTTTGAATTTCTTCAATATTCTTTTTTGTTACTTCTAAAATCATAATTGATTTTCCTCAGCTTCTGTTAATTTTAAATATTCAGGATTTACAGCATGAGGATTTATTTCTTTTTTATCCTTAAAATGATTAATAATTTTCAACATATCTGGATTATAAGAACTTTTCTTTTCAAATTCTTTTAAATCATCATTTGTGATAATCTCATAGGTTCTATATACATTTAATTCTTTTTTCAATTCCTCTATTTTGATATGTTGTGGTTTTAATAATACTTTATTGTCTTTATCATAAATTGCTCCAAAAACATATCCCCTTCTTGCATTAATCACAGGTACATGAACGGTATCTTTTTTACTAGAAAGAGCCATTGCTTCTAGAGAATAGATTGTCGTTATAGGAATGTTTAGTGTCCATGCATATACTTTTGCAATCGTTAGACCAATTCTAATTCCTGTAAAAGATCCAGGTCCATTTACTACAATAATCTTATCAATCTCTTTTGCTTGAAGACCTGATTTTAAAAACATGGATACAATTCTAGGAAGGGCAACTTCGGATAGACTTTGCCCATACTCTTCTTTGATTTCTGCAAGAAGATTATCATCTTCTGCGATAGCAGTGTATAAATAGCTAGAAGAGGTATCTATATATAATACTTTCATAATATTGCCTCACATAATTCTTCATACTTTCTTCCGTATGGAGTAATTGTAATAATTCTTTTATCTTCATCTTCAGAAGAACTTTTGAAACGAATTTCTAATCTTTTTTCTGGTAAATAATCAGGAATCATATCTGCCCATTCAATGATGGTAATTCCTCTTTTTGTAAAATACTCTTCAATTCCTAAATCTTCAACTTTTCCATCTAGGCGATACACATCCATATGATACAATGGTAATTCTCCTGATGTATATTCTTTAATGATTGTGAAAGATGGAGAGGTTACTTCTTCTTTTACTTCTAAAGCTTTTGCAAACCCTTTTGTAAATACAGTTTTTCCTGTTCCTAAATCACCCATTAGACAGATTACCATGTTTGGAAATTTCTCAGATTCGATGTTTTCTGCTAATTCAATTGTTTCTTCTTCGGAATATGTTGTTACTTTAAAATCCATTTCTATCACCTACAGTTTATTATACCAAAAAATAAAACTTATACAACTTTTTACACAAATCTTTTGTCTATTGTACAGTATAGTCTCAGTCAAATAAAAAAAGTATATTCTTCCAAATATACTATTATAAACAAAAAAATTCTTGGCAACTTCCTATTTTCGCATTCACTATCGTCGGCGTTTAGTGGCTTAACTTCTGTGTTCGGGATGGGAACAGGTGTACCTCACTAGCTATCGTTACCAAGAAAATTATTTGAGAAATAATTCTCTGAAAACTTAGATATTGTGTTCATCAAATTATTAAATTATGATTAAATCCTCGATCTATTAGTACTGGTCAACTCAAAATGTCACCATTCTTCCATTTCCAGCCTATCAACCAAATCGTCTATTTGGGATCTTACTATATACATATGGGAAA
>CAMZHD010000041.1 GCA_947306705.1 uncultured Caryophanales bacterium
AATTGTTAGATAACAAGTATTTATTCATATCATTATTAAATGACATATCTACTCCATAATTATTTCCACTATAACTACAAGCAATTACATTTTTAAATCCATCATCTCTTCTATAGAGAAAATCTCTTGGTTCAATATTTATGGAAATAATTCCATTCTTTTGATTTAATACTTTCGATGTAAATGTGCTGACTACACTAGAACCTCCTACTCCACTTACAAGAGTTGGATCTTTGATTCTCGATAGTTTCCATCGAATTTGATCTAAATCACTTTCCTGTAGTGAATCTTTTACCCTTTCTTTCAAATATTGAAAATTAATTTGCATGTTTTTTTCCATATAAAAAACTCCTTTCAAGTTCAATATAACTTAAAAGGAGGAAATATTTCGTCTACTCATATTTTTCATCTAATAATTCATATTCTAATATTCTTTTTAATTCAAAATGTCTAATATCTTGTCTCATTTCACAGAAGGCTGCACAATACCAACCATCTTGAAATAAGAACATTTCTGCTGGATCAATGATTCTTTCATTTTCTCCTTTATTGTAAGAATAGTATTTGATTTTTACCTTTCTTTTCTCTTTTATTGCTCTTGTTAGTACATTATATTTCTTGGCTGTTTCATCTTTTAAATCAATTCCATTATCTTCTTGAGTTGTTTCTGTATAAACTCCTTTAATCTTATCTTGTAAGTTTAGTAGTTTTTCTTTTTTCTCTAGATTTTGTTCTTTCAAAATATAATCATTTAATAACTGGGCATCTTCTATTTTAAACTTTCTTACAGGTAATTTAATACTTTGATTTAAGACATATCCGCCATATGGTCCCATAATTGTATCTATATAAATTCCTGCTTTCTCTAAATCTTCTTTATAGACTCTTATCATTCTTTCAGATACTTCTAGTTGATTAGATAATTCTGGGATACTATATTTTCTTCCAGATTGTAGAAGTTCTAATAAAGTGATTACGTTTGATACTTTAGACATGTTATCACTCCTGTTGTTTATTATATCAAAAAAAGATTCTAAATGAATCTTTTTATTTTAATACAATATATTGTGGTAAACCATCTTTTACTACTTGTTTTACTTCTCCTTGAATTAATGGTTTCATATAATCAATTAATTCTTGTTTTACATAGTTGTTTTCTACATCTATCCACTCTAGAGGGATCTTCTTTTCAATATTTGCAATTTTATGAATATCATTAAATACTTCATATTTGATTTTATATTCTTCTCCAGGTACTCTTGTCATAATAACCATCTTACCAGATTCTCCACGAGACGCTAGCTCTGCGCCTAACTTTCCACATTCAATTGCTTCTTCTAAATCTGTTTTAGAGGCTAGATGAGCAGCTGCTCTTTGAAGAGTAGATAACGTAATCGGTCTTGCTTTTACTCCCAGTTTATCTCTTAGGATTCTTCCTAATGCATCGGCACATCCTACTAATTCTTTATGACCAAATGCATCTGTTTGTAAGTTTGTATCTAATAATTCACAAACGAATCCTCTATCTTCTGTTCTTATTCCTTCTGATACAGCAATTACAATATTGGATTTCTTTTTTAACAATTCTTCTGTTTCTTTTACAAAATTATCAATATCAAAAGCTACTTCTGGTAAGTAGATGGCATCTACTCCAGGACATGTTTCATCTTTCGCAAGAGCAGAAGCTGCGGTTAACCATCCTGCATGTCTTCCCATGATTTCTACAATTGCGACTGTTTTCTTTGTATCTCCATAGACTGCATTATCACATATTACTTCTCTTAGGGTAGTTGCGATATATTTACAAGCACTACCAAATCCTGGACAGTGATCTGTGATTGGTAAATCATTATCAATTGTTTTTGGAACTCCAATAAAGTTTTGATGTTTATGATGTGCTTCTGCATAATCTGATAATGATTCTACTGTATCCATGGAGTCATTTCCTCCAATATAGATAAATGAATCAATAGAATGTTTATCTAATACTTCAAATATTTTTTCATATAAGTCTTCATGATCTTCAACTTTTCCTAATTTGAATCTACATGATCCTAAAAAACTAGAGGGTGTTCTTTTTAATAATTCTAAATTCTCTTCCTTACTAAAATATTCATCTAAATCAATCATTCGATCTTCTAGTAATCCTTCTATTCCATTTAGCATTCCATAGACTTTATCAAATCCATTCTTTTTAGCGGATTCATATACTCCTGCTAGACTACCATTAATAACAGAGGTTGGTCCTCCTGATTGTCCTACAATTAGTTTTTTCATATTCTCACTCCATTCCATTTCATTATATCTCCAGGCAACAAAAAAGTATAGATTTCCTATACTTTTTACTATTTTTGTACTGGTACTATTCTTGTATTTTCATCCTTAAATGCTTTATCATAAGCAATCATAGTAGAAGGGTCTTCATGCAAGGTAGCTCCTGAAAGAGTAGCTGAATCATAATTCTGGAAATTATGTAGATTGTGATCTCCCATTATACATCCAGTTGCATCTCCGTTATATACATGTTGAATCAATATACTTGCATTCGTCTTACTCCAATCAATATTCCTAATATCAACATTATGAAAGTTAATACCACACAAATCTAAATACGGTAATATTAGTTTATAACCTTCCTTGATTACTAGATGATCTTCAAATGGTTCAAAAAGGTCTTCTTCTGTTATGGGTATGGAATGAAGAAACTCTTTGTATTTTTCAGGATCTAATTCTTTTAATCTTTCTCCTACATTACTAATGATACTTGCAGCATTCTTGAAATCTTGAGTCAATTTTGCTTTTTCTTTTTCTGTTCTTTCTCTTTCTTGATTCGCTGCTGCTTCTTTTGCGCGTGCTTCTCGAAGTGCAAGAAGCATTTGTTGATTATCTAATTGTGAGATTCTATCAGAAGTAGATTGAATCAACTCATCTACCTTGGATAATAAATTATTTACTGTTTTTCCATATTTTTCGCTTACTTCCATAGACTCTTCAATTTGCTTTCTTAAAGATGATAATCTAAGTTTATAATAGATTAAATCTCCTAAATTTTCTCTTAATTTATATAAAAAGTATCCAGGAGTATCAATAGCATTAAAATCTTCCGCTACGTGTGATACTACAAGTACAGCAGCAGCTCCAAATGCGCCTAGAGTATAAGTTAATATATCCCAAAATACTGAGAGAGGTGTCTGAGTTTCCCATCTTCCCATCTTACTAAAATCATTTTTTATAAATTGATAGGCTCTATAATAACCTTTGCTTACATTATTTGCTTCCTCATTATAAGAATAACTTTCTACATATTCTAATCCACTTAAATCAATTTTATTTAAATCATAATCTTTTGGAAAAGGAGTTCCTGTATCCAAATAATAGATTCTTATTTTTCTAAAACCAGATTCATCTGCTGGGAAGAATTCAACAATTTGTGAAATATCTCTTTTATAGGGGGTTCCTTCCTCTACTATTGCATAGTGCGTTGCAGACTCTTCATAGTTCCCCTGTGTATCCATAAAGATTTCTGTAGTTTCCGGTACTTCGCACAATTTTTTCATACCATATATTACACCCAATAGTGTTGCGACAGTCGCAAGTATAACTCCTGTATTCACAATGAAATCTTCTGCATAAATCTTATAATATTTTGGTTTTTTTTCGTTATCTAGTTCTGTCTTCAATTCCTGTGTTTTCTTTTCTGATTCTTCTCTTTCTTTTATATTGCTTTTAATCTGTTGTATTAAATCTGATAGAGCAATATCTAAAGATTTTAAACTTTTAATTACTTCTTCCGTATTATGATTTTCTTCTATAAATTGAAGACTATTATCTGATAAAACATCGTATCTTAATATATCAAATAATCTATAGATTTGTTCTGTTTGAAATCCGTGAGTTTCTAGAGATCTAATACTATTCGAAATAGAATTAAGTCGATTATTTACGAGTTTTCTTGTGTCTTGAACATCTTGCTGTTGTACTTGAACTGCTTCCATTAAGAGACCTCCTATTTAATATCATTATATCTTTCTTTTGTTTTCTCTACAAAGAATATTGTTTGATTGGATTGTCATCTGTGTAAACTTGTGCTTCTGTTATTACAGTATCCATTTGTATATCATTCTTTTCGGTTGGGATTTCTTCTACTATTTGTGATTCAAAACAGATACCCATTTTCTTACAAGGGTGGTCTTGTAGGAAACGATCATAGTATCCTCCTCCAAATCCAAGACGATCTCCTCCTTTTGTGAAGGCAACTCCGGGTACAATTGCAAGATCGATTGGTCCTTGATATATTTCATCCTCCATTGGTTCTTGTATATGGAAAGAGGCACTTCTATATCTTGTTCCTCTATGGATTCTTACAAATACTATTTGATCTCCTACTACTTTTGGAAGTAATACTACTTCTTTATTCCTTAAAGAGAATTGAATTAATTCATTCGTATCTACTTCCTCTGGTAAGCTATTGTATAAAGCAACTGTGTTTGCTTCTTTATAAGCAGGATGATTGATTACACTTAAAAATATAATTTCAGATTTTTGTTCTTTTGCTTCTTCTAGTTTTCGAATCAACTTCATTTGTTTTCTTAATTCTTCTTTTGTCATAAACTCACTCCCTAGAAGTATTATATCATTTTCATTCTATGAAAAAGAATTATTTTATATTATAATAAATTCATTGTAGGAGGGCCTTATGAAAAAAGAAATATGGATTCTTATTATGATTTTATTATTTCCATTTTCGATTCAAGCATTAGAATATCCATCTGTGAATTCTAAGGTTGTGGAAATCTATGATTTAACAAATCAAGAAATTGTTTATGAAAAAGATTCTTCTAATGTTGTATCAATTGCATCTCTTACAAAGATTGCGACTACGATTACTGCGATTGAGACAATTTCTAATTTAGAGGAAGAGGTTACTATCACAAGAGATATTCTAAATTCTGTTCGTTGGGATCTAGCAAAAGCGGGATTAAAAGCAGGAGATAAGGTAACCTACAGGGATTTACTTTATGCATCTATGGTTCCTAGTGGAGCTGATGCTACTCATGCCATTGCGATTTCCAGTAGTGGTAGTATTGATGCTTATGTTTCTAAAATGAATGAATTATGTTTAAGAATTGGTCTTACCAATACTCATTTTGTAAATGTTACTGGGTTGGATGCAGAAGGACATTATTCTACTGCAGATGATGTTCGTAAGCTATTAGAGTATTCTTTAAAGAATGAATTATTCAGGGAAATCTATACTACAAGAGATTATACTTTAAGTAATGGATTAGAAGTTCATTCTACGATTCTTCGATATAATACTTCTTCATCCAATATTAATCACATTCTAGGAAGTAAAACTGGTTATACAGGAGATGCAGGATATTGTTTATCTACATTAAGTGATATTAATTCCCATGAGTTTATCGTCATTGTATTAAATGCAGAAGTCATCAATGGATTGTATTATCACGTTATTGATACTGTTACCTTAGTAGATTTCTTACTAGAGCATTTTTCAACACAAGTACTTGTTCCAAAAGATACTCTTGTACAAAAGATACCTGTTCGCTTTAGCAAAATCGATGAGTATAAGTTATATTCTTCAAAAGATGTTATGAAATATTTACCTGATGACTATGATAAAGAAATAATTAAAATATCTTATGAAGGGTTAGATTATTTATCTTTCCTTACAAAGGAAGGAGATTCCATTGGAAAAGTTTCTTATCTATATGATAATGAACTGTTATTCCAAGAGGAATATGTTTTAGAAGAGAAAATAGAGATGAGTTTTCAAAAGATATTTAAAGCTTATTATGCTCTCATCATAGGAATTCCTCTTTTCCTATTCCTCATCATTACATTATTCATTATTAAGAAAAAAAAGAATAAGAAATAATCTTATTCTTTTTCATTGTCTACTCCATAGAATATTTTCAAAATCCCTTTGTAGAATGGAAATTTTAATTCATTGATTTCATTTCGTATCTCATCTGCATTATATTCAATATTTAATTCTTCATAATCAAGGGATTCTTTTGTGATTGTTAGGATGCTTGCTTTTGCAATATTGGTATTACCCGGGCATCCTAAAGATCCTGGATTGATATAATACTTTTCTCCACATTGTACAATACTTCTTGTATGCGTATGTCCATATAAATAGATATCTGCTTGTATTCCTCGAAATAATTCTTGGCAATCTTCTACGATAGGAGTTTTAATCATTCTTTTATAGGCTCCATCTGAAAACATTGGATAATGTGTTATATATATCTTTTTTCCTTCAATTTCTAGTAATTCAGAATCATTTAAAGACTGAATAAATTCTCTTGATTTGCTTAGTAGGAAATGATGGTTCCATCTATGATTTTCTATTTCATCGCTTGCCATAGGTCTTTCATCTCCATGGACTACTTCTGGGAATCCTTCTAATAAATACTTTTCATGATTTCCTAAAACTCCTACAAATTGATCTTTTCTTTTGAGTATTTCTTGAAGGACTTCTTCTGGATTAATTCCTATTCCGATCATATCTCCACAACATAATATTTTTTCGACTCCTCTAGCATCAAATTCCTTTAATACTTCTCGAAATGCTTGAATATTACTGTGAATATCGGATACAATTCCTATTTTCATGATATTCCTCCTATTATTTCTTTTTGAATTGTTTATATTATTTAAAATGTATTAATATAACTATTTTTGTAATTAGAATTCAAATGATTTAGGTTCTTCTGTAAAAGAATAGAACGTTGCTTTGGCATTTTTAAAGTATAATACTTCTGTATTGTCGTCTTCTGCAGAGTACATTGCCTTTAAAGAAGGGTTTGCATCTAGCATACTTCTTTTTGCTTCGATACGATCATCTCTTACGACTGTTCCTTCTAATCTTAACCATTTACCATCTTTGAAGGCACAGATTTCTACTTTTGGATTCTCTTGCATTTGATGAGATACCTTTTTAACTTTCCCTGTTTGGATATATAGTTTTCCTTCAAAGATATTGACTACTCCAAACGGTCTTACTCTTGGTTGATCTTTTTCTACAGTTGCGAGATAGAATGTTCCACATTCCTTTAAAAATTCATATGCTTCTTTCATCTATTTCCCTACCTTTTCTTATAAATAATAATTTCTGGATTTTCACCATCTTCTGAATATTCACTAACTAAAAGAAAATTCATATTCGCAGCCAGTCCAAAATATTTTTTATTTCCTTCTTCATTAAAAATACATTCAACTTGATTTCCTAAGTATGATTCATCCTCTTTTAAGAGTTTAACCTTTTCTCCATTTGGAAGAGGGACTTCTTGATTAATAAATGAACCATTTAAAATATATAATTCTTTTATTTCCGGTAATCCTTCTACTTTTAATGTATTAAATTCTTCTATAATTGTATTCTTAAATTGTTCAAAACTTTCTTTTCCATCAATTTCAATGTAGTTTGCAATCCAACATTTTTTTCCAAAAGGACATCCATTGGTTTCCCTACATCCCTCACATGTTTTTTTGTATGATGGACAATCTTCACAGTGTGCTCCACATATTCCTTCCATAAATACCTCCCTATACTATATATCTCTTATTCGGTATAAAAACTAGTCTTGTATTCTTTTTCATAATATGCTTATCTTTCTTTGATTATTATATATACAAGATAGATTATTTCTTCTAGTGTGATGTATCTAATTAGTAGTTATGCTTTTCAACTGAAGTTGATATATCTCAAAAATGATATTGACTCTTAGTTTCATTATAACATACAAAAAAAGACTAAAATTAGTCTTTTTAATCAATATTAACACCTTTATTTAGTAATCTCTTACATAAGAAACTCATTAAACTGATAATAAAGGCATAAGCTAGGCATGATAGAATCGCTAATATTTTGAAAGCAGTAACATCAATATTAATCGTAGCTGTTTTGAATAATTCCATTACCGTTGGATCAATGAATCCATATGCATAGACAATTCCTAATACCATTGATTGCGCAATCAAATAAGCTATGAAACCAAATAAAATAGAAAATCCTAACTTTAAATTATTTCTTCTATGTCCTAATATAATTCCATAAAACCCGCATTGGATTGCATTAAAAATTTCTAAGAAACATACTAGTAAAAACATAATAATGAAGAATGCGGTACTCATATTTAATCCTGTTGTGATTGTATGAATATAATTAGTAATTCCTTCCCAGTTTTCTTTTGAATAATATGCGATCAATAAACTAACTATAATGATAAGAAAACCTATAATAAAGAAGATTAATGTTTGAATGAGTTTGGAACTATATAAAGCATTCTTTGTAACCGGTAATGTATGTGTTAGATAAGCTTCATCTTTATAGAAGGAATCTCTAAAACGAATCCAACTTCTCATAATTGTATTGATAACAATGTTCCCAATCATCGCAATGACACAACCAGAAGATATTTTTGTAAGAATCCCTATCATAATAGATTGTTCTGGTAATGATAATAATCTTGTAACAAGTGCAAAGAAGATTGCTAATATATAGAATACACTCATATTACGAATCATATATTTTAAATCATATTTTAATAATTTTGTTAGCATTTGAACATCCTCCTAAAGATTTCATCAATAGATGCATTTTCTTTATTTCTAAGTTTATCTGCATCACTTTGTAGAATAATCTTTCCTTTATCAATAAAGATGACTTCATCTAAAATTCTTTCAATATCAGATATTAAATGAGTAGAAATAATAACACTAGCATTTTCATTAAAATTAGACAGAATTGTATCTAAGATATAATCTCTAGTAGCAGGATCTACTCCTCCTAATGGTTCATCTAATACATATAAATCTGCCTTTCTAGACATTACAAGAACTAATTGTACTTTTTCTTGCATTCCTTTACTCATCTTTGATAAATGTTCATTTAAATCTAAATCTAAGTCTTTTAATAATTGTTTTGCTTTTTCTATATCAAAATCTTCATAGAAATCTTGGAAGAATTCTAATACTTCTGATACTTTCATTTGTTTATTTAAATACGTTCTTTCAGGTAAGTAAGAGATTACTTTTTTTGTTTCTACTCCTACTTTATTTCCATTTACTAAGATTTCTCCACTGGTAGGAGTTAATAGATCATTGATTAGTTTAATGAGTGTTGTTTTCCCAGCTCCATTCTTTCCTAATAAACCTACTATTTTTCCACCATTTAAAGTAAAATTAATATCTTTTAAGATTTCTTTTTGATCAAATGATTTACTTACTTTTTTTACTTCTAATAGTTTCATATTACTCTTTTATCCCTTCTAAATATTTGATAGAATCTGCTTTCCCTAATCCAATTCTTTTCATTCCTTGAAAATAACTTTTTGCAAGAGTAATAGCATATTCATCTTTTAATTTTTCTATTACTTTTTTATCTTTCGTAACAAATTTACCATTCGTTCTTTCTGTGTAGATTAAGTTCATACTTTCTAATTCAGCAAGAGCTTTTTGCATTGTGTTTGGATTTACTTTAAAAGTAGTAGCAAACTCTCTTACAGAAGGTAGTTTTTCTCCACATTGAAAGACTCCTGATATTAAATAGATTTTCATATATTCTAATAATTGAATGTAAATTGGAATATTATTATCAAAAGTTAATTCCATTCTTTCACCTCACTGTATTACTTGATTAATACAATGATATTGTATATCCTCTATTCTTTCTTGTCAATATAAAAAAACTTATTAGTCATTCTAATAAGTTTTAATGATTATTTATATATTTAATAGCAGCAGTTGCGGCAACGGCTCCATCACTGGTTGCAGTTACTAATTGTCTTACTTCTTTTGTACGATTATCTCCAGCTACATAGATTCCCTCAACATTCGTGTGACAGTCTTCTCCAGCAACAATGTATCCAGAATCATCTACTTGGATTAATTGTTTGAAGTTTTCGTTTTCTGGAATTCTACCCACAGCAACAAATAAACCATTTACTGGAATTGTTTGTATGGTTCCATCATTATTTGTTACTTCAATACTTTCTAATCGCTCATTTGCATTTAGTTTTGTAACATTACTATTATATATAAATTCAATATTTTCTTTTTCTTTCAATTGATCAATGGTAGATTCTTCTCCTCTAAAGGAATCTCTTCTATGAATTAAATAGACTTTTTCTGCTACATCTGCCAGATATAAAGCATCTTCTAAAGCAGTATTTCCTCCTCCTACAACAGCAACTTTCTTCTTTTTATAAAAAGCTCCATCACATGTTGCACAATAAGAAAGCCCTTTTCCTACCAATTCTTCTTCATTTTCTAATCCTAGTTTTCTATTTTCAGAACCTGTTGCGATGATTACTGTTTTTGCTTTATAAGTATTCTTTGTTGTGATTACTTCTTTTTCAGAACCTATATTTTTAATTTCAACTACTTTTTCAAATACAATTTCTGCTCCTAGATTTTTTACTTGATTATATAGTTTTGTTGCGAATTCAAATCCCGAAATATGTTCTTCAACTGGGTAGTTTTCTATATCTAAAGTATTAATAATCTGACCACCATATGTTTTTGCTTCTAACACTAGAACATTTTTATTGGCTCTTTTTCCGTAGATAGCAGCAGTTAATCCAGATGGTCCTGCTCCTATCACAATAATATCGTAAATCATTTACTCTCCTATTAATTTTTCAACGTCTTCTTTTGATAGAAAACCTACATTTCTTTTTGTTTCTTTCCCATTTTCAAATACAACTAAACAAGGAATTGAGAAAACACTAAATTGTTCTGCTAGTTCCTCTTCATCATCTACATTAATAGAAACTACTTTTACTTCTTCGGTCTTATCAGCTATTTCTTCAATAATTGGTTTTAACATCTTACATGGTCCACACCATTCTGCATTAAAATCCACTAGAACTTTTTTATCACTTTTTAATACTTCTTCTTCAAAGCTATCTTTATGAACTTCTACTACTTTCATTCTTGATCTTCCCTTTCTATATTTCTTAATACTTTATTCATAAGTGTGAATAAAGTCTTTATTTCATTCTCTGATAAGTCTATACATGCTTTCATTTTTTCTGGGATATCTTTTGCTTTTTCTTTTAGTTTTCTTCCTTTTTCTGTTACTGCTACTTCAAGATTTCTTTCATCTACGGAAGATCTTTCTCTTGTTATAAATCCTTTTTTCTCTAGTTTCTTTAATAAAGGAGTTAGTGTACTTGAATCTAACAATAAAATTTTTCCAATTTCTTTTACATTACTCTTTTCTCTTTCCCAGAAATACATCATTACAATATATTGCGTGTATGTTAAATCTAATTTATCTAACCATGGAGTATACTTTCTAATAATTTCTTTTGATACTAGGTAAATTGGGAAACTAAGTTGTTCTTCTAGAGTTAAACTATCTTTTGCCATAATAATCCTCCTATAATAATCCTTTTAATTCTTCTTCCATTTCTTTTGGATCAGTAATTGGGCTATATCTTTTTACTGCATTTCCTTCTTTGTCTACTAAAAACTTTGTAAAATTCCAAAGAATATCTCCTTCATTCTTACAAGTAGTACTAATCTTAGAAATTGCTTTCATAGCCATTTTATTCTTTAACCCTTTTACTTCTTCTTTTGGTTGTTGTTGTTTTAATATTTTAAATACTTCACTTTCATTTTCCCCATTTACTTCAATTTTAGCAAATTGATCAAATTGTGTTTTGTATTTAGCAGTACAAAATTCATGAATTTCATCATTACTTCCTGGTGCTTGGTGTCCAAATTGATCACATGGGAAGTCTAATACTTCAAATCCTTGATCATGATACTTTTCGTATAATGCTTCTATCGCTTCATATTGTGGAGTGAAACCACAACCTGTTGCAGTATTTACTACTAATGATACTTTTCCTTTCAATGTTGATAAATCAAATTCTTCACCATTTCTCTTTTTTACCTTAACACTATATATGCCCATAATTAATCGTCCCTTTTATTTGTATACAAACTAATTGTATCAAATTTTATAAGAAAGTCAATAACTATAAAAAAACTCATATTATAGAATATGAGTTTTAATCAAATAGTCTATGTTGCATTGCATCAGGATCATCTAAATACATTTTATACAAAGAATAGATTTCTGTATCTTTATACTTTATTTCTTTAAAATTATGATTTAAATCTAATATTTTTCCGTTTCGATAACTAATTAAAATGGGAGAATGAGTTGCGATAATAAATTGGCTCCCTTCTTTTACTAGTTGGTCGATTAAACATAATAGAGCTAGTTGTCTTTGAGGAGATAAGGCTGCTTCTGGTTCATCTAATATATACAAACCTTCTCCTCTAAATTTATTTTGAACTAACTTAATAAAAGATTCTCCATGGGAACATTCATGAAGGTTTCCACCATAATACTTATATAATTCTGGAAATCCATTTTCTTCTGCTACTCTTTCCATTTCCGATGAAAAGTTATAAAAACTTTCTGCCCTTAGAAAGAATTTCATCTTAGGATGATTGTAAGTTCCTACTCTTAAATAATTTGATAATTCAGAAGTAGTATTCTTTGTTTCATATCGAAAATTCTCTGTTCCACCTTCTGCTGGTAATCCTAATGCTACTGCGATTGCTTCTATAAAAGTAGATTTTCCAATCCCATTTTCTCCTACAAAGAATGTTACTGGTGAATCAAATTTTAATTCATAAAAATTTTTAACAATTTCTATATTGAAAGGATACTTATCAAAGGATTCTATCTTATCTCTTTCTAATGAGATTTTTGTTACCATTAATTTACTATCCATACTCATTTCTATCACCAAATTTATTATTTCTTTTTACATTCACTTATAAAGTCATTCATTAATCCTTTTGTGATAGGATCTTCTAACATCAATTCTGGATGCCACTTTACTCCTATTACAAATCTTTTTTCTTTTAATTCAATACTTTCTACAAACCCATCATAAGAAATAGATGAAATCGTAGCATATCCTTCAACTTTATCAATAGGTGCCATCATACTATGAATACTATTTACTTGATAGTCTTCTTTTTGTGCATATTCATATATCTTTGTATTTTTCATAATTTTAATATCATGTCTATAATTTGCATCATAAATGTTATGGCTATCTGTTTTATCTTCTATTACATCTGTACCAATGGCTCTTAAAATATTATTAAATCCTGCACAAATTCCAATAAGAGGTTTATCTAATTCAATAATTCTTTTTGCCATTTCTACTTCATATTTTGAGCTATATAAACCGCCTTGTAGAATAAATCCATCACATAGATCAATTTGTCTATATAACTCTTTTAATTCTTCTTCTGATAACACAGTATCATCTTTTATATCATTATCATTAAATTGTAATGTTTCTTGTGTAGGTAGAAGCATAATAGCTGTTCCACCATGTTTCACAATTAAATACCGTATTTCATCCGTCTCATCAATTCTATGCCAAATATCTTCTCCATATTGTGGTTGATTTTTTCCAATAATTCCAATTAAGGGTCTTTTCATTTTATCAACTCCTATTCTTATTAATTATTTATTTCATTCTTTTCTTTTTTCTTCTTATTTAATCCTCTATAAATTGATATAATATTTCCTTCAATTATGATATAGCCAATCAGTAATTTTGCTTTCACTACTGCTGTTGGAACATCTCCAAAATGATATTGACTAAATATTTCGAATGTTAAAAATAGTAATGCCAATGAAAGAATAGATGTTAATAAGAATACAATGATTCCTTTTACTATTTTCATATTATTTTCCTTTCGATTCATTATTTTCTTTCTGACTTCTTAAATCATAATAATATACGTTTTCTGGTAATTGAAGTCTTTCAAAGACTCTATGTTTGATGAATTTTCCTCCTATGTGTTTGTAAAACTCATTTGTTGGATTTTTTTCTAAGCAAGCAATTAGCATCTTATCACAATTCATACTTTTTAATTCTTGGATTCCCACTTCTACTAATTCTTTTCCATAATGATTTCCATGATATTCTTTTAATATATAAATAGCATAGATCTCTCCACAATGATCAAAGTCTTTTTCTTCTGATAATCCAACATTCATAATCCCAACTATTTTGTGATCTACTTCCAATACGAACTGATGAAGATTTTTGTTTTCTTTCAAACGTTTCTTTAATTTCTCTACTCTTTCTTCTTCATTGTGAAACATTTTCTCTAATACTTCATCTGGAACAATTCCTTTATACGTTTCATTCCAAGCAAGAGTAATTACATGAGTTGCATCCTTACAATCATCAATTTTCATTCTTCTAATTATATGGCTCATCGAATCAACTCCTATCATTATTATATCAAAAAAGACCACTATAGGTCTTACAATTTAGAATTCAAAATTTACTGGAGGAGGGACTCGCTGTCCCCTCATCTCTTTTGACCCAATGGGTGTGTGGATGCAAGATTTTTCCACCTCTCCAGTAATCATTCTATTTTAATAACTTTTCAAATGCATTTGCATTTAATATTGTATTGGAAATGAATTCTCCTTTATAGAAATTAGCCCAGTTATTGATAATACATGGTGCATTTTTAGCTTTTTCTAATGAATCAATTTTTACAAAATTTAGTTTTATTCCTTTTTCTTTTGCATAATTAGATAATTCTTTTACTTCATATTCTACATAAGGACATTCATTCGTATAGTAAATTGTAAAGTCTTTCTCTTCTATTTTCATAGCTCTAGCACTATCATTAAATCTTGGGGGTTCGGATGTCTCAAATGACAATACCATAAGTTCATAATCATTAATAGTATCTACACTTTTAAATCCAAAATGTTCAAAGAATTTCTTATCACCAATAAATGGTTTTTTCTTTTGTGTAACGATTGTGCAAATACCACTCATTTTTTTCTTTTTAGCATCTTCAATTGCATATTCTAATAATTCTTTACCAATACCTTTTCCTTTAAAACTACCTGCTACCC
>CAMZHD010000042.1 GCA_947306705.1 uncultured Caryophanales bacterium
GCCTTAGGTCAAGTAGGATTTCCCTGATTCTTACAAATCCGTTACCAGATTTGCGGTTCCCCTTTACAAGAATCAATATGACGTTACCAGAACATACGACTTGATTACCACTTAGTGCCCACTGCAATCCTATACTGAATTACACCCTAGGAGATTTCCTCTCCAACACTTTATTAATAATTCTTTTTTGCAAAAGTAATTTCAAAATGCAATTCTATTGATAAGTGGCCGCTTATCAGTAGCAGATCATTTATCCCAATACTTTCACGCAAGACAGGCTACGCTGTACATAGCTTTCGCCACAATACAGGTTTTATCCAGTTTCGTAGATTTCTACAAGAACCGGTCTCCACAGATAGTGGGTCGTGATTCATATGCCATTATGAGTCGCCCAATATCTTCATCTCCAGCATCCACCCCAAACTGGGCGTAAGAAGCAAACACCAGAGGTTTCACAGATGTGCCCTTTAACGAATTTTTAAGCTCGTCTTCCTAATAAAGTAATTGACTAGAATAATGTGCCATCAATTACATATGTAATTATACCACTTTTTGCTTTAAAAGTCAAATTATAAGCAAAAGAAAAAGGACTCTTTTTAAGTCCTTTTTAAGCATATTTTATTTTGTTAACATACCAGTTAATTTTAGATACCCAAGTATCTCCCTCTGCATACTTTGGACCAATTTGTTCTACGGTTGTTAGTCCATATGCATAATAGTTTCTATAAAGGTTTCGAATCATTCCTTCTAATCCTTCATCAATGGAATCATATCTTTGATATTCTCCACAACCTCTTCCTTTTTGTCCTCCAAAGTTATAGCAGTTTCTTGCTAAATTACTACATTGCATTTGAGCACATCCAGTCTCATGCATAATAATAGCGGTTGCGATAAATGGATCTACTCCATATTCTATACATTTTGTTGCGATAAATAATCCATGACCTGATACATCATTTTTTAATGTTTTTTCTAATTGCCATGCAACTTCTTCTAACGTCATTCCTTCATATACTTCTATTCTTGGAGGAACTACGATAGATGATGGAGCAACCTCCATTTCTACAGGTACTAATGTTGCATTTTCTTTTGTTTGAATTTCTTCACTATCTCTTACAATTACATTACTACTCGTTGCCATGTTTTTCACATCGACAGCTTGTATTTTTATCGTTTTATAATGAGTTGGTTTGCTTTCTTGTTGCATTAAATATCCTACGGAAATCATCGCAATTCCAACCATCAAAGTAAGAACACTAATTAATTTTCCTCTTCTCACTTATCCTCACCTCAAACTTAGAATTATTCTACTCTATCTTATTTTTTTTGTCAAATGAGGTAACTTGTTTTATAATTAAATTGGTGATTGTATGAAAGATATAGAAACCCTTATTCAATGGATTAAAGAAAGTGAACATATTGTCTTCTTTGGAGGGGCTGGTGTCTCTACAGAATCTGGTTTAAAAGACTTTCGAAGTAAAGATGGATTATACAATGAAAAATATGATTATCCACCAGAAGAAATTTTATCTCATAACTTTTTTATGAGAAATACAGAAGAGTTTTATCAATTCTATCGTGATAAATTAAATGTAGAAGGATTTAAACCCAATACTTGTCATAAAGTATTAGCTGAAATGGAAAAGAAACATTTATTAGATTGTGTGATTACACAAAATATTGATGGATTTCATCAAGATGCTGGTAGTAAAGAAGTATATGAACTACATGGTTCTGTCAAAAGAAACTATTGTATGAAGTGTGGAAAGTTCTATGATGAAAAGAAAGTTTTCTCTTCGAAAGGAATTCCTAAATGTAGTTGTGGAGGTACGATTAAACCAGATGTTGTTTTATACCAAGAATCATTAAATGATGAAGTCATGACAAAAAGTATTCGTGCCATCGCAAAAGCAGATTTATTAATCGTAGGTGGTACAAGTTTAAATGTTTATCCAGCTGCGGGATTTTTACAATTCTTCCAAGGAAAACATTTAGTTCTGATTAACCTAGGAGAGACTCCGTATGATTCTAAATGTGATTTAGTTATTCATAAAAAAATTGGAAAAGTATTTGAACAAATCAAAAAAGAAGTTTTATAACTTCTTTTTAATTTAACTTAAAAGTTCTAGGTGCATATTTATAAACTAGTCTTAGAGAGATTCCTACATATAGAATCGTACAAGCTAATCCTATTAAAGATAAAGTAAGAGAGTTTAATATTAGCTTTGTCATTTGATAACTTAGTACATAGGTAAATAAAGTTGCGAAGGAATAACTTGCTTTTTTGACTTCCATTTCTTTATTAAATGGTTGTAGTAAATAATAAATCACTAAGTAATGAACGGAGAAGAATACACTTACAAATAGAATAAATAGAAAAGCACTTCCTATCATTAGAATATTCTTATGATGCGTTATTACCAATAATACTGTATTCCCTACCCCAATGATAAATGCTGGTAAAAGATTTACTTTTCCTACAGTTATTAATCTCTTTTTAAATAATCCTAATAATGTATCTGGTTCTCTATAAAAGTTATATCGAAGCATTGCATGATCACAATTAAAGAACATTGCTTGTGTCATAATTGCTCCTCTATTGATGAAGTACATGACAATGACAAAATATCCTAAATGGTTTTCTAATAATCCAGATACACCCGCATAATACTTTGTATTTGTACATACTAAGTATGTAATAACAATATAAATTCCAATTAAAACAAGACTATATTTTCTAGCACTCCTACTAAGTAATTCTTTATGTCTTTCAAAGAATATGGTATTGAATAAATCATATCCTTTTTTTCCTTGAATCTTTTTATTATCAATTAATTTGTCTTTTTCTCTTACTTCAACCATTGCTTGTTTAAAGTAATCTTTATCATTTTTAGAATTCATTACGTCTACTGTCTGACTTAGTTTTTTATACATTAATTTATAATCTTTGATTCTTAGTAAATAGATAAGAGAAAGAATTCCAAAAGGGATTGAAATCATCGTTACTAGGATGATTGCTTTTAAAGTAATATAGAGATTCCAATATGGTAAAGAGGCAATTCCTAATAAGATGAATAAAATACTAAAGTATAGTTTTGTATTACTATACCAAATATAATGATATTTCTTATAGAACATTATATTGAATGCTTCTCCTATTAGTCTTGCGAAGAAAGTAAATACTATCAACGTAATACTATACATGATAGGAGAATTAATCATAGATCCAAAGAAGAAGATCCATATACTATTTAAAATTAAATTTGTTGTTTGATTCCAAAAGATATTTGCATGAAAATATTTTGTTGCATCCATTTGAAATAAAATGATTGAAAAGTATTTTTTCTTACTCGTATTTAGATGTTTATTATTAATAAATATCCCAAGAATGGTTAATACAAAGTAAATATGAAAATAACTTTTAATCATTGTATTTGGGAACAAACGATAGGATATATAAAAGATGGCAAAGAAATAAGCAAACTTTAAGAGAATCACTCTTCCTAATGATAAGAGTATTCCAATAGAACCTACTATCTTTTTTAGATTCTTACTGGAATAAATATCATTGGTAATTAAATCTTTAAAAATAGGTAATCTTTGTAGTACATAAATAAATGAATTAACAGAATATGCAATATCTACTTCTAAAGATTGTCTTAAACACTTAAGCATCTTCTTCTCTTAGTTCCTTTATAATTCTCTCTTTATACTTCTTTGTATTTAGATTTTCTTTTGCCATACATTCTAATTTCTTATTACTTAGAATTACCATTTCATCACATAAATCCATCGCAAGTTCTAAGATATGAGTAGAAAAGATAATAATATGATCTTTCTTTAAAGACTTTAATAGTTTTTTCATATCTTCTTGAACGACTATATCTAAAGATGTTAATGGTTCATCTAATAAAATGACTTTTGGATTTGCGATAATATTAATTAATATTTGTATTTTATTTTTCATACCATGAGAGTATTCTTTTAATAAGATATTTTGATCTTCTTTTGATAATTTTACTAAATCAAAATAATAATCAATATCTTTTAAATCTTTGATACGATCTTTATTAATGTCTAGGAAGAATTGTAAGAATTCTTTTCCTGTTAAAAACTCTGGTACTGTAGGAGTGGATACTACATACCCAATATCTTTTGTTTGTAATTTGTTTTTTCCATATTCTGTTTCTAAATAAAAGTTTCCACTATTAATGTCGATATCTTCATTTAATGCATTGAAGAAAGTTGTTTTACCGGCACCATTTCTTCCTAATAAACCATAGATTTTTCCATCTTCAAAGGTAATAGAAATATCTTTTAATACTTCTTTTTCTCCGTAACTTTTATTTAAATTTTCAACGATTAGTTTCAAAAGAATCCTCTCCTTCCTAACACCTAGTATTATATCATAAAAAAAAGACTATTTATGATAGTCTTTTAGTTTAGTGTACTACTTGCGAAATAGAATTTTCCTGTTTCTTTATCAAGTTTATAAATATGTGTTATGGTTGTGGCTTGATCTATATAATCATCTACTGTGATTACTTGGCTTGCTATTGTATCCTTAGTATACTCTTTTGTATCAAGCAGTCTTGAACGGTCTGGATCCCCATAAATCTTAATTACAATTGGGTCTGGGGTAGAAATACCACCACCATCTACATAAATAATTTTTTCTTCTACTGTTATGGTATCTCCCTTTATGTTTGCTTTTACTATTTTTCTAGTAATTTTTTGTGCATCTGGTCCAGACATACCACCTATTCCTGAAAATCTTACTTTAAAAAGATTACTATTCTCATCGTAGAAGTCAACTATCATTCCTGAGCTATTTGCTACTACACCTGTTTTTTGGACAGATACATGTTCCTCTGCAAATGCATTCAAATCTACTTTTACTTCACTTCCAAAGCAATCTTTTAGATTATTCAGAAAAATATCAGCATTAATTGTATAATAATGATCTCCCCATTGTGTAGTTTCTGATGTTTCTATAATATCACTTGGATTTACTCCTTTTAAACCTATAACTCCAAGTTCATAAGTTCTAAAGTCCTTATATCCATTTACTATGCTTCTTATGGAAATATATGGATATATTTGGTTATATATATTGAAAAATCTTTCGTCCTCTAAAGATATTTCTTTTTCTACTACTTCTTCTTGTTGATTTTTTTCATTATTTTTAGGTGGCTCTGCCATTTTTGTAGCTCCTATTGCATAGCCTAATCCTGCAAAAGCTGCAAGTAGTAATACCATTAATACCGTAACTAATATTCCTTTTTTTGGTTCTTTTTTTCTTTCTTCTATTGTTTCTTTTTGTTCCATCTTATCACTCTCCTATTGTCATACTAGCATATTTCATTATTCCATTCAATTATTTAATACCTATAAAATCAAATTTACTGTAAAAAAAGAAAAGCATTAGCTTTTCTTCTGGATTTGGAATTGATCATTTTGATAATCCACAAGAATTGTGGAATGTTCTGAAATAGAACCATCAATTAACATTCTAGATAAATCTACTTCTAGCGTACGACTGACTAATCTCTTTAATGGTCTTGCTCCATAATTAATATCATATCCTTGATCAATAAATGCTTCTCTTGCATTCTTGGTTAATTCAATATGAAGATCAATATCTTTTAGACGAGTTTCTATTTCTTTGATAATCTTATCTAATATTTCACTGATTGCTTCTTTTGATAACGTATTAAAGATTACAATTTCATCAATACGGTTAATAAACTCTGGACGGAAATGTTCTCTAACTTCTTTCATGACTAAATCTTTTTGATTTTCAAGAACATATTCACTTCCTAAGTTAGAAGTCATAATAATAATTGTATTTTTAAAATCAACCGTTCTTCCGTTAGAATCTGTTACTCGTCCATCATCTAGTATTTGTAGTAAAAGATTTAACACTTCTGGATGAGCTTTTTCAATTTCATCGAATAATACAATACTATATGGATTTCTACGAACTGCTTCTGTTAATTGTCCTCCTTCTTCATATCCTACATATCCTGGAGGAGATCCAATTAAACGAGAGACTGAGAATTTTTCCATATATTCGGACATATCAATACGAACCATATGACGTTCATCATCAAATAATTCATAAGCAAGAGTTCTTGCGATTTCTGTTTTACCTACTCCAGTTGGACCTAAAAACATGAATGATGCGATTGGTCGATTTGGATCTTTGATACCACTACGAGATTTGATAATTGCATCACTGACTACTTTTAAGGCTTCTTCTTGTCCCATGACTCTCTTCTTCATATTTTCTTCTAGGTTTAAAAGTTTTTCTTTTTCAGAAGATAATAGTTTTGCAACCGGAATATTGGTCCATTTCGCAATAATTTTACAAATATCATTTTCTGTTACAGTATCACTTAATAATTTGTTCTTCTCTACTTTATTTAATTCTTCTAGTTCTTTTTCTACTCTTGGAATTTCTCCATGACGAAGAATAGCTGCTCTTTCCAAATCATATTTGTTTTCTGCTTGATCGAGTTCGAATTTTAATTTATCTAATTCTTTCTTCTTTGCTTTAATATCATTGTTTAAATTTTTTTCTTTATTCCAAGCATCTGTTAATTCTTGTTCTTTTTGTTTCATTGTTGTAAGTTCTCGATCAATATCATGACGTCTCTTTTCAGATAATTCATCTTTTTCTTTTTTGATAGCTTGTCTTTCAATTTCTAATCTCATAATACGATGCGTTAAATTATCTAATTCAAAAGGAACAGAGTCCATTTGAACTCGAATGGTTGCACAAGCTTCATCAATTAAGTCAATTGCTTTATCTGGAAGATAACGATCTGTAATATAACGATTAGATAAAGTAGCGGCTTCTATTAAAGCTTTATCTGTAATAGATACTCCATGATGGATTTCAAAACGATCTTTTAATCCTCTTAAAATTGTAATGGTATCTTCTACATTTGGTTCTTCTACTTTAATCTTTTGGAAACGTCTTTCAAGAGCTCCATCTTTTTCAATATACTTACGATATTCATTTAGAGTGGTTGCTCCTATGACATGGATTTCTCCACGTGCTAACATTGGTTTTAAAATATTGGAAGTATCCATGGCACCTTCTGTTGCACCTGTTCCTACTATCATGTGAATTTCATCAATAAACATGATAATATCTCCTTCACTCTTTTTAATCTCATTTAGAACCTTTTTTAAACGTTCCTCAAATTCTCCTCTGTATTTTGCCCCTGCGACTAATGCAGCCATGTCTAATTCCCAAATTGTTTTATCTTTTAAGGAACTAGGAACATCTCCTTTTAGAATTCTTAAAGCAAGTCCTTCTACGATGGCAGTTTTACCAACACCTGGTTCTCCAATTAATACTGGGTTATTTTTTGTTTTTCTAGATAGTACTCGAGTAATACTACGGATTTCTTCATCACGACCAATTACGGGATCAATTTTTCCGGCTTTTGCATCTGCGATAATATCTCGTCCATATTTCTCTAGTACATTTTCATTTTCTTCTTGTGGATATTCATACATAGTATCCATCCCCTTTCAAGTATTATTATACTCTATTTTTAGCACTTGTCAATATAGAGTGCTAATTTCATAAAAAAGAAAAGAATGGATAACTCCATTCCTTAACTTCTAATTTCTATTCCCATTACTTTTTGAAGGAATTTTTCTTTATTCTCTCCTCGATAAGCAATGGTTGAACCATTTTGAACAGATACATCTAACCAGCTTTTATTTTCTGGATTTTCTTTCCATTCAAATGGATTTTGAAGAATTTTTTGAACTGCTTTCTTCAATTGATTTAGTTCAGTTGGACCTACTTTTCCCATTCTTGGGTGTTTAAAATCTGTCCTATCACTGATTTTATTTTTTCCAAAATAGTATTGTGTTTGATGAAAGTACAGGTATGGGTCTTCTCGTTCTCCCATTACCATTGCACCGTCCATATCATACACTTCAATATGTTCGACTTTTCTTAGACCACTAGGTGTGCTCTTCGGCCGACTTGTCATATGTTCATCCTCCTTGACATGCTATAAATTATATCATATTTTCTTAAAAAATGCAAATTTTAGGACTCTTTTTGGGTATATTCCTCATATAATTTTCTTAAATATTTTTTCTTTAAGACTGGATTTACTCCTTGTATACTAACTTCTTTGTAGAATCTTTCTAATAATTGGAACATGGCAGGATGTAGTTTTGCTTTTCCTTTGACACGATTCCAATAAGATAATTGATATTCTTTTGTCCAATCTTTTCCTTGATATGTCATGCCTGCCGCAAGACTATCACATACCAATTCTAAAAAATATTTAAAGGGAATAATGGGAGCTTCTATGGGAGTGGCATAGTCATACCAATATTCATAATGATGTTTATTTCTTCCTTTGTGATGTAGCCAAGCTTTACTGTATCCATTCTCTCTTTTACAATTATTGATTGGACTATATTCTCCTTGAAAGTATTTAACTCCTTCCCAAAATTCTACCGGTGAATATTTGGATAAATCATGTAGTAATCCTTGAAGTGGGATTCCAACTTTACAAGTAAGACAAAATACTTTAAAACGATGTGTATTTACTACATGTAAATGTCGAAAAAAATTCTTGACTGTTATCTTGTATTCCATTTTTATCACCATTATTAGTATAACAAAAAAAGAACTATTTATACTAGTTCTTTTTTATACTCATTTCCTTTTTCTGGTTCTGGATAATCTTTAGACCAATCTAGGATTGCATACACATCTAAAGCTTTCAAAATATTTAGTACTGGTTTCGTATATAAAGAAGGTTCTTGTCCTGAAGAGACAACGCAAACCATCTTATCTGGGAAATCTAATACTGCCTTAATTGGTTTTGAATCAAACAATTCTTCTTCGTCATCATCTGTAATTTGTTTTAGATTGATTCTTCCTAATAATCTTGGATAATAAGTACAAATATCAAATCCTTTATCTCTACTTTCTTTAATTTCTTCTATTAAGGATCTTTTATTTGTTACAAAACATATTTCTTTATCTCCTAATTCATCGACAGGATTTCCTATATTTCTTAGTAAAGAAACTTCATGAAAACGTATTTTTCGATCAAGAAGCATTCTTTCTAATTCTTTTGCGGTAGGTCTACCTTGTCTCATAAATAGTGCCATTAGATCTTTATCTTCACTGTATAGAACAGTTCCAAAATCTCTATTGATAGTTCTGTTTCCTAATCTTACAGTTCCTTGACAATTCTCAACAAGAATATTCATTTCACTATCTTGAATGGTACCTAAAACCTCTTCTAATCTAACTGGATTGTTTTGTATGGCAGCAATTGTATAATTTGTTAACTCCATAGTATCACTTCCGTTCTCATATTATATCACAAAAAGAGTAGAAAATCTACTCTTTCTTGTATTTTTTATCTTACACTCTTTCTTTTTCAATTGTATAGTTAATTAACATTCCTTTTTCTTGAAATCCAACTTTCTTATAGGCTTGATTGGAAGCAGGATACTGATAATCTGTATAAAGCATTGGGATATATCCTTTTTCTAATAAGTTTTTTGTTAACTCATGAATGAGACTTTTACAATATCCTTTTCCTCTTTTCTCTCGAGAAGTAAATACATGACTTATTTTTGCGGTAGAAGATTCTATCTCAAAACTTGCCATTGAAACAATCTTTCCCGTCTTACTTCTCCAGACATAGAAATTATCTTCCTTCATCCACTCTTCTACTTCTTTTAAAGCATCTTCTTGCGATATATTTCTTTCTGTTGGAAGTTCTTCACAACTCTCTTTCCAATACTTCGCAAGAGTTGTGATATCACTATACTTTGGTTTATCCATAAAACCCTCTTGAAGAGGAACTTCCTTTAATTCTTTACATTCTAAATATCCCATTTCAAAATAATGATTGGTTTTGAAAGATTTAGAGAATTCTTCATAGATTTCTTTGGAACTAGTAAACTTATTTTCTCCTGGCTCTAAGTAGTGTTCTTCTATGATTGTTTTTAACTCTTGTAGTTTCTCTTTTGAAATTGATTTTTTTGCCCATACCCAAGTTGGGTATTTTGGATCATTTCTACCAATCCAGTAAGAATCCGATTGAAAACATAGGGAGGATTTATCTCTTCCTATAATTGGTAGATAATAAAACAATCTCATCTCAAATTCATTCATATTTATACTCTCGCATTCATTAAGTTACTACTACTATAGCGTTTTAATCCTTTATAGAATAAGAAGAATGCTAACGCTATAAATAGGATTGTTATGAAAACAACAATTCCAAATTGAAGAAGACTAAATTCTTTCAAAAGATTGATTGGAATATAGTTTACAAATCCAATAGGTAAAAGTGTATAAAATAAAACCTTTACAAATCCTTTAAAAATACCTTCTGGATAGGTTGCGAACGTTGTCATTAAGTTGTTAATTGTATTCGCAACAATTTCAACTCTTCCAAACCAGAAACTAAGGGATCCAAAAATAACTGCTAAGCTGGCGATTATAAGTCCACCTGTAATGGAAAAGAATAAGAATAGTAATGCATTCTTGATACTAAATCCATATAGGAATAACATAATCCAACCATAAATCATATCCCCGATACAAGATACTTCTACACTACTCGTGATAGAAGAAATTAAAACATTTTTTGGTTGAATTAAGTAAGCATCTAATTTTCCTGTATTGATTGTATCACTTAAATCAAAGGCTTCTTTAAAGAAGAAGTGAGCAACTCCAAATGTACCAGCCGCAATTCCCCACAACAATAGTATTTGTTTAAAAGAATATCCACCTACATTATTTTTTAAGGAATAAATAATGACCCATTGAATAATAAAACAAGCGTTATTTAATATCATAAATATAATATTTGAAAAGAATGTTACTTTATTTAACATTTCTCTTTGTAATGCATATTTGATTGATAATCAAGCTACTTTAATTTGATTTTTAACCGCCATTAACATTTAGTTTTTTCACCCCCTTATAATAGATTCCATGACAAATTAGGAAAGCAATTCCTAAATAGATAAACTGTGCAATGGTAATATTAACCCAATTCATGAAAGAAAAATCTACAAATAATTTTGCAGGTCCATAACTAACAACATAGATTGGACTAAACTTTATGATAGGTTGTAATGCTTGTGGAAAATATTCAATTGGAAATATGGTTCCAACTACTAAAATCATTTTAGAATATACCCAAAAGAATGGATTTGCATCTTCAATGAAAAAGGATATTAAACCAATCGAAATGACTAAGAAGATATTAATAATCGTTGCGAGTAAGCAAGAAAATAATACGGCTAATCCTTCTAAAAGTGTTAATTCTGGGAACATTCTTAAGAATAGTAATCCTAAGATTAATCCTAATAATCCTACTAATACAAATCGAATGATAACCAATCCCATATGATTGAATAATGCATATTCTACATAGTTATATGGTTTATTAATATTGTAGGCAATGTTACCAGACTTAACATCATTACAAATCTTTTTACATAATTTTCTTCCACCTAAACTCATCCATAGAATTTCAGTTACAATAACGTACCAAATCATTTGATTCATACTGTAACCATTAATTAATTCATTTGGATCTTGATAGATATATTTCCATAGATTTAAGAATATAAATATTAAGATACAGTAACTAATAAATCCTACTAAAATATCAAATGCATATTGTAAGTTTGACATACATTCTGATTTTAATATATAGAAATATTTTCTCATTCTTTTTCACCATCTTTGTAAATACTACTGATGATTTGTTCTAGAGGAATATTTGAAATATTAATATCAATAATATTATCTGGATTTAATAATTTAATGGCATCTGCAATACTTTTCTTCTTAGTATCTACTTCCATCTTAAGATTGTAACCTTTATCTTTTAGAATGGTTATACCCTCTTCATCTTCTAAGTTTACTGGTTCTTTCATTTTGGCTTCTACAATCTTTTTATTTAAATAATGATATTTTAAATTCTCCATAGAATCATCTAAAACAATTTGTCCTTTGTTTACGATGATTACTCTCTTACATAGTTTTTCTATGTCAGATACATCATGAGAAGTTAATACTACGGTTGTTTTATACTCTTTATTCATTCGTTTAATTAATACACGAATATTCTCTTTAACTACAGGATCCAATCCAATTGTTGGTTCATCTAAAAATAGTATTTTAGGTTCATGTATTAAAGAAGCTACTATTTCACAACGAATTCTTTGACCTAAACTCAAGTTACGAACTGGTGTGTTGATAAACTCTTCTAGCTCAAATAATTCTATGAACTCCTTTATTTTTTTCTCAACTTGAGAATCAGGAAGATCATAGATGGCTCCGAAGAACTTAAAGTTGTCATAGGGAGTCAAATGAGTCCATAACTGTTCTTTTTGTCCAAAGACGCAACCAATCTCATACGCTAATTTCTTACGATCTTTCTTTGGGTTTAATCCTAAGATATTAATGTCTCCACTATCAGGGTATAAAATTCCCGTCATCATTTTAATAGACGTAGATTTACCAGCACCATTTGGTCCAATGAAAGCTACCATCTCTCCTTTTTCAATTGAAAAAGAAATGTCTTTAACAGCTTTGATGATCTTATAATTTGGTTTTACAATTGATTTTAAACTACCTTTAAATCCTTTTTCTTTGATTTTTACTTTAAAATTCTTTGATAAATTATCAACGGTAATTACTGCCAAACTAATCACTCCTTTCTTTATATTTTTGTTTTCATAGATTTTCTATCATCAAAACTATTATAATAAATTTTCTTCATAATAAAAAGCACGAAAAATCATCTTTACAAATGTGACTCCGTGCTTGACGTGTAAGATTTTTATCCCTATGTAGCTCGTTTCCTTATACATACTCACTAATCTATGAAAACTTGTCGAGTAAACAAAAAAATACGGGCACTACTAATAACTAGTAGTGACTCCGTATTAACGTGTAAGATTAACTCTCTATGCAGCTCGTTTCCTTATGCATACTCACTCGACTTGATACCATCATACACTATAAACGTTATTCTGTCAACCATTTTGTGTTGTCAAACAATAATTCCTTGAAATAATACTTGTCAAAATGGAAGTTTTTTGATAAAATATACTTGTGTTTTAGAAATGGCGCCGTTGGTGAAGTGGTTAACACGCTAGTTTGTGGCACTAGTATGCGTGAGTTCGATTCTCACACGACGCCCCAGTTTGAAATAAAAGAGTCTTTTTTAAAGATTCTTTTTTTTGTTATTATTTGGTATAATAGTATATATAAATATAGATAAGGAGAATCATATGAATTATAAGAAAATAGTCGTTGCGGGTGGCGGTGTCTTAGGAAGTCAAATTGCTTTTCAATCTGCTTATTGGATATGATGTAACCATATGGTTAAGAAGTGAAGATAGTAAAACAAGAACACAGCCAAAACTAGATGCATTAAAAAAGAATTATATTGAAACAATTGAATCCCTAAATCCTCAAGATGAAAATAATTGGGCAAGGGGAATTGCGGATATTGAACATTTTAATAAGGAAGAATGTTTAGAAAAAGTAGAAAGAGCTTACAATAGTATTCGATTAGAAGTTGATATGAAAGAAGCTATGAAAGATGCTGATTTAGTCATCGAATCCATGGCTGAAATTAAAGATGAAAAGATTCAATTCTATCAAACATTGGCTCCCTTTTTAGAAGATAAAACCGTTCTTGTAACAAACTCTTCTACTCTATTACCATCTACATTTGCCAAGTATACAGGAAGACCAGAAAAATATTTATCTCTTCATTTTGCAAATACAATATGGATTAAAAATACAGCTGAGGTAATGGCTCATGATGAAACTGATAAAAAGTATTTTGATGAAATTATGGAATTTGCTACCAGTATTCGCATGTTACCACTTCCTGTATTAAAGGAAAAATCTGGATATCTATTAAATTCTATGTTGGTACCATTCTTGTTAAGCGGTATGGATTTATTAACGAATGGAATATCTGATGCTAAAAGTATTGATACTGCATGGAAAAGAGGTACTGGTGCACCAAAAGGACCATTTGAGATTATTGATACTGTAGGATTAACAACTGCCAAAAATATAGTTGAACAATACCAAAAAGTTCCTGGATTAATGAGTCCATTATTAAGGAAAATGATGTTACCTTATAATTACAAGGGAATGTTAAACATGTTAAATCAATATATTGAGGAAGGTAAATTAGGGAAATCATCCGGGGAAGGATTTTACAAATACAACTAATCTTAATTAGTAGATTGGTGTTATACATATATATTCAATTTATCATAAAAAAAGGAA
>CAMZHD010000043.1 GCA_947306705.1 uncultured Caryophanales bacterium
TAAGAAAATATAGGAATCATATCTAGAAAAGATAACTCATGTTTACAACTGTCACAATAACTTCTATTAGTTATAAAATTCTCATGTCTAGGTAATCTTAATCCAATTACTGTGAAGAATGAACCCATAAATAATCCGAAAAGAAAAAAGATAATTAAATATAAAATATTCATATAAAATTACCTCCTACTTAATCTGACTATAAATTGAGAACATTGGTTGAATAATTGAAAGTAAAATAATACCAACAACAATAGCTAAGAATACCATTAATAATGGTTCAACCAAACTTTTCATCTGATTAATAACATTCTTATGAAGTACTTGGAAGTGACCTGCAACTTTTTCCATCATTTGTCCTAATTGACCAGTAGTTTCACCAGTAACAATCATTTCATATGCAACAATTGGAATAGCCCATTCCCCTTTAAAAGCAGAAGAAATAGAATCTCCTTTTCCTAAGTTCTCAAGAGTTGTATTAATGATTCTCTTATAAACTTCATTATTTGTAATCTTAGAAAGAATTTCCATACTATCTGTAATAAATACACCATGGTTTAATAAAGATGCAAAAGTTTTTGTAAAGTTCGCAATTTCATTATAAATAATAATATCTTTAATAACTGGTAAATGCATCAAAAGAATCTGAACGTTCTGTCTAAATTTTTGAATCTTTGTATATAACTGATAAAAAACAAATACAATAATCAATATAATAATTAAAAGAATATACCATTTTGTTTTAATAAAATCACTGGCCTTTAAGATAAATAATGTTAAGGCTGGAAGAGTAGCTCCATTGTCTTCAAACATCGTAGAGAATTGAGGAACTAAGTAAGTAAGCATGAAAATCAAAACTCCAAAGGCAATGGTTAAAACAACAATCGGATATGTCATAGCAGATTTCATTTGTTTCTTTGTTTGGTCCATAGAAGTATAATACTCAGACATATCATCTAGAATAGATGGCAAATCTCCTGTCATTTCAGCAGTCTTTACCATGTTTATTAATAATTTAGGGAAAACAGTTCCTTGCATATCCATAGCATCCGATAAGCTTTCTCCTTTTAGTAATTGATAAACTAATTGGTTAAATGCTTTTTTAAGTCCTGGTTTAGAAGTTTGTTTTGCAAGGATTCTAACAGAATCTGCTAGAGGAATACCTGCTTTCAAATACGTAGATAACTGAGTTAAGCAGAATGATAAATCATTAGCACTAAATTTAGAAGTACCAATATCAATATCGAATTTACTTCTCTCTTTAATCTCAACAACTTGATAATCTTGAGATAATAAGAAGTTACGAACATCGTTTTCGCTTTCTGCTTCAAAAGTACCTTGTTCTTTTTTACCAACCGCATTGATAATCGTATAACGATAATCATAAGTAGGTCTCTTGACTTTTCCATCTTTCTCAGTAAGAACAGATGGAGTATCTGGTAATGTAATATCTGGTTGAGCTGCCCCTTCAGACCCTGGCATAATATTACCATAGTTAACAGTTTGTTCTACAGGCTGTTCTGCATTCATATCTGGGGTTACAGAAACCAAAGATTGAGGATCCACTGCTACCTCTACTGGGGCAGGAGCTACTTGTGCAACTGCTTCCGGAGAAATAACGTTTTGTTGAGGAATTACTTGTACCCCTGCAACAGAAGAATCCGCAACAGGAGCCTGTGCTGCTCCAACAGAAATGTTGACATTTTCAGCCACTGGTGCTGCATCCAATACTTCTACTGGTGCTTGAGCTTGTTCTTGTACTGGTTGTAAGTCTTGTTCATTTTTGTGTCCAAACATCAACATCAATCCCTTTCATCCTACTCTATGTACTATTCTAACATATGCACAAGATTTTTGAAACACAATTTTTGTAATTTCATAAAAAAAGAGTATTTTCATACTCTATTTTTTTCCATAATATTTTTCAATAAATTGATCTCTATATTCTAAAATTCTATCTTCTTTAATAGCTTCTCGTAATTCTTCCGTTAATCGTATTAAAAAACGAATATTATGAATCGATAAAAGTCTTTGTCCAAACGTTTCTTCTGCACGAATCAAATGATGAACATAAGCCTTCGTATAATGTTTACAACAGTAACAGTCGCATTCAGAATCAATCGGAGTAAAATCTTCTTTAAACTCAGCATTTTTCACATTAAATTTTCCATGCATCGTCATAAAATGACCATGTCTTGCGAGTCTTGTAGGAGAAACACAATCAAAAATATCTACTCCTCGGATAACATTTTCTACAATGTCAATAGGATCCCCTACTCCCATTAAGTAACGAACTTTATCTTTTGGTAAATACTTACAAGAATACTCTACTTGTAAATATTGTAAGTCTTTTGGTTCTCCAACAGCAGTTCCTCCAATACTGTATCCATCAAAATCCATTTTCACAAGTTCTTCTACACAATGTTTTCTTAAATCTTCAAATTCTGCTCCTTGTACAATTCCAAACAAAGATTGTCTTTCATTGTTGAATACTTTTTTTCCTCTCTCTGCCCAACGAAGAGTTCTCTCAACACTCTCTTCTACATATTTACGAGTATGAGGAAAGCCTACACATTCATCAAAACTCATCGCAATATCACTATCAAGTTTATTTTGAATTTCAATAGATTTTTCAGGAGTTAATAATAAAGGATCTCCATTATAAATATTTTTAAAATGAACTCCTTCTTCTGTAATATCCTTTGGTTTTGCTAAAGAAAAAACTTGGAATCCTCCAGAATCCGTAAGAATAGGACCATCCCAATTCATAAATTGATGAAGTCCTCCTGCTTTATCAACGATATCTTCTCCAGGTCTTAACCATAAATGAAATGTATTTGCTAAGATAATGCCACTATGAACGTCCTTTAATTCTTCTGGAGATAAAGTCTTAACAGTTGCTTGGGTTCCAACCGGCATAAACATAGGAGTTTCAAAAGTCCCATAATTGGTCTCTATTTTACCAAGTCTTGCTTTTGTATTTTTTTCTTCTTTTAAAAGCGTATATTTTATTTTCATAAACTCACGTCCAATTCCTTCTCATTATAACGTACTATCCTCTTTTTCACAAGAAAAAAAGAGTTATTATCTAACTCTTTGACTATAAATAGAAGTAGGATTATCAACAGATAACACTTCTCCACGAAGATATTTTTGATTCGTTCTTGGTACCCAGAAACGATCTCCTGCTTTTAATCCATAAAGTACATGTCCTAAAGTTGAAATTCTTTCAACATAATGATCTTCTAGTTCATATGATACTGCTTGATTAATATATTCAAAATTCATAACAGTAGCTACTCCATTTTCATCTGTTAACTTAATTTTTACTTGAGAACCAACTCCAATGGTAGAATCAGTAGGATAACTAGCATAATCTTGGTCTACAAGTCTTTCTAGTTCTTTACAACGTACAGAAGAACCATTCAACTTAGCTAATTCTTCTAAAACGATAATTTTTTGACTTGGAGTAATTCTATGTCTTTCTTGATATCCTTCTGGATCATTAGTTTTTAATCTTCCTAACTCTCTAGAAGCAGGTTTACATACTCTTTTCTTATAAGGATTTTCACAAATATAATGAGCATAATGTTCTCTTACACGATCAATCTCTAAAATTGTCATTTCAATTTTTCTTCCATTAACCATATAAGAAACAGTGTCTCCATCCTTATGACCAACAACAGCTTGTCCAATTGGACTGTTTAAAGACATAAGATTTGAACGTTGTAAACGCATAGCAGCATTAGATTCAACTAATGTATATCTTTCTCTCTCAGACTCATCTTCATCTCCAGGTATATAGAAAGCAGTTCCAATATCGATAAAGTCAAAATTTCTATCAACTTTATATGGAGTTCTTGCTAAAGTATCATCAATTAAATCTAACTCTGCCAAATCTTTTTGATGTTGAAGGGTTTCTTCATAATCTGCATAAAAAGGTGTAGATTCATTGATACTATCTCTATCACGTCTTTCTGATACTTGATGAGTATATTCATCATATCGATCTTGTAATTCTTTTCTTCTTTCTCTTAAATATTTAACTTGTTCAGTAACTAATTCCATTTCTATTCCCCCTAAAAACATGTGCTATTATAACAAAAAAAGTGACATTTGTCAATGTCACTTAGTGAATAAACATTGCATCTCCGAAGGAAAAGAATCGATACTTCTCCTCTACAGCAATTTTATAAGCATTTAAAATATTTTCTCTACCTGCAAGAGCACTAACTAACATGACTAAAGTAGACTTTGGTAAATGAAAGTTTGTAATCAATGCATCAATCCCTTTAAAAGTATATCCAGGATAAATGAAAATCTTAGTCCATCCAGAACATTCTACAAAATGATCATGTTCAGACATAATCGTTTCCAAAGTACGAGTACTAGTCGTTCCAACAGAAATAATACGATGATGATTCTTACGAGTTTCATTTAATAAATCAGCAACTTCTTTTTTCATAGAATAGAATTCACTATGCATTTCATGTTCTTCTACATTAGAAACACTAACTGGTCGAAAAGTACCAAGTCCTACATGTAATGTGATAAAAGCAATATGAACTCCTTTATCTTCTATTCTTTTTAATAATTCTTTCGTAAAGTGAAGTCCCGCAGTAGGAGCAGCAGCACTTCCTACTTCTTTTGCATATACTGTTTGATAACGATTTTGATCTTTTAATTTTTCATGAATATAAGGAGGAAGTGGCATTGTACCTAGTTTTTCTAATATTTCTAGCAATATACCATCATAAAGTAATGTGAAATGACGAATACCTTCTTCATACTCACCAATACACTTCGCTTTTAATTCTCCATTTCCAAAAGAAACAATGGTACCTACTTTGACACGTCTAGCTGGTTTTACTAAACATTCCCAATTATCTTTTTCTAGATTCTTTAACAGAAGAATTTCAATCACAGCACCTGTATCTTCTTTTACGCCTATTAATCGTGCAGGTAATACTTTTGTATCATTCAACACTAAAGTATCTCCTGGTTCTAAATAATCAATAATATCATGGAACACTTTGTGTTCTATTTCTCCTGTATTTTTATCTAATACCATTAATCGTGAAGAATCTCTTACCGCAAGAGGAGTTTGTGCAATTAACTCTTCAGGTAAATCATAATCAAAGTCATCTGTCGTCATATTATTCCTCCAATCAAAAGCACTGAAATATCAGTGCTAAACTTGTCTTATTATACACTATTCTAAAGGAAAAGACAATTGTCCATTTTTCCCTTGCTTTTCATATCCTAATAGTTCATATGCTTTATCCGTTGCCACTCTCCCACGAGAAGTTCTTTTTAATAGTCCATGTTGTAATAAGAATGGTTCATATACGTCTTCAATCGTCGTAACTTCTTCTCCAATCGAACTAGATAAAGCTTCTACTCCAACAGGTCCACCATTAAATTTTGTAATGATTGCTTTCAATAAATCTCTATCCGTATTATCAAGACCCATTTCATCTACTTTTAATCGATCTAATGCTTTTTTGGTAATCGCAAGAGTAATCACTCCATCCCCATCTACCATAGCGAAGTCTCGAACTCTTTTAAATAAACGATTCGCAATTCTAGGAGTTCCTCTACTTCTCTTCGCAAGTTCAACCGCAGCATCTTCATCAATTTCTACTTCTAAGACTCTAGCCGTTCTTTTTACAATATCCGTTAACTCTTCTACCGTATAGTATTGTAACTTATTAATAATTCCAAAACGATCTCTTAAAGGAGAAGATAAATCTCCTGCTCGAGTCGTTGCTCCTACTAATGTAAAAGGAGGTAAATCAATCTTAATATTACGACTGTTTCCTTCACTACCAACAATAATATCTAAAGAAAAGTCTTCCATCGCTGGATATAAGATTTCTTCAATATAACGAGGCATTCTATGAATCTCATCAATAAATAATACATCTCCTGGTTCCAAAGTAGAAAGAATCGCAGCTAAATCTCCACTCTTCTCAATACTAGGACCAGAGGCAGTTTTAATATTAGATCCCAACTCATGTGCAATAATAAAAGCAAGAGTTGTTTTACCAAGACCAGGAGGACCATATAATAAAACATGATCAAGTGGCTCATGACGCATTTTTGCTGCTTGTACAAAGACTCTGATATTCTCTTTAACATCCGTCTGTCCAATATATTCATCAATTGTTTCAGGACGAATGGTATTATCTAAAACAGAGTCATCTTCTAATTCATAATTTTTTAATACACTTTCTTCTTTCATACTACCTCCACGTTAGTTTTTTTTGAATCACTTTAATAATTCGTTTTGTTTCACGAGGATGAACCGCTAAAGGAGAATCCAATAATTCATATAGACGTAATTCTCCTAAAACAAATTCTAAATCAAAAGGATGATCATACTTCATTGCATCGATTCCCATATCATAGAAATGTCCACCTATACATTCAATAAATGCATGTTCAATATGTCTTTTTTGATAATATCGATAGAACTCTTCTAGTATCACATTGATTTCTTTCATAGTCACCCATACAGGTGTCTCATCAAATTCGTCTAATTGATCCATCACCTTTTCAGCAATGGCCATTACTTGCCCTACTCGATATTCTCTAAGAGATAAAACTTTCTTTTCCATTATCCTTTTAATAATAAACGTAAAGCTTCTTTTACTTGTTCTTCTATTGTTAAAGAAGAATCTACTTTTGGAAGAATTGCTTTAACTTCCTTATCTTTATAACCCAACCCAACTAATACTTCTACTAATTCATTTTCAGCCTCTACTTCTTCAACAGATAAACCAGTACCAACATATCCTAATTTTCCTTTTAAATCTAAAATCATTTGTTTTGCTAGTTTATCTCCAATTTTAGGAAACTTCTTTAAATATAAAATATTTTCTCTTTCAATCGCATCCATAATTCCGTCAATAGAACCAACCGCTAAAATAGGAAGAGCCATCTTACATCCAAGACCCTTAACACTAATTAATTTCAAGAATAATTCTTTTTCTTCAGCCGTTTTAAATCCATATAAGAAATGTCCATCTTCTTGTACTTGTTGATAAACAAATACTTTGTATTCTACTCCTAATTCAAAAGAATAAGGATTGGATACATAAACTAAGTATCCTACTCCACTATTATCTAAAACAATGGCATTATTTTTAATACCTGTAACTATTCCTTTTATATAATCGTACATCGAATCATCTCCATATTCATTATAAAGGAATTATCCTCAAATATCAATAAATCGAACATAATTTCAACAAAAAAATCTCAAGTCACCTTGAGATTTTAATAAACAACCAATGAAGTTCTAAAGGTCAAACCAGAATTAGCAGATCTTGTAGTAGCACGAAAACCAAAACCTTCTGAACGAGTTAAATGAATATTACTATAATCAAAGAAACTATCATCCGTATCATACCAACTAGCCGTTTCATATAAAGCGTGTCCTCCACATGTACCTATAGTACACATAGCAAGATTATTAGGACCATTGTTAATATAAGCTGAGTTATAAGAATCATAATAGCGAATGGGAATTCTCATAAAAGTACTTGGTTTAGCAAAATAAACGTTAACACTTTCTCTAATACTACTGGACATATCAAAGATTCCAGTGATATTCCCGGTCGTAGATTGTGGATAATAAGATGCACTTCCAAAAGAAATATCACAAGAGGAATTAGTTCTTCCACCACAACCAGTGGCATTACCAGTATTCTTTTTTAATTGTCCATTAATTCCGTAAATAGAATGAGAAAGATAGATAGCAGCTCCCCAATCTCGATTCTTCATCATATGAGAATCTGCTGTAGAAGGAAGCCCATAATAATCACTGCCAGAAATCGTAACAGTATTATTATTATTGGTATTAAATGTACCTCCAACAAATTTTAAAGAAACATTAAATTGACCGACATCCGTAGCAGCTAGGTTTACCAAAGCAGAACTATTTGGCAAGATGGTTGGAATGCTGCTTGTACCAGTTGTTTGGAATTTACCTACCCAAAGTCCCTCTAACTTTTTATTATCAAAACTGAAAGCCGGATGGGTATAATAACTAGTTCCAATACCAGTACCTGTACTTAAAGGTTTACTAGAATTTTCAAAAACAATATTAATAGGTCTGGCAACATTAACGGTATTATTTGGATTATACTCAACTTCTCCCGTATCATGCATATTATCTGGATAAAAAATAGGAATGATTTCTAAATCGGGATCATTATCGTTATTATACCATTCCACAAGCTCCGCCGCATTATCATTTTCTAAATACCTATTATAAGCATCAAGAGCCTCTTCATAAGTTCCATAATATTCAATATCAACTAACCAATTTACTAAAAGATCTCTTTCTGCATCGGATAGTCCAAAACGATAGCATTCATAATACTCTCCACTATCTGGTTCAACATCTTGAATATCACCACATCTTACATATACAGGATCATAACAACTGCCATGCTGTTCATAATTCACTCCAGAAATAGTACTACACTTAGGTTCTTTTGGAATAGCATATCGATATCTTGGTATCCATACAAAATAAGCAAGAATTTCTTCACTTGGAATCACAGTATCGACACCATTACCATCAGCAATATTTTGATAAGTACTACGATTCGTTTCCGTAACTAAAACAGCATTTGCCCATTGTTTACCACAATAGTCATACCAATTTTCATTGTTTTTAGAAATAGCCGTAACAACTCCGTTATCAGCAATCGATACCGGAATTAATCCAGTTGTCAAGGTTGGGGTTGGAACGGTTCCATGACAATACTCAACGGCACTGTCATCCGCTTGTACATAAACAACTTCAAAATGAAAAATATTCGTTACATTTTCACTTGGTAAATCAGAAGGATTAATATCCTCTTTATATCCAACATGAACATAATAGGTAACCTTATCTCCTGCACTTAATAATTGATGAGCTTCAATCGGAGCATTTCTACCATAAGTAACCGAATACTCAAGATAAGCAGGAAGAGAAACAATCTCTACTCCATTCATTTTACTAGAAACAGATTCAATCATCGCATCTATCGTACCATCATTTTTTACATCAACAGTAAAATCATAAAAGTCTCCTGGCTTTGAAAGAGTTACTGTATAAGATACACTCGTAGTAGAAGTTAAATGTGCTGCCGAATCTCCATCCAAAAGAGAAACACTATTTGGCTGAATCACTATGTTTTCAAAATGAATATCCCAACTGGAATGAACAACGTTAGAGATACCATTGATAGATAAATTGGTCGTAAGAAAAGCATACCCTATCATTAAAGAAAATAGAAGTAATACTAAAAACATATATAAATATTTTCTTTTATTCTTTGTATATCTATGTTTCATTCTATCCCTCCTACTATTCTGATTATAGCAAAAATAAATAAGAGAATCAATCGATTCTCTTATTCTTTATTATCTAAATGCTCTAATAATTCATCTCCACGAGATTCATCTTCCACTTGTTCAAGAAGTTCTTCTACTTCAAACTTCTTATCTTTCTTCTTCATCTCTTCTTCATGAATTAATACATTATAAGCAATCTTACCTACTAACGTTTTTGGAAGTTCATTTCTAAATTCATATTCATAAGGCCAAGAGAATCTAGCAAGATTCTTCTCTACTAATTCTTTAATAGAATTTAAGACTTCTTCTGATTCATGAGAAGGATCATTTAATACAACAAATGCTTTCGCAACCGTAACTTTATATGGATGAGGAATTCCAATCACACAAGACATTTTTACTTCTGGATGAGAATCAATTACGTTTTCAATATTATTTGGATAAACACAATAACCAGAAGTAATAATCATTCTCTTTAATCTTCCTTTAAAGTAAACAAATCCATCTTTATCCATCATACCTTCATCACCAGTATGAAGCCACACACGTCCATCACGATGTCTTTTTAAAGTCTGTTTTGTCTCCTTATGATTACGAATATATCCTTTCATAACAGTAGGCCCATGAATCACAATTTCTCCACTCATTCCATAAGGTAATTCTTTTTCTGTTCCTTCTTCTACAATCTTATAATAAGTATCTGGATAAGGAATACCAATACTACCTGGACGATAATAATGAAGAGGGGTAAAACAAGAGGCTGCACAACATTCAGTTAATCCATATCCTTCACGAATTGTTGTAGGAGACTGATGTTTTTCTAGCCATTCATCAAATCGAGCCTTTAAATCAGTGGATAACGTATCTCCTCCTGAAATAACACAAGTTAAATACGATAAATTCATATGATTAAAGTTTTTATTTCCAAGCATAGCTTCAAATAAAGTAGGAACTCCTACTACTACATTTGGTTCATACTTTTTCATAATCTTATCAAAAGTTCTCGCATTAAATTGTGGAAGTAAAATACTAGTACCTCCAAAATATTGAACACAATGAATACAAACAGATAATCCAAATCCATGAAAGATTGGCATTATCGCAAGAACTTTATCTTTATCTCTTAGACAAGCAACATGTTCAAAGTTCTGCATCGCTGAGGCATTTAAATTTAAATTTGTTAAAATAACTCCCTTAGGAGTACCCGTAGTACCTCCAGAATAAAGGATAGCCGCAATATCTTTTCCTTTGAACTCATCATCAATTTCTTTTGTATAATCTTTTCCTAAACGAAGAAAATCTTTCCAATTCATTCTATTTTCATGGAAAACATGATTATCATTATTTAGATACGTCATAGGATTTATTGCTTTAATCACTTTAGAAATATTAGTAGTCGTATTAGAAGCTGTATAAATAGATTTAATAAGAGGTGGCATAGATTCACTAACACTAACAGAAATCACTTTTTTGACTTTTGTATCATCAATAATGTGACCAATCTTTTCTAAGGCAAAATCAATCGTAATTAGCCATTCAGACTTAGAAATTGTAAGATAATGTTTAATTTCATTTTCAGCAGACAACGGATGAATCATAGAAGCAACTGCCCCTATTTTATTGGCTGCATAAAAAGAAATAATTCCCTCTGGAGTATTCGGCATACAAATAGAGATTACATCTTTGTGTTTAACTCCTAGTGCTTTTAAACTTCTCGCAACTTCATCAATTTGTTTTAAAAATTCATGATAAGTCTTTTTATTTCCATAATAGTTATAACTAATATTATTTAAATGTTTACTCGCAGTATATTCAATTAATTTATAAGCAGAAAAATCAGGATACTCTAAATGGTCCTTCTCTTCTCCATAAAACTTTCTCCAAGGAGATTTAATATACTTACTCATAAACATCACCTTTATTTATTTTATCAAACAAAAATCAAAAAATCTATAGATATTCTATTCATAAAAAAGAAAGCAACTTTGCTTTCTTTTAATCTGTAACAGCAATATACGGATTTTCCATACTACCATCTCCAGAAGAATACTGAACCGTTGACTTAAGAGAAATAACCGGTCTTACAATATAGGTAGCAACATCTGTATTAACTGCATAATCTGATGATCCTTTAGAAACTATTATTCTTGGTTGATTATTATAGTCCCATGGATCTGCAGTTAACATGTATTGCGGAGACTTAATAGTATTAGGCATAAAAGAAATATCTACTTTAGTTGGTAAACCAATAGAATATTTTAAAGGTGCGAGTGGATTATCAACACTATATGAATATTCATCTGGAAGGTTATTATTAATAACTATAGAGTTAACACTTCCACCATGTCTAAAAGTCGGATAGAATCTAATGCCATCCGTGGAAGAAGAGTAATTTGAAAAGCCACCATAAGTTGATAAACTCTTATTATTATAAAAAATAACATTTTCCAAATAAGGAGTATAATCCAATAAATTCCTTTCATACCATAATTCAATTAACTGCTTGGATGTGGAATCTTTTACATTGTGTCGTAATGTTTCATATATTATTGTTGAGGCAGAAGAAACGCCATTTCGAAGCGTAATACCTTCAAAGTGACCTGTTCCTCCTGATTGTCCGTTACTACCTAATTGATAATATAAATAAATAACAGATTCACATGTCGTTTGATAATTTTCACATATAAAATGATGGGAAGAAGTCAGTGTAGTGTTCTGATAATTTTCTATTCCAATCGTATTGTTAAGATGGTATTTTTCTCCATCCCATGTTACAGAACCTCCAAAAGAATAATTATTCAAATATTTAAAATAAATACTTTCGTCGTAGTTTGCATTTACAAGATTACTAAAATTAGCAAAGACCAAATCATCGTTACTTTCACAAGTTGAATTGTGCGATAAACAAAAGAATCTTCTAGAATCATAGTTTAAATAATTTAATAGTAAATCTTCATTGTGAATTTTAACAGGATCAATTAGTTGTAAACCATTATGACCTGTCCCATAATAATAATATTCAGTAGGATTTACAGTATAAAATTGCTTATTTCCTAACGTTCGAGTTTTATGAAAAAAGCGAATATCCGTACATGGATTTTCTAATCGATTTAAGCAAAAATATTTATCTGAATAAGTATTAGCAAACCAATCTATCGCTGATACATTTGTAGTATTTTGAAGAGTATACGTACCATCACCATTATCCACATAGCTATCTGCTAACACAACTGGTTCATAGTCGCTTAGCAATTTCCCATTAGTAAGGTTAATTGTAGAAAACTTACCACCAACAGCGTAATATACAGTTGAAATATTTGAAGGATAAGCCCCATTTACAGGCTTTACAAAATATTTCCCATAAAGAGTTGTATAATCCACATCAGAACTGACCTGATATGGGTTATCCAACTCATAATAGCCATCATGAAAACTTAAAGAATCAGCATACCACAATGTAGTATAATCACTGATAGATTGAGTTGAAAAAGGATAAAAAGTATAAGTGGTTGTTCGAGAATCCAAGTGAATGTTTTGTTCGAGGAAATAGTCAGTAGATGGATAAGTTTCATTATACATATAACTAAAGACAGCAAGCGGAGAACTTACTGAGTTTAATGCGAACGAACCAATTCCCGCATAATTGTTATCATCTTTTATAGTATAGACAACAGCATTTGTATTATTAGTTGAATTATAAGCGTAATTTCTAATAATATACAATGTAGAACATGTAGATTCTTCAGAAGTACCGTTACAAGTATATTTACCAATTAAATTTGGTGCATTAGTTGAATTCCAATTTTCTAATGATATGTCATCACCAATTAATTTAAATGTTGACGTATCAGAATCATATTCATAATCAGAGGCAAAATAAGTAGAAGCTGATAATCGAGTACTCCCTAATCTATAACCAGGATGATTAGGTCTATCTGATAAACACTTTCCATCTACAACTTCTCCATTGTAAAGCAATTTCATACCGCCTGAAGAAGTTGTTCTTATCATTTGCCAACAATGATTTGCAAAAATCACATTCACCTTATTAAGCATTAAACTATTATTAGCATATACATTAGAATACCATTGATATATAGGTTCTGTATTAAGAGAACTATCATAAGCATCATCAATTACAGATGTGCTTTTTCTAGCAAAAGTACCTTTTTCTGTTTCTTCTTTTAATAAATTAGGAAAAGTTGGCGGTAAGTTTTTTTTCACTGTTAAAGACCCTTCTACCAAAAGACTTGCTTCTAAAGTTGCATACCCTATCCCAATAAACAAGAAAAGAAGGATAAAGCTTTGTATTAAGAAATTACGTTTACGGTTGTTTTTCTTGAATCTCTTACGAGCCATAGTATCCCTCCTCTATTTTCACCACTATCATTATATCATAAAAAAAGAAAGTGAAACACTTTCTTTAATTATAATTATCCCGAACAATATAAGGAGATTCCATAGATCCATTTCCTGAAATATAAACAGCTCCTGCCGCAAGAGAAATAGCGGGTCTTAAACCATTCTCTGTTGTAGTTGGAGTAGTCGCAACATTTCCATCCGCATCCACACTTTTTACATAAGTACTGGTATAAGTTAAGTAATAAGCACCAGAAGCACCAGACATCAACCAGTATTCTTTACCTGTTTTTCTAGCATTATTATTATTTAATAAATTCATTTCGGGACTCGTCATCAGTCCAACCTTATGTTTTAATTTAGCATCATTATTAGAAACACTAAACTGATCCTCAACTCTAGGACAAGAAAGATCTGTCGTTGCATTTACTTCCTTCATATACATGTAATGAGATCCAATTGGATTATTAGGATCTAATCCTCCTATATCAATAAGAGATCGATCATTACAATAAATCGTATCTTCTAAAAGATATTCATAAGCACTTAAGTACCAT
>CAMZHD010000044.1 GCA_947306705.1 uncultured Caryophanales bacterium
GTCCAAAGTGTGGTGGAGATGCTAAGAGAGAGACCGATACAATGCCTAACTGGGCAGGATCTTCTTGGTATTTCTTACGTTTTATGGATCCTCATAATGACAAAGAATTTGCTTCTATGGATGCGATGAAATACTGGAATCGTGTTGATTGGTATAATGGTGGTATGGAACATACCGCAAGACACTTATTATATGCAAGATTCTGGGTACAATTCTTATATAATATTGGATTAGTTCCTCATAAAGAAATGATTTGGACAAGAGTTTCTCATGGTATGATCTTAGGATCAGATAATCAAAAAATGAGTAAATCTAAAGGAAATGTTATTAATCCAGATGATATTGTAAATGAGTATGGCGCAGATACTTTACGTGTATATGAAATGTTCATGGGAGATTATCAAATGGATGCTCCTTGGAGTACAGAGTCTTTAAGAGGATGTAGAAGATTTATTGATAAGATTATTCGTTTAAAAGATAAAGTTAATGATCAAGAAGGATTTACAGAATCATTAGAAGTTCTACAAAATAAGACCATTAAGAAAGTAGAATATGATATGACTCATATGGGTTATAATACGGTTATTTCTAGTTTAATGATTCTTGCAAATGCTTATGATGAATTAGATTCTATTACGAAAGAAGATTATCATTTATTATTAGTATTATTAAACCCAACAGCTCCTCATATTACAGAGGAATTAAATGAACAAATTGGTTATAGTCCTATTTGTGAAGGAGAATGGCCTCGTTATAATGAAGAGAAGACGATTGAAAATGTTAAAGACATCGCCGTACAAGTCAATGGAAAAGTACGTGGTACAATTCGTATTTCCGTAGATGATGAAGAACAAGATATTAAAGATAAAGCTATGGAATGTGAAAATGTAATGAAACATATCGAAGGAAAAGAGATTGTTAAAGTTATCGTTATCAAGGGTAAAATCGTTAATATTGTTGTGAGATAAGAGGAGAAATCCTCTTATTTTTTGACAAATTTTTTATTTTGTGATATAATTAGCGCAATTTAGGGGTGTTATTATGGAATTATTTATTGGAGATGAAGCTTTAACTGGTGTAAAGCCAAAAGAAATTAAAAAATTACCTTTGCCTGAAAGATTTACTTCATTAGAATATTGGCAATTAGTTCATATGCTTGGATCAGATGGTTTAAATATTCCATTCTTATTACAAGAGGCTTTTTTGAGATATAAAGATCGTAAGAAACTAGCTAAATCATATGAAAGGAATGGAGAATGGCCTACTAAATTGATCCGTATTTATTACTTATTAAAACCAACAGATGCTGATTTTAATAAAATGAAGAGATCTTTTATTCAAAAGTATGTTAGAAACGAGAGCAAGCTAGAAGATATTCATGAGAAGAATGAAATTGCTGGTTTAAGGGTTATGTATAACTATCTTCATTCTCAAGAGTTTGAAGATGACTTTAGTATTTATTCTTTAAATGAATTAAATAAAAAATTATTTACTTATGCTCCTTTCCCTGAATATGCAGGAGTTTATAGAAATGAACCTCGTTATTTACCAGGTACTGGACTAGATTTATGTGACTATTCTATGGTAAGAAGAGAGATGTATGCATTAAGTCCTGAAGTAGATGCTTTACATGATTTAGCGAAAGAAGTTAGAAAGTTCGGAGATGTGGATGATTTATTATCTTTCTTGGATTGGTGTGTAGAACTAAAAGTTAAATTAATTTGGATTCACCCATTCCCAGATGGTAATGGAAGAACGGTACGTGCTTTTATTAATCGATTATTAGAAGATGCAGGTCTTCCTCCTATCTATGTTAAAGCAAGTGAGAGAACAGAGTATCATACTGCTATGAATCAAGCAATAGGAGATGGAGATCTTAGTGCTATAAAAGCCTTCTATCGTTATAAAGTGTGTGACTCTATTATCGAATTAGATATTGAGGATCGTATTAAAAGAGAAAGAGCAGAAGAACAAATTTCACCAGCAGGTACTCAAAAAGTTAAACAAGCAAATAATTAGTAAGCATGACATGCTTACTTTTTTTTTGATTATATGTTATACTGTTGATTATGATAGGAGGGATAATATGGCTCGTAGGAAATTCAAAAAAAACAACCGTAAACGTAATTTCTTAATACAAAGCTTTATCCTTCTATTTTTATTTATAGGAATTGGATATGCTACTTTAAGTACCACTCTTACAATTGGTGGGAATATCGGTGTATCAAAAGTTAGTTGTAAGGTAAACTCTAAGCTATATAATGTTTTAAAGTGTGAGGCAGAAAATGGAGAATTTGCTTTAAAATATAATTCAGAACATCAAGATTCTTTCGATGCTTCTCTTTCTACCAAGAATATTTATTATTGGAATCCTACCTCTGCTTCTAATGCGACTACAATTAATGATATGAATAATGTGATTTTTGGTAATTATTGTTGGAAGATATTAAGAACTACTGATACCGGTGGAGTAAAGTTGATTTACAATGGGGAAGTAGATAATGGAAAATGTCTTGATAGTAGAGGAAATCATGAGGGGTATGCAGAACTAACTACGAAAACCTTATCCAGTTCTTATTATTATGGAACTAGTTATTATTATGATAACAATAGTAGTTTGTTCGTTTTGGATGGTACCATTACAACGGGAGAAATAAAACTTGGACAATATACTTGTTTGTCTTCTAATCAGAGTGATTCTTGTTCTACTATTTATTTTGTTGATACTTTGAATAATAATTCTGTGTATAACGTAATTTCTATTGATATGAATTCTCATTATTCCCAGATTGGTACTGTATCATTCCATTATAATTCTAATTCTTTGGGATATAGTGGATATCAATATAATGCTGAATATGTGGTTTATGCTGTTAATGGTGCGTCTTTTCAGCTATATAATATGTATTTTCCTAAAAATAATGCAGGACAATATTATTATTCTGATACTATAGATTATGGTGAAACTGTTGCAGGTAAATATACTTTACATAATCCAAGTTCCATTTACAATCTATCTTCCAATTATACTCAATTAGAAGGAAAATATATTTTGCCATCTGGTTATCAAAATTCTGCGACTACGGCCTATTATGTGGATTACGTTGATAATTCTAATATACATGCGAAACTACTGGAAAATGGAGATTTAAATGTTTCTATGTGTATAGGAGATTCTTATGTGGCAAATAATGATGATACCTATACACTACAGAACGCAGTCTGTTTTAAGTATGAAGATTGGTTTGATAGGTCTCCTAGTATTAATAATAATAAATATGTATGTGATGGGACTTCTCCTACTTGCCATAATTTAAAACATATTTATACTAGTTCTACCTATAGTTATTATTATTATGGCGTTGATCTTCATAATTATTTGTATGCTGAAAGTGTAAAATATGAAAATGGTACTTATTCATTGCAGGGAGATATTATTAGTGTTTGGGATTATGGTGTTTCTGATGTAACTAGTGCATTGTCCACTCATCATTATAGTTGTCTCAATCAAAATACTTCTTGTGCAAATGCGGCCTTCTTACTTTATACTTTTAATGGGCAAGAATCACGTATTAGGTATGTACTACATAGAGGAAAAAATAATATTCAGGAAGTTTTAGATAGGATTTTACAAAGCGATACTACCAATTCATATGATTCTGTTATAAAAAAATCAATTGATATATGGTATCAAAGAAATCTGTTGTCTTACTCTCCCTACATTGAAGACACTATTTATTGTAATGATCGTGTTGTTTCTAGTAAAGGGGCATGGGAAGATACTGGTACTATTAACAAAGATTTATCTTTTAGAGCAAGTTCCTCTTTGAAATGTGAAAGGACTTTGGATCAATTCAGTACTAATAATCCTCAGGCACATTTATCAAATCCAGTTGGATTATTGACATATTCTGAAGCTCGATTGGAAGGATATAATCTATTAAAAACGGGAAAAGAGTATTGGTTAATGACACCTCACCAATTTTACTCTAATTCTACATCGAGTCGAATGCATATGTTCACTGTATCATCTTCTTCAAGTATAGGTTCACCTTTTGGATATTTATCTTCAACGAATTCCAAATATGGAGTTCGTCCGGTAATTTCTTTAGTTCCAGATATAGAATTTTCTTCAGGTGACGGATCTATGAATAGTCCTTATGTGGTTGATGCGCCTTTATATACATTAACGATTCATTATCGTAATGCATTAACAGGAGAGGCAGTTGCAGATGATTATGTTGGAAGTTATGTACCAGGTGCTAGTTTCTCAGTTCCTAGTCCTACGATTGCAGGAATGAATCCTTCTATGCCTGTTGTTGTGGGTACTATGACACAAGGGAATATGGAAAGAATTGTTACTTATTCATGAAATTAAGAAGTCTTTTAAGGACTTCTTTTCTTTTGTTGAATTTGATATAATATAATTGGAGGATACTATGAAAGATATTACTATGCGTAAAAATTCTTTTGTGAAGGGTGCTTTTATTACGACTCTTGGGATTGTCATTGCGAAGATACTAGGTATTTTATACGTAGTTCCTTTTCATGCAATTATCGGAGAACAGGGTGGAGCTTTATATGGATATGCTTATACGATCTATACTGTTTTTATGTCGATTGCCTCTGCGGGAATTCCTTTAGCCATTAGTAAGTTAGTTTCAGAGTATCAAACGTTAGGATATTATGATGCGAAGAAGAGAGTCTTTTCGATTGGAAAAAAATTGTCTCTCTTATTAGGATTTATTTGTTTCCTTGTGATTTTGTTCTTTGCACCATTTCTTGCGAAGGCAGTACTAGGAGATGTTACTGGTGGAAATACAGTGGAAGATGTTACGATGGTTATTCGTATTATTGGTACGGCTATTTTGATTGTTCCTTTATTAAGTATTTATCGTGGTTATTTTGAAGGACATCGTTTTATGAGCCCTCCTTCTATATCTCAAGTTGTTGAACAAATTGTAAGAGTTCTTATTATTATCTTTGGTAGTTTTGTTGCGTTAAAAGTATTTCATTTTAGTTTAACAACTGCTGTATCGATTGCTCTTGCTGGTGCTACGTTAGGAGCATTCTGTTCTTATCTTTACTTGTTCATTAAGAAAATTAAGAATAAAGGAAAATTTAATGAGAGAGCAAGAACGGTTAATGAACCTTTGATTACAGATAAGATGATTCTTGTGAAATTATTCTATTATGCGATTCCTTTTATCTTAATTGATATTTTTAAATCAATTTATAATTATGTAGATATGGTTACGGTTGTTAAAGGACTCGTTCATGTTGCGAATTATTCTGTAGGAGATGCAGAAACTGTTTATTCGATGCTATCTACTTGGTCTCAGAAATTTAATATGATATTGCTTGCTGTTTCTACAGGAGTAATTGTTAGTTTAATTCCATCTCTTACGGAAAGTTTGGTTAAGAAAGATCATGCTCAAATGGAAAAGAAAGTATGTCAGGCACTTAATATTTTATTCTATTTATTAATTCCTTTAACGCTTGGTATTAGCTTAATGTCTAAATCTATTTGGATGTTATTCTATGGAGATAGTTTATATGGACCTAGTGTTCTTAGTTACTATATCTTTGTTGGATTATTCGTTGGATTATTTACTGCGATGATTAGTACTCTTCAAGCATTAAAAGAATTGAAAGCTGTTTTTATTAGTTTAATTTCTGGATTAGTAGTAAAGATCTTATTAAATATGAGTTTGATGAGTGCTTTTTATCAGATGAATTTTCCTCCTTATTATGGAGTAATTACTGCTAGTATTGCAGGATATTTAGTATCATTTATCTTATGTTTAATTTTTTTAAATATTAAATGTGGAATTCAGTTTGAAGGAGTTCTTAAGAATTTTGTAGATTCTTTAGTAGGAGCTATTCTAATGAGTATGATCTTACTATGCGTTTCAATATGGATACCAATGGTATCTAATATTAGAATTATGAATATATGGGTATTATTATTCTATGGAATGTTGGGAGGATTTGTTTATTTCTTTTATGCACATTGTGTTGGATTAACAATTCGTGTGTTCGGGAAAAGAGCTTTATCTGTTTTAAATGGGTTGATTCATAGGAAGTAAATTTTTGTCAAATTTTGATTTTTTTGTTCAAAATAGACTGATTTCTTTTGTATTCAATGATAGAATGATAATAGGTTACTAGAAGGGTGATTGTATGGTTAGTAGTGGTACTGTCACAAGCGATTTATCTACTTTGAGTAATTCTTTTAGTAGTTATCAAACAAGTATTAGTGAACTTTCTTCTGTATGGAAGGGAGATTCCTACAATAACTTGGTGACAAAATCAGAACAATTTATTAGTGAGTATAAATCAGCAATTACGAAGCAAATGAATGCCTTTGCTTCTGCTTTGTCGTCTTATGAAGAGTATAAGCGCACAAAGACTTTATTGGCTCAAGCTGAGGCTGCTTATGCACAGGCAGAAGCTAGCCAAGATTCCAGTTCTATGAGTACGTATGCTTCTCAAGTGAGTCAGTATCGTACGAGATTGGAACAATTAAAAGCAGAAATAGAGTCTAGTCTATCAGATGCTTCTACTCCTAGTTTTGCTGCTACTACTTCTTCTAATGGAGCTGTTGTGGTTCCTCTTGCTGCAGGTAGTCCTTTAGCTGCTCAGCAGGCAATATCTTATGGATTAGAGTTAGCAGCGGATGATACACATGGATATTCTCAAAAGACTCGTTGGGGAAATCCAAATTACGATTGTTCTTCTTTCGTAATTACTTGTTGGGATTCTGCAGGTACTGGAGTAAAAGCAGCAGGTGCTACCTATACTGGTAATATGAAGAAGGCTTTCACTTCTACAGGATTATTTGAATGGATTCCAGGAAATCCAAAAGTAGAAGATTTAAGACCAGGCGATGTCTTATTAAATCCAAATTCTCATACTGAAATGTATATAGGAGATGGTCAGATGGTTGGTGCTCATGGAGACATGGACGGTGTCAACGGAGACGGAAATGGTCGAGAGTTAAGTGTTTGCAAATACCATGGTGGTTGGGAAGGAATCCTAAGATATACGGGAGGTTCTACCACTGTTTCAGTATAGCCTAAGAAGAGGTGAATTTATATGGTAAGTAGTGGAATTGTTCAAGGGGATTTAAGTTCTCTTAAGACCAATTTTACAAATTATAATTCAGAAATTAATACTTTGTCTTCTTCTTGGAAAGGTTCTTCTTATGATAATTTATTATCAAAAGCAGAAGAATTTGTTAGTGAATATCAAAATACTATTTCTGGAGAAATGACATCTTTCGCATCTGCTTGTGATTTGTATTCTGAATATATATCGGCAAAGAGTGAGTTAGCTTCTTTGCAAAGTGCAGCGGCATCTGATACAAAAAAAGATTATAGTGCACAAATTGCGGCTGTAATGAGTAAAATTAATAGTTTAAAATCTCAGATAGAATCTTGTTTGGAAAGTGCTGCTTCCGTTCAATTAGCAACGAGTGGGGTTGCAAGTACAGTTATCCATTCGGGAGCATCTTTAGGATTAGCCGCTGGAGTTTATTCCAACACAGACTTTGTAAGTAGTACGGGTGAGAAAATGGATTATCATACCTATGTACCGAATAATGCAACAGAAGGTATGCCACTGATTGTTTACTTGCATGGATCTGGTTCTTGTTACAGAACAGAACACTTAAAGAATAATGAAATGGCTCCTCTTGTTAAAAAAGCATATGGAGATGATTTCCCATTTATCTTTGTTCAACCTTGTGTTGAAGATGATACTTGGATTAGTGATAGTCATGTTCAAACAGTTAGCGAAATTGTTCAAAAAGTAGCGACTGAATATAAATGTGATCCCAATAAGATTATCTTAACGGGTGCTAGTTTAGGGGGAATGGGTTCTTGGAAAGTTATTAATGCTCATCCAGAAATGTTCTCAGCCTTTGTTCCTGTTGCTGGGGGAGTTGATCATATTAGTTATGATAACTTTACAGGTATTCCAACTCTTGCATTCTCAACCCCTACAGAAAGTGATAATTGGAATTATGGAAAAATGAAAAATCATGTTAAAAAAATTAATGAAGCTGGAGGAAATGCTCAATTTGTTTCAATGGATAGTTATGATCATAGTAGTGTTGCCAAAGGTGTATATACACAAGATACATTCAATTGGATGATATCTCAATCGAAAGTATAAAGGAGGATATAGATATGTCTGTATTTATGTTAGAAACGGATGCGGTTACATCAGCTGCTTCTACACTTGAATCTTTAGCAAATCAAGTTAGTACGTTAAGTAGTTCTGTTGCAGGCTACGATACTGCTTGTGAGGATGGATTTAATTTTGCGGGAGCTAAGAATGTAATTGCTCAAAATATTGAGGCTTGTCGTGTTAAAATTGCGAATACGGTTGCGTTAATGAATAATGTAGTAAATTCTCATACTCAATTACAAAATAGTTTGAAATTTACAGATCCAACAACTACTTCAACGTCAACTCCTGGTTCATCAGGTTCATCAAGTTCTTCAGGAGGAAGTTCTTCTTCTGGAGGATCTAGTTATTCTGGAGGTGGATCTAGTTATTCTGGTGGAGGTTCTAGCTACTCTGGTGGAGGAGGAGGCACTATTGCGACTGCTTTACCAGCCATTACAACTACTACAACGCAAGGACCTTCAGAGGTTAAGACAGAATTAGAATCTGTTGGATATGCTTATCCAGATGCTGCTAACTTGGCAGATGATTCTAAGAAATTATTTACAAGTTCTGACTTTGGTTATGCTGAAAATGGATATGGTATGATTGGAGAAAGATATGTTATTTCTTGTGATCCATCTGTTGGTAAAGTTGGAGATGTTATTCGTTTTACGAAGAGCAATGGAGAAGTAGTAGAATGTGTTGTTGGTGTTAATACTGTATCTACTAAATATAAGAACTCTATTAACTTTATGATTAATAAAGATGCTGCTTCTACTTTCCAAGTTACTCCAGTATCTGAAAATCTTGTTAAAGATTTAAAGAAGGTTCAAAACTTCGGAAATTACCAAAAGTTAAAATCAAATGACCCAATTACGGTTGTATCTGTTGATAAAGGAGTGAGTGTATAATGGCTAAATATGTATGTGATTTTGCACAAGTTACTGCTGCAGGAGACAAAGTATGCCAAGCTGCTACAGAGTTAACGACTGCTATTAGTAATTATTCTTCTCGTATTGATAGTGATTTATCTTCTTGGAATGGAAATGCAAAAGGAACATTTACATCAACGAATGCAGAACAAGTTAAGTTAGCAAATACGAATGCAGCTTATATGAATGCTTTAGGAGAGTTTATCAAGCAATCTGCTAAGAGTATTCAACAATTAGAAGAACAATTATCATCATTGTCTATATAATGTCAAATGATGTATAATTTGTTGTTATATTTACAATTTGTGATATATAATGAAAATAGATAGGAGGATTGTTTATGTCTGGATTACACGCTGATACAGGCGCAATGAATTTAAGAGGAAAGGAAACTGTTAATAACTCTGAATACTTCTTAAATGAAATAGGAAGTCTAAGAAATAATGTTGAAGGTTTAATGACTATTTGGAGAGGATTATCTGCTAATGAGTTTAACAAGTCTTTTGAAGAACAAGCACAAAATTTTCAAGCTTTTCAAACGTTATTAAATGATTTAGGAGAAGGAGTAAGTGCTGCTGCTAATATTTTAAATAGAACAGAACAAGATAATGCTGATAGTGGTGCACACTTATTTGGCTAAGGAGGTTTAATGTATGAACGAATTTGAAGAGAAAGATTATGGATCTGCTAGATCATATGCAGATAATATTTTTAAAAATGCAAATAATATTTTAGATATTTTTAATTCTATCGATGGTTCTATGAGTCAATTATATGGTGAAAACTGGGAAAGTGTTGGAGCTGATGATGCTAGAAGTAGATATGAACAAATTCGTAAGAATTATGAAGTATTCTATAATAAAGTAGTTGCTATGAAGACACACGTATATGCTGTAACAGCTGCTAATGAAGAAGCAGATGCTGCTGCAAGCAACGTTGTAACAGGTATTTAAAAAAGTGGAAGTTTCCACTTTTTTTGTGTAAAGAAGAGAAAAACTTTGTTAAATTTGTTTTTTTCTTTTTCATTCAATGATAAAATTATGATAGGGAAACTAACAAGGAGTGATAATATGGCTGAATTTGGTATTTCAGATTATGGTATTTTTACAAATGGTATTAGTACTGCACAGACTTTAAATCAACAATTATCTGTTGGAAAGTCTGCTTTGTCATCAGTAAAATCAATTATAGGAAATGAATCTATTTTTATGGGACCTGCTGCGACTGCTTGTTTGGAAACTCTTACAAGCGCAGATGGTAAGTTAGATTCTAGTAGTACGAATTTTTCTACCATTGTAAATTTCTTAACGCAGACAGCTGAAAATTATAAAAAAGGAGATGATTCTGCTTCTGCTACAGTGCTTGCATCTACAGGAACTCCTTTACTATATAATTCTCCTAATGGAAAGGTTATATATTATAGCCAAAAAGGATATTATGATCAAAGTGGTAATTTCCATCATTGGGAATCTACTTGGGGAAAAAATATTGCTTCCAGTGGATGTGGACCAACGTCTATGGCTGCATGTTTAGCTAATATGTTGAATGACCCATCCATTACGCCATCTACGGTTGCGAATATGTTGGCCTATGATGATAATGTTGGTGGTAATTATGTTTATAAAGTTGCGGATGCTTATCACTTAGATCAAACTTGTCATATCGGTTTAAAAAGAGAAGAATCCAACAATTTACTACGTAATGGTGGTAAGATGATTGTTGCAGTTAATAATGGGGGACATTATATTGCTGTAATAGGAATTAATGATAGTACAAATCCTCCAACTTATATTGTAGATGATCCATATGATGATAATACTGCTAAAAAGACTTGGAGATTCGAAGATATTGCTGCAGGACATACTATGGTATTCCACATTGCTCCTCCAGGGAAAACAGTACAACAATGTATTAGTGGAGGAAATAATACTCTTGTTCAAGTTTAATAAAAGGAGTTGTTCATTATGAACGAATATAGTATTTCTGATTATGGTATATTTTCGAGTGCTGTAGGAGATGCGAAGTCTTTAGGTACTAGTTTAGCGACTGGGAAATCTGCTCTTGCTGCTTGTAAGACACAATTATCAGATGGTTCTATTTTTATGGGACCTGCATGTGATAATTGCTTATCTGTTTTAACAAATGCAGATTCTAAGTTAGTCACAAATACTGATAATTTTTCTGCCCTAGAGAAATTCTTAATTGAGACTTCTTCTAATTATCAATCAGGAGATCAAAATGCTGCCTCATTAATTGGTCTATCTACTGGAAATAGTTCTACTTTTAGTGGATCCCCTGTATTAACGGGAAGTTCCAATCAAGAAAAAATATATAATTATTTAACTTCTCAAGGATTAAATCAAGCCGCTGTTTGTGGAATTCTTGCGAATATTAAACAAGAATCTAATTTCAAAACCGGTGATTGGGGAGATGGCGGAACTTCTTATGGTATTTGTCAGTGGCATAATACTAGATTTACCGAATTACAAAACTACTGTAGTAGTAATAATCTAGACTATCAATCTTTGGAAGGACAAGTTTCTTTCTTAACGTATGAGTTACAAAATAAATATCCTGAATTATATAAGACTCTTCAGAGTGTTCCGAATAATGAAGAAGGAGCTTATATTGCAGCTTATCAAATGACCGTTAAATTTGAAAGACCTGCTGATATGGAATGGAGAGGAGAACAGAGAGGATATTCTGCTCAAGAGATGCTTAATTCTTATAATCAAGCAGGAACTACTCAATCATAAAATAAAAAAAGTGTATTAAATATACACTTTTTTTTATTTAATGCATTAAAAAAAGATAGAGGCTAAGCCTTTATCTTTTTGATTGTATGATAACACTTGAATGCTATTTTATAAGCATAATACCAGAATTTAGAAACAATTAAGTCATATTCTCCGACTAGTTCTACTACATGTCCCCCAAAACTCTTTTTAAACAGATATAGTCCATATAGAGGATTCTCTGTTCTGAAGTCTCCTGTAATTCCATAGAAGTTATATCTCTTATATCCATGTTCAATTGCGTATTTTACTCCTGCATAATGAACGGTATAAGCAGATTGGAATTGCATTAAATTATCATCTGTTCCTCCAAATAAGGATAATACTTCATTTCCATAGATTAGGAATAGGATTGTACCTAGTGTTTTCTTTTCTCCAAACTCTTTTTTGTATTCTTCTATTTTATCGATTTGTTTCTTTAATCTTTCAATGGATTCTTCATCTTGTTTATTAGAAGATTCATACTTCTTTTCATTCATCTTCAATAGATTATTATCATGTTTATAGATTCTATCTTTTAAAGAGGATTCTATTTCTTCTAATTCTTTCTTTGTATTCTCTTTATATTCATTGAAATCAATTTCAGCGACTAATATTTTTAAGATTCCTGTTGGATATAGATTATCCCACATTGCTTCATAGTATGATAGAGGTCTATCAATAAAGTCTCTTCTATCTCCTGTATGTTCCATAATACTTTTAAATAGAGGAATTTCTTCTCTTGTGATCTCTCTTGTTTTAATACTAGATTTTTCATTCTTACGAAGAATTTGTCTTGTTTTAGATTCCATATCTTTTTGTACTTCTTCTTCATTTCTACCATTAATTTCAATGACATGCATCCATCTTGGTTGAAGAGTATCTTGCATTGTATTAAATCCAAAGAATTTATATCCAAGATTTTTTAGGTTTTCAACTACTTCTTTATTTTCGTATCCACCCTCTACTATTTTTCCATCGTTATCTCGTTCTTGATATTCTACATAAGGATCGATCTTAATAAAAATTCCTTTTTCTTTTTTTACAAATTGTTTAATTTCTTCTGTAAAAGTCTTTAGAACTTCTTTATCTTTATAATCAATTAAGAATCCTCTTGGGGAATAAAACATTTTTTTCTTTATGATTGGTAAAGTTTTTGCGAGTAATAAAGCTCCTGCGATAATTTTTTTCTCTTCTTGTAATCCTACATAGTAGGCATCCCATCCATTTTCTTTCTTTAGATTGGCCCATTCTTCTGTTTGATGGAAGGTAATTTGTGGATGCTTATCCGCAAACTTTTTAAATTCATCTTTCGTTAGAGTTACTAATTTCATGTTTTAACTCCTTTTTACTTTTATTTCTTATCATTTTTCGATAGATTGGGACTAATTTTGTAAATACAAAATACATTATTGGATTTGTGATATAATCCCATTCACCCATAAATTCGATATAGTTTCCGCCGAATTTCTTTTTAAATTCATGAAGACCTAGTCTTGGATTATTCTCTGATAAATCTCCGATTGTTCCAAACTGGTCATAGATCTTAATACCTTGTTCCTTACAATACTGAATATGGGCATAGTATGTATTATAATTTACATACGTTTCTGATAATATGTTATGATTTCCTGCATATAATACCCATGCTTTATCTCCATATTCTATTATCATATGAGCACTTAGTGTTAAATCAGGACCATATTCTTTCTTATAGTTTTGATATTTTTCTATTTCTTCTGTTAAGTTTTCTTTTTGTTTCGTTAGTTCTGCTAATTTAGCTTTTGCACTTTTACTTAGATTATCAATTGGTAGAATAGATATTTGATTGTTTACATCTTTTAAGGTATTCTCTAATGCTTTGATGGTCTTATTCATATGTACTTTTCCTAAGAATAGAGTTGCTTTACTATTTTCATTTCCATTAAAGATTTCATATAGTGTTTGATAATAATCTTCACTATAAGATATAAAGTCTTTTCTATTCTCTGTTAGAGTCATTAGATGATAAAATTCATGAATATCTTCTTTTGTACCAATAACAACTTCCGTATCTAATTTTTTACTTTTTGCGATTCTTTGTTTTGTGGTTTTTGAAAATTTAGATTCTATTTCTTCTAGGCTTTGATTTAAATCGATTCTAAAAGTATATCTAGGTTGCATGGTTTCAAAGTTCTTTGTAAATCCTTGGTGTTTAAATCCTACTTCTTTCAATGTATGAAAGATTTCTTGAAAATCAGGATTCTCTGTTTCTTCTCCTTGATAATCAATAGAGGTTTTAATAATATCTGGATCTATTTTTACAAAGATTGCTTTTTTGTTTTTAGCAAAATCTACCACTCTCTTTGTCATTTCACGAACTA
>CAMZHD010000045.1 GCA_947306705.1 uncultured Caryophanales bacterium
ACATGGGAATGGTCAACTTCGACTTTGCCCAGCTGGCACGCTATTACATTCTGTGGGGCTGCCAGCTGCTTGCATCCTACGGACTGGTCGCGCTGCTCTCTCTGCCCTTCGGCAAGGACAACACCGCGGCACAGGCCGTCATCAAGCTGATCGTCGATATCCTCCTGTATTTCGTCAGCTTCCGCGTCCAGCAGGCATGGGTATTCAAGCCGGCTGACGATGAGAAAAAATAATACATACAAATTATTATTAGTTATTCCTGCAATTCTACTAGGAATTATCATTATTAATATCATTTGTTCTCCATTTTTTAATGCAAAAACATATTATAAAAGAATTACCGTAGAAGAGGGAAACTTTGAAGAAGAGGTAAAAGAAGTAGACTTTAACAAACTACCATTATTAGACCGTAAATCTACCTTAAAAATTGGAGATAGAACGATGGGTCAAATGAGTGAACTAGTCTCTCAATTTGATGTAAGTGATCAATATACACAAATCAATTATAAGAATGAAATAATCCGTGTAACACCATTAGAGTATAATGGATTCATTAAATGGATTACAAATCGTAAAAATGGTATTAAAGCATATATTACGGTAAACTCAACAACTGGCTCTGCAAAATTAATTAAAATGAATAAAGGAATGAAATATGCACCATCTGCTTACTACAATGAAAACTTATATCGTAAACTACAATTCTCTTATCCAACAAAAATATTTGAAAGTATTAATTTTGAAATTGACAATGATGGAAATCCATATTGGATTGCAAGTTCAGTTAAATACGTAGGAGTTGGATTAAGAAGAGAAGTAGAAGGAATTGTAATCTTTGATCCAATTACCGGTAAAAGTAAATACTATGATGTAAAAGAGGTTCCAAGTTGGGTAGATCATGTATACGAAGCAGACTTAATCTTAGAACAAGTAGCTGACTGGGGTAAATTTAAGAATGGATATTGGAATTCTATTATTAGTCAAAAAGAAGTAGTAGAAACAACAACAGGATACAATTATCTAGCACAAGATGATGATATCTATTTATATACAGGAATTACTTCTGTTATTAGTGATGAATCAAACATTGGATTTATCCTAACAAATTTACGTACAAAAGAAACAAAATTCTATGGAGTAGCAGGAGCAGAAGAATACTCTGCAATGGACTCTGCTGAAGGACAAGTACAACAAATGAAATATCAATCTACTTTCCCATTATTAATTAACTTAAATGGAAGACCAACATACTTAGTATCATTAAAAGATAATGCAGGTCTTGTAAAGATGTATGGATTTGTAGATGTAGTAGACTATCAAAAAGTAGTTGTAACAGACTCATCAAAAGGAATTGAAAAAGCAGCAGAAGCTTATCTAAATGAAATGGGAGAAGATAAGTCATCTGCAACGAATGAAAAAACAATTACGATTGATACAATCAAAACGGTTATTATCGATGGAGATACATATTATTATTTTACCGATCAACAAGAACAAAAATATAAAGTGTCTATTAAAGTAGCAAAAGATATCTTACCATTCTTAAAAGAAGGAGATACCATCACAATTGCATACCGTAAACAACAAGAAGTAATTTCCATAACAGAAATAATATCTTAATTGTCAATCAAACTTGATAGAATACAACCAAGAAAATAAATACAATCAATATAAGGAGGAATTACATGATAAAATTAAAAAATGTATCCAAGTATTATTATAGTAAAGGAGTTGTCGCAACAGGATTCTCTCATATCAATCTAGAATTACATATAGGGGAATTTGTTGCCATTACAGGAGAGAGTGGTTCTGGAAAAACTACTCTTTTAAATGTCATTTCTGGACTTGATACGTATGAAGAAGGAGAAATGTACATTAATGGAGAAGAGACAAGTCATTATATTGCGAAAGACTTTGAAGATTACCGTAGAAAAAATATAGGAAATATCTATCAAAACTTTAATCTAGTCAATAGTTATACTGTATATCAAAATATTGCTTTAGTATTAATGTTAAACGGAGAAAAGAATATTAAAGAAAGAGTTCTAGATTTAATCAAGAAAGTAGATCTTTATAAATTTAGAAATACAAAAGTATCCAAACTATCTGGTGGTCAAAAACAAAGAGTCGCAATCGCACGAGCACTCGCAAAAGATGTTCCTATTATCATCGCAGATGAACCAACTGGTAACCTAGATAAGAGAAGCGCAGAAAGTGTACTAAAACTATTAAGCGAATTATCAAAAGACAAACTAGTTATCATCGTAACCCATAACTATGATCAAGTTGAACCATATGTCACCAGAAAAATAACGATGCATGATGGTAGAATCTTAGAAGATAGAAAACTAAAAGATTATGAAAAAGGAAAAGAAATTGTAAGTGCCAAAACAAAGAATATTTCTCAATGGAATAGAATCCGTCTAGGAGTAAGAAATACCTTTAATATCGTTCCTAAATTCATATTAATGTTATTGGTATATCTCTTTGTAGTAGGATCTCTAATGGGTGAATATGCTATCTTTCAAAAAGAAGAAACCATTGAAAACGAAAGTGGACAAAACTACGTATTTAATACAAATGAATTATCAAGAATTATCGTAAAAAAAGAAGATAATTCTGCTTTTACAGAAGAAGAATTAAATAAAATAGAAAACCTTAAAAACACAAAATATATTATTAAAAATGATTTATTATTAGATTCTACTCAAATATTAAGAGATAAAGAACTAACATACTGGATCAATGGTTATACAATGCCAATAGAAGTATTTGAAGGAAAACTAGATGCAGGAAAACTACCAGAAAACCCACAAGAAGGAATTGTTGGTATTAATCGAGATAGCTATTATTTTTACAATAATAAATTAGAAATCATAGGAAAAGATTTCTACTTTGTAGAAGAGAGCAATCCAGATATAAAGAATGAAAAAACGAAATTTAAAATAACAGGTTTAATGTATGATGATACGTTAGAAGAAGGATTAGTTAGACTATATGTATCAGATGAAATCATTAATCAATTGAAATATCAGATTCATCAAAAATACAGTAAAATTACAGTAAGAGTAGAAGGAAAGAACTATCAAACAAATGAATATTCCAATTATTATAAGATTACTCCATCTACTTCCGTACCAATGGGAGAAGCCTTTGTATCAGAAGAAATGGATTATCTTTTCCCGAAGAATAATTGTCTATGGAATAATATATATGTATTTAATGATAATCTATATTTCTCATTACAAAGAACCTATATGATTACAAAGAAATATAATAAAAAGAATATCAATCAATTAGTCTTATTACCAGAATATAATCAAGAAGCTTATGATTATGAATATAACGGAAGAATTTATATCAATGATATAGATTATCAAAACTTATTTAGTAATGAAAATTATCAAATCAGTGTATTTGCTAAAAATAAAGATCAAGTAAAAGCATTAAATAAAGAATTAAAGAAAGCAAACTATAAAACATTAGTCATCAAAGATAGTTTAGTAAAAAGTGATTTTGTAGAAATACTAAGAATCATTAAGATGCTTTTAACATTAGGATTAATCATTGCCTTATTCTTTATATCTTACTTTATCATTAAGATTATTCTAAAGAGTAGAAATACATATTTTTCAATAATCCGTATGTTAGGAGGAACAAAGAAAACAACAAGAGAATTACTAACAATCGAATTATTTGTCATTGCAAATCTAGCATTCTTCTTATATGCAGTCTTAATCTATCTAAATAAAATAGGAATCATTCATGCAGGAATCTTAACAGACATTAATTATTATTTTAATTGGAAGACATATTGTGTCTTATATATGATCATCGCAGGTATGTCTATCTTAAGTAGCCTAAGATACTCTAGAAAACTATTTAAAGATAGTGTCATGGTTACAATAAGAGAGGAGGTATAGTATGATTCGTATAGAAAAAGTAAATAAATGGTTTAACAGATATCGTAAAAACAAGAATCATGTTATTAATAATACTTCTCTAACATTAGAAGATACAGGATTAGTTGCATTACTAGGACCATCTGGTTCTGGTAAAACAACACTATTAAATGCAATTGGTGGCCTTGATAAGATCAATAGTGGTAAAATCTACATCAATAATAAAAAGATTAGTGGTCATAATATTCATAGAATTGATAAGTTAAGAAATCTAAATATAGGATATATCTTTCAAGACTATAAATTAGTAGATAATCTAACAGTATTTGAGAATGTTGCTTTATCTTTAAAAACAATTGGAATCAAAGATAAAAAAGAAATAGAAAGAAGAGTCTTATACGTCCTAGATTGTGTAGGAATGACTCGTTATCGCAAAAGACCAGCTTCTATGCTATCAGGTGGAGAAAGACAAAGAGTAGGAATTGCAAGAGCAATCGTGAAAAATCCAAATATTATTATTGCTGATGAACCAACTGGTAACCTAGATAGTAAAAATACACTAGAAATCATGAATATAATCAAAAAGATTAGTGAAGATCGATTAGTGATTTTAGTAACCCATGAAGTAAATCTTGCAAAGTTCTATGCATCCAGAATTATTGAAATAGAAGATGGTCAAGTCATTAAAGATTATAAGAATGAACAAGAAGAAAACTTAGACTATTCTATTGATAATAATATTTATTTAAAAGATTTTAAAAATACAGATACAGATGAAAAATTAGGAGTAGATTTCTATCGAGATAATTCTGACTCTTTAAACATTGAAATTGTATTAAAAGGAAATAATATTTTTATTAAAAGTAAAGATCATAGAAAAATAGAAGTAGTAGATGAAGATTCTTCTATAGAGTTTATCAATGATCATTACAAAACAATTGCGAAGAAAGATTTAGAAGAAATTCATTTTGATTTTAAAGATCAATTAAATAATCCATCTAAATTACATTATTCTTCTATCTTTAATCCAATTACGTTTATCACAAATGGATTTAAGAAAGTATTAGAATACTCTTTATTAAAGAAAATTTTATTATTAGGTTTCTTAGCATCAGGATTCTTTATTATGATGAGTGTTTCACGAATCGCAGCGAATCTAACCATTCATGATAAAGACTTTGTAGACACAAATAAGAACTATTTAAAGCTATATACAAACAGCCTATCTGTTCAAGAATATAACGAGTATTCTCTCCTAGATTCAGTGGAATATATAATTCCAGGAGATAGTATTGTATCATTCACGCTAAAAGTAGATGATTACTATCAAACAACCATGGTAAATGCAAATATAGAAGGGTCTCTTTCAACAATCAATATGATTACAAAAGATAACTTAATAGATGGAAGATTTCCTGAAAATAATAGAGAAATAGTCATTGACAAAATGGTCATTGATAACTCCATGAAACAAATGAATAACGTTAATAAAATGATAGGATTAAAGACCCCAACAACATATTTAAATAGACTTGTAAGCATCGATTCTGTTCCTCCTTATACAATAGTAGGAATCACAGACTTAGAAAGTCCATCGATTTATATGTATGATTCAGAGTTTACCAATGTCTTATATAATCGTACAAAAGAAGGTAACGAGTACTACTATGGTATGAGTGATGAGGATCATTCCAGTGACATTCAAGATTATCAATTATTTATGAATAGAGTCATCTTAAAAGAAGGATATTGGCCAGAAAACGATTATGAGACAATTGTTAATATTTCAAATAAAGGAAGTATGGAATTAAACAAAGAAACAAATAAAAAAGTCAATGGACAGAAATTAAAAGTAGTAGGGTATTATGATTCACCAGAACCAATCGATAAATACTTAGTTAATTATAATATGATAAAAGTAATCTTAATTGGAAAAGCAAAAAATTGTATGATTTATCCAAAAGATAAAGAAAAAGCATTGAGTGAATTTAGAGAAAAACAATATAACATTGAAGACTCTTATGACGCTTCTCGTGCAAAATATATCAAGAGTAGAAGAAATGGTACAAGAGTAGCCATTAATTCCGCCATAATCGTATTAGGAATCTCCTTAATAGAAATTATCCTAATGCTTAGAAGTTCCTTCTTATCAAGAATTAAAGAAGTAGGAATCTATCGAGCAATTGGTCTGAAGAAAAAAGATATCTATATTATGTTTAGTGGAGAAATTATTGCGATAACCGTATTCGCAAGTATACCAGGAATTCTAATCAGTGCTTATATATTTGATCGAATTAGTCATATTAAATACTTAACAGAAGAATTCTTAGTAAATCCATTCTTAGTTATTGTATCCATCCTGACAATCTTACTATTTAACTTAATATGTGGTCTATTCCCAGTATTTAATACATTAAGAAAAAGACCTGCACAAATACTATCAAGAACAGATATTTAATCTGTTCTTTTTAATTTGATATTTTAAAGAATATAGGGTAAAATAGATAATGTATATAATGAAGGTGAAAATATGAGATTATTCAAAGATTTATGGACAAAACTATTTAAAAAACATAAGGACGAACCTTGGTTAGATTATTATTCAAGAGAAGAAAGAAAAATTAAATTTACTACAAAATCTATTTATAACTATATGGTAGACGAAGTAGGGGAGGATAAAGACTATATAGCTTTAAACTACTTTGAAAATAGAATTAGTTATAATGAGTTTTTTGAAAATATTGATATTTGTGCAAGAGCTCTTAGAAGTTATGGAGTAAAAGAAGGAGATATCGTAACTATCTGTCTTCCAAACATGCCAGAAGCAATTTATGCATTCTATGCTTGTAATAAGATAGGGGCAATCGCAGATATGGTACATCCACTCAGTAGTCCAGAACAAATTAAATTTTATTTAAAAGAGAGTAAAAGTAGATTTTTGTTCTTAGTGGACTTCGACTATGAAAAATTTGAAAAAGTATTAGAAGAAACACTCGTCTATAAAACGATCTTAGTATCTCCTAAACTAAGTATGCCATTAGGATTAAGTATTGGATATACCCTAACTCGTAGTATTAAAACAAAAAGGCCTAGAATGAATGATTCTGATTATATGTCATGGAAAGATTTTATGATTAAAGGAATCAACTATAGTAAAGAGTTTAAGGCAAATGTTAAAAAAGATGATGTTGCTTTAATTCTACATAGTGGAGGAACAACTGGAACTCCGAAAGGAATAATGATTTCAAACTATAGTTTCAATGCACTAGCACAACAATCAGGAGTGAATGTAATTGATGTTAGACCAAAAGATAAAATCGTTACAATTCTTCCAATCTTCCATGGATTTGGATTAGGTGTTTGTGTACATACTCCATTATGTTTAAAAGTAGAAACCATTTTGATGCCAGAATACGACGCCAATCGATTCTATAAGATTTGGAAAAATGATAAACCTCATGTAATACTAGGAGTCCCAACACTATGGGAAGGGATGATGAGTAATAAGAAATTTGATAAAGTAGATATGTCCCAATTAAAATATATTGTTAGTGGAGGAGATTATTTATCAATACCAGCAGAAGTAAAAATAAATGAATTCTTACATAAGCATGGAGCACATGTAAATATCGCAAAAGGATATGGTATGACAGAGTCTGTTGCAGCAACTGCTTATACGTTTCCAGGAACCAATGAACCAGGAAGTATCGGAATTCCAATGGTAGGAAATACCTATAAAATATGTGATCCAGAAACAGGAGAACCTCTAGAAATTGGAAAAGAAGGAGAAATCTGTGTCAATGGTCCAACTCTTATGACAGGATATTTAAACAATCCAAAAGAAACAAAATTAATGCTTAGAAAACATAAAGATAAAAAAATATGGTTACATACAGGTGATATCGGATATATTGCAAGTAATGGAGTGGTATACTATACACAAAGATTAAAGAGAATGATTGTAGTTTCAGGATTCAACGTATATCCAAGTATGATAGAAGAAGTATTGGAGTCACATGAAGCCGTTAAGAAAGCATGTGTTATTGGAGTACCACATCCATATAAAATGCATGTACCAAAAGCATTCATAATTCTAAATGATGGATATAAAGATTCATCAAAGTTAAAGAAAGAACTAAAAGAATTATGTAAAAACAAGTTAGCAGTTTTCTCAGTACCAAAGGATATAGAAGTTAGAAAAGAACTTCCAAAAACACTCTATAGTAAAGTAGATTATAAGAAATTAGAACAAGAAGAAAAAGAAAAGGAAAAGTAAATTTTCCTTTTTTATATGCTATAATAAGTATGATGCAACCGAAAATATACATAATTTCCAAGTAGACTGTATAGAATGCAACCGAAAATTAATGTAAAATTTGAATTACAAAGAGGTGAAAAATATGAAATTCGGAGACAAACTAATTCAATTGAGAAAAAAGAATGGACTATCTCAAGAAGAATTAGCCGAGAAATTGGGAGTATCCCGTCAATCAGTATCAAAATGGGAAAGTAATAATACTTATCCTGAAACTGATAAAATAGTCCAAATCTGTAACATTTTTGATTGTTCTATGGATGACCTAATCAATGATAAAGTAGATTTAGATCAAACCTATAGAAAGAACAAAAATGCACTAAATGAAGGAATGGATTCGTTCTTAGAATTCATAACGAAAACAGTTAAGATGTTTTCTAACATGAGCTTTGCAGAAGGATTTAAATGTATCTTAAAATTAGTCTTATATACATTAGTATTATTATTAGTAGGACAAATCATTACAAAATCACTTGCGACAATCATTGCGAATATCTTTAGTTTCTTAACACCACATACTATTTCAAATATTAGAGAAGGATTAAAAGCTGTCTTATATGGTGTATGGTTCATTGGTACTTTTGTAGTTATTATCCATACATTTAAAATTCAATATTTAGACAAATATCATCAAGAAGAAATAAAAAATGAAAATATAGAAGAAAAACAAAATAAAAAAGAAACTAAAAATTCAAATGAAAAAGAAGAAGTAGTAGAAGTAAAACACCAAGAAAAATCATATTCCTTTATAAAAGGATTATCTAAATTTTTTATTCTATGCATTAAATTCATTGTTATCTTATTCTTAATAGGAGTAGCAGCATCAACTGTATCATTAACAATAGGAACAGTAATTTCTCTATCATTAATCACAATTAATAAAATATTTATTGGTTCTTCTCTAGCTTTAATTGGAGGAACCACAATCGCAATTATTATACTAAGCATAGGAATTCATTTTATCTTTGATAAAAAGATTCATTTCTTAACACATATCATCATATTCTTATCCGCGATTCTATTATGTGGAATTGGAATTGGTGTTAGTGCACTATGTATTAAAAACTTTTCTATTATTCCAGAGACAACAATAGAATTAAAAGAAGAAACCATAACTGTAGACTACATTGAAAATATGGTTATTCAAAATGTATCCGGTAGAAGTGATCAATATCGTTATATCATTAATAATGAACTAGAGGATGGAAAAATTGAAATCACAAAAATGATTGATTCTGAAACAGAAACAATCAGCACCTATGTAACCTATAATGATCAAATGCCCGTATACCATGTACATGGAGATTTTAATGGAAAAGTATCAAACATATTTCATAGATTTGTAGAAGATTTAAAGAAGAATGAAATTCATGCAAATTACGGAAGTTATGATTCTAATGAACCAATAATCATAAAAGCAAATGAAAATACCATTAATCATTTAATTGAAAATACAAAAAAATTATACTTAATTTCAGTAGAAGAAAATGAAAATGAAAGAATCGTAACCATTCATGATGATAAAGTATATTTCCCATATGGAGTAATGGGATATTATGATGCAAGAGAAGATCAATTATATCTAGATGATGAAGGAGATTATAAATGTATTCGTTCTGTTTCTGATACAGAATGGGGAGAAAAAATAATATTCTCTTGTAAATATGAAGAAGACTTTGATTAGTCTTTTTCTTTTGAAGAAATTGTGATATAATGAGAGAGATTTGGAAGTGATCCCATGAATTATGATATAGAAATGGAAAATCAAATAAAGACAATTCCAGAAGGAACAAAGTTACTGTTACATGCTTGTTGTGCACCATGTTCTTCTGCAGTACTAGAGAGAATTGCAAATCATTTTGAAATTACAATTTTTTACTATAATCCAAATATTACAGAAAAAGAAGAATATGAAAAGAGAATTGAAGAAATCAAAAAACTAATATCTTTGATTCATCCTAAATACAAGGTATCCCTTTTAGAAGGAAATTATGAACCAGATAAATTCTTTACGATGGCAAAAGGATTAGAAGGAGAACCAGAAAGAGGAAAGCGCTGCTACAAATGTTATAACTTACGATTAGAAGAAACTGCTAAAGTAGCAGAACAACATAACTTTCCATACTTTTGTACAACCTTAACGTTATCTCCTCATAAGAATAGTAATTGGATTAACGAAATAGGGGAGAATTTAGATTCAAACTATCAAACAACATACTTATATTCAGACTTTAAAAAGAGGGAAGGATATAAAAGAAGTATTGAATTATCCAAAGAATATGACTTATATCGACAAGACTATTGTGGTTGTATATTTTCAAAGAGAGAAAAGAAAGAGCATTAGCTCTTTTTTTCTTTACGAAAACTAAAGATAGGTTTATAATTTTAATAGAAGGATGTGGGAACATGAAATATTATTGTATAGGTATTAAAGGAACAGGAATGTCTACATTAGCTCAAATCCTACATGATTTAGGAAATCAAGTATCAGGATATGATGACGCAACTGCTTATAAATTTACGCAAGCAGGCCTTGAGAAAAGAAACATTCCAATCTATTATGATCAATCTCATCCAATTGATCCAGATACCATTGTAACGTATAGTGTTGCGTTTAAAGAAAATCATAAAGAAATTCAAAGAGTAAGAGCTCTAGGATTAAAAGTAATCAAATATAATGAATTAATGGGAACGGTTATCAATTTATTTCGATCAATTGGAGTTAGTGGTACCCATGGAAAAACCACAACCTCTTCTCTTATTAAACATATCCTACAACAAAATGGAGGATGTAATTACTTTATAGGAGCAGGGGATGGATATGCTTCTCCTGATAATGATTATTTTGTCGTAGAAAGCGATGAATTTAATCGTCATTTTACGGCTTATCATCCAATGTATTCCATCATTACAAATATTGAAGAAGAACATATGGAATGCTATAAAGATTTAGATGATATTCGAGATACATTTGAAATATTTGCAAATCAAACTTCTAAGTTAGTCATTGCAAATGGAGATAATGCAGAAGTTAAAAAGATTCACTATGAAACACCTGTCCTATTCTATGGATTTGGTTTTAATAATGATGTAGTAATTAAGAACTTAAAACTATTAGAAGAAGGTTCTCGATTCGATATTTATATTAAAGAAGAATTATATGGTAGTTTTGAAGTGGCTTTATATGGAAAACATATGGTATCAGATGTATGTGCAGCAATTCTTTTATGTAGAGAATTAGGAATTCCAAAAGATAAAATTTATGATGCCTTAACAACCTTTAAAAATGCAAAAAGAAGATTTGCCATTGAAAAGATTAGAAATACAATCATAGTAGATGATTATGCTCATCATCCTACTGAGATAAAAGCAACTCTAGAAGCAGTAAGACAGAAATACCCAAATAAACGTCTTGTAGTCGTATTTAAACCAAATACATATTCTAGGACTAGAGACTTTAAAAAAGAGTTTGTAGATGCCTTAACAGTAGCTGATAGGGTATTCTTAACAGAAATAGATTGTAATCGCGAAAGACAAGAAGATTATCCAGGAGTTACTTCTCATATGATATTAGATGAAATAGAAGGATCTGATATTATCAGTGAAGAAACCATCGATAAACTACAAGATGAATTAAATTCTGTTATTTGTTTTATGAGTTGTGCTTATGTAGATAAGCTAATCACAGCCCTAAAAACCTATATTGCAAATACTCCAAAAGAAGAAGAATAAAGTGAGGGGATACTATGCCTTATGTAAAAAAGAAAAGATCATGGAAATACATATTAAAACACAAGACTTTTCGCACGAGAAATCTATTCAGTGTTATTTGCATTATCTTATCAATCATGACATGTTTCTTTTTAAACGTATCAAAGATTATTCCATCTGGAACTATTACCTTAATAACCCTAGGATTATTCCTAGGAAATATATTAGGAATTATTGGAATCAATGTACATAAAAAGAAACCAATGAAAGTATTAGGAGCAATTCTTCTAATAATCTGTGTAATTACAATAGGTTTTACAATTAACTATTTAATCATTTCAAAACAATTTATTAGAAAACTAATGTCTAATCAAAACTCTTATAATAAAACAACATATTGTGTTATAACCAATCAAAAGAATGAAATTAAAGAGGAAGATATTACAGGAGATATCATTACCTACACAGATCTATTTAATTTAGAAGGATCTCTAAAAAAATTAAATAGTAAATATAACGTAAAAGCATCAGGAGAAAATACCATTCAAGACGTATTAGATAAAATCTATACAAATGAATATCCTCTTGCATTAGTAGATTATTCCCTATATGAAAAGTTTGTAACATCTATCGATTACTATCCAACAGCAGATTACAAAGTATTATATACATTTGATGTCTATACAAAGAAAAAGAAAAATCAAGAGGATAAAAGCAATGCATACAACATATATATAGAAGTTACAAATCCTTCTGGATTAACAGATTTCCATATAATCGCAACTATTAATTTAAAAACAAATGATATATTACTTACTGTCTTACCAATAAATTCTTATTTAAAAACACCAAAGAATCAATATGATCAACTAAGATATTTAAAAACATATGGTCCAACGATTCCAAGGGAATCAATAGAAGAGACACTTGGAATGAAGTTTGATTATTCTATGAGTATTCAATCAAAAAATCTAGTAAATTTCTTTAAGACGTTTGATCAAATTGAATATTGTGGAACCAGAAAAGAACAAACAATTTATACAGCAATATTAAACCCATACGAAGAAGTAGGGGAGAAGGTATCAATTGAGGATAGTTGCCAAGACTATAGTGCATTAGAGATTCTAACAATCTTAAAAGATGAAGATAAAGAAAAAATAGAAGCAATCTTTAATACACTAACAGAAGAAATGAAAGATACATCATGGATTCATGTTCAAGAAGATTTAAATAGAATCGCTAATTTAATGGAAACAGATTTATCAAAAGAAGCATTAGAAAAACTATTTAAAAAGACATTAAATCAAGATGTTAAATGGAATGTAGAAGTACAAGTACTAAAAGGAACTACTATTAAACAACCAATCCTACAAACCTACTTTACAGAAGAAAGTACTTTACTAAAAGAAGAATCTATTAAAGAGAGCGTTAGTAAAATAAATGAGGTATTGAAATAATCAATACCTTTTTTTCTTGCACAAAGAGAAAAAATATGATAAATTATTAATGTCCAATTGATATGGCCTGTTGGTGAAGTGGCTTAACACATTACCCTCTCAAGGTAACATTCAC
>CAMZHD010000046.1 GCA_947306705.1 uncultured Caryophanales bacterium
ACCATTATACGTATTCAGATTTCTTGGAGTTGGCAAGGCATTATATTTAATATTTAAGATTTCTCCTAAAATATTCTTACTACTTGTTTTTCCATAACTACCGGTAATTCCAATTATTTTTAAATGATTCATACTCTTTAGTTTTCTTTGTGCTTTTGTTTTATAGTACAAATAAACACATCTTTCCATTGGAGTATTGATAATCATCGCGATGAAAATCATGAATGGATTCAAGTATGTAATCATACTTAATACAAGCAACCATTTCCAATACGTTAATAAGAATTCATTTCTTATAAACAAGAATATGATTGGGATTAAATATAAAATACTTATCGTAACAATTAATCGTTTTACTCTTGCTGTTACTACTAATTTTTTCTTTTCTTTACTCTCTAGTAATTCTCTTTGTTTTCTAAGGCCTAATAATAACCATAGAAGTGCAATCATTAATTGTAATACTACAGATACAAATTCTAATTTATAGATTCCAAGTACTCCAATCAATACAAGAAAAAGAACTAACAAATCTAATTCTAGAAATTGTCTATTATTCTTCCATACCCACTTTAAATAACGATTGTTTTCATTATATAAGTTTTGTTGAAGCATATGAAGAGATCTTTTACTTCTATAATACGTTAAAAATATTTGAGCAATTACTAATATACTGGCAATAATTAACATAGTTCCCTCCTAAAAGAAATGATTAAGAATATTTGCTACTTGTGGAAGATTTTCTAAATATGCATAGTGTGTTCCTGGTAATACAATTAAAGCAGCATCTATCATAATCTTTTCTAATTCTTTTGCTTCATTTAGAGGAGCTTCTGTATCATGATCTCCCCATATCAATAAAGTTGGTTCTTCAATTTCTCTTGCATATTTTGATAAATCTTCATTAACCACTTCTACTAATGTTTGTCTCATAATCGGGCTTGCTGCTTTATAGTCTCTAGAACCAATATACTGTTTCATATATTCCCCTAGTTCATTTAATCCAGGGATTGTTTTTAATTTCTTTAATACTTTTACATACAAAGGAAGATCTTCTTGAATTCTAATACAAGGACTTCCAAATAATACTAATTTTTCAATTGGATTTCTAGAACTATATCTGATTGCTACTCTTCCTCCAAAGGAATGTCCAATTACGATTGGTTTTTTTATTTTTACCTCTTTTACGAATTGTTCTAAAAAATTTGAATATCTTTCTATTGTCCAAGCTTCTTTAAGAGAATCACTTTCTCCAAAACCAGGAAGATCTAATATCGTAATACGAAAACGGTCTTGGAAGCAATCTCCTACTGGTCTCATCATTTCTATATTTTGTCCCCAACCATGTAAAAGGAGAATATCTTTTCCTTTTCCATATTGTATATAATTTACTTTGATATCTTGAATCTTAATTTCCATCAAAATCACTCCATTTTCATTATATCACAATCTGATACAACCTTATCAAAAAACAGGTACTTCATGGTCAAAAAACGTAAAAAAAAAGAATTCTATGAATTCTTTTATTTTGATGCCGTTATAGAATACAAACTATAAGTATCATCTTTTTCTAATGTAAATGTATAATCAAATGTTGCAAATTTAGAACCATATTTTCCTAATACTTCTTTTTGATTATATACTCCATTCTTTAATTGTACTTCTCCTAATAATGTACTTTTATCTGGAGATTTATATATGATTGCTTTTGTCATATCAATTCCACCCTCTGTATTTCCACCATATTCTACAAAGAATACTTTTCTGGTGACAATGACTTTATCATCTTCTAATACTGTTTTCATATTAATAGTACCATAACTAGGAGGATAAATATTATTTTTAATAGGTGCTACATAGGCAAAGTTTTCTGTTGTTGGTTCATAGAAAACATTGTAATTATTTCCAAGAGATAGACTACTTGGTGTATAGGTAGCGTTTTTTCCAAAAATCTTTTCAAATTCTTGTCTTACATTGGCTCCTATTAAGAAACGTTCCGTATTGGATCCAACCATGTCTTTTTGAATCGTTATGTATAAAGCTAAAGCAGGATCCATGGAACTTACCTCTACTTTTTTCTGATTATAAATATATCCATAAAAAGTAGAATGTTCATCATTAAAAGCACTATCTAGTCTCTCTAATGTTTCTCCAATTTGATAAAAATTGTTTAAGTCTACACTGACATTATCTATGGTTGTCTTATTATTCTCTACCTTTTGTGGAAATAATTTTAAGTATCCAATATATCCACCTAATCCTAAGATAACAACTCCCATTGCGATGATTAGTGCTAGTATCCTTCTATCTTCCATAAAGAGCCCTCCTATTCTCTTTTATTATAGATAATTTTTTACTTTTATTCAAGATTAATTCTTCCACTTTTTTAAGATACATGTTATACTGTTTTATAGTAGAGAGTATCTCTATAAAAAAGAAAGAAAGGAGGAGACTATGGAGAATAAACCAAAGAAAAAGAAAAGTATAGGTCTTTATTTTTTGGGAATGTTAATCTTATTCATTGTTTTATTCATACTACAACAATTAGGAATTCAAGTTCTATATAATAGTTTTATCTATTTAAAATATGGTCGTGATATTATTGCACAAGCTATTTGGGCTGCCTTAGTATTAATCTTATTACTATTATTTAAAAACTCTTATGTATTCTCACAAGAAAAAATGGGATTCTGGGAAAGCTTTAAATATGGTTGGCCAGAACTTGTATTGTCTGCTGTATTTTTAATCGTAAGTGGTAAAGATTTATTAAGTGGAACTGTTAGTGTTCCTGTTCTATTAAATCTTGCATTGTACTGCTTCTTAATCGGTGTCGTAGAAGAATTCTTATGCCGTGGATGGTTATTCAATGAATTCTTAGAAAGATTCTCAGATACGAAAAAAGGTGTAATATTATCTGTAGTATTATCATCTTTAATCTTCGGATTTATACATTTCTTTAATATGGCCGGTGGTCAAGGAGTAGCTGAAACAATCGTACAAGTATTAAATGCTACTGTAGGAGGAATATTCCTAACTCTTGTATATTATAAGACTAAGAATATTTGGACAGTTATTACCTTACATGCTATATGGGATTATACTTTAATGGTTTCAGAATCACAATCTTTAGTTGATTGTTATTCTACTGGAAATGCAACTTCTTCAATTGTTATCTATAGTATCATTCAATCTATCGTATTAATCATTGCTTACTTATTGATTGATTATTGGCTATATAAACAAACAGATATTGCTGAGAAAGAAAAACCATTGAAGAAACTTACTATGATTCTTTTACCAATCATTGGTATTATCGTTTATTTAGCTGGTCTATTCTTTATTGAATCACCAGATGCTGAGGACTATTACATTTGTCCAGAATTCAGTACTGGTACATTCAGTGAAGAATTCAAAGTTAATCAATATCACTATTCTGAGTTTACATTAACAAACAAAGAAGAAGAAAAAGATGAAGAAGCAGAAGAATATCACTTTGTATTAACCTCAAATGGTAAGACTGGTGCTGTAGAATTAAAGAATGTCATTACTGATGAAAAAATTTCTTTAACTACTGGTAGAGCATTTGATTATTTATTGATTGAAAATGAAGTTAATTTCATTATTCTAATTCAATCAGAAGATAATAAAGTTCTTTATACAAGTATTGATAAACAAGAAATTGAAAACAATAAAGAATTCTTAGAGTATGTTAAATCTTCATTAACTGAATATGTAACACCATCTATCTCTTATATAGGTTCTGCTACAAAAGCAAAAGATGATGATTATGAATATCCAATTATTGAAACAATCACCTCTGAACATTTCTTCTTTGATCAATATGGACAATTCTTATTAGTCACTTCTGAAGAAGAATAAAAAACTTATCATTTGATAAGTTTTTTATTATGTCAATTCGTCAGTCAATAAGAAATAAAACCAACGTAAATTATTTAAATATGGAGCGACCGGGGGGAATCGAACCCCTATCGCAGCCTTGGCAAGGCCGTATTCTAACCATTAAACCACGGTCGCATCTGTATTCATTATAGCATTTTTTATAATTCTCATCAAGTAAAAGAAAAAAAGAATTGGGAATCCAATTCTTTTTATTTTTCATGGAGGGGCCTACCGGATTTGAACCGGTGATCAGGGTGTTGCAGACCCACGCCTTACCACTTGGCTAAAGCCCCATCTCGTAATAATGATTATAGCAAACATTCTTTTGTTTTTCAATCTTTTTTTATAGAAAAAAGGAAAGAAAACTATTTCTTTCCTAAATTATAAATATTTTTAAAATTATATTTTAATTCGTTACTCTTTATTATTTCTCTTATACCGGTTTGATCTGTATAAGAATATAAAGTGTCTTCCTTTAATATTAGAATTTCCTCATCTACTACTTTCCAGTCTTTTACATCTTTCATTTCAAATAATAGAATTGGATTCTTTTTATTTTTTCGATACACTCTATAAAACTTGTTCTCTTGAACATAATAGATACTATCTTTACTGAAAAATCCATCAATCTCCTCTATTTTAGATTCGAAGAATAATTGCTGTTTCATAAAGAAATCACTCTTGGAAACTTCTTTTTGTTCCCCTTCTTGGAATATGATGTAGGAAGTTTGATCTTGATCAATTTCTTCTATTTCTTCTCTTCGAATATTAATGGTATATTCTTTTTTATTCTTTTGATCCGTTACGTAAATTAGATGATTGACTACTCCATTAATATAAGAATTCTTAGAAAGAGGTTTCAATAATTCCATTTTCTTTAAACGATTCTTTTGAAAATCATAATAATAGATTGTTTGAATTCCTTTTACAGAAGAATTATCAAATAAAACGTAATATTTATCGACTACAGTGGCCATAATATTATCATATAAATCAAAATCTAATACTTCTTGTACTTTATTAGTATCATGATTTAAAATTAATAATTTCTTATAATTCCAGATAAAGAATGTATCTTCTTTTTCTATGTTTTGATTATAGACATTCTTTCTTTGAAATAAAGTACTGTTTTGATTGGAACTTGGTTGTATTACTTTATAAGATTTCAAAGATTCTACTATCTTTTGATAATTCTCATTTTTTGTTTGTATTAAATAATAGTTAGAGACTTGTTTATTTCCTAAATTACAATACATTTGATTCTTGGTTTCTTTCGTATAAATTGGAATAATACAGGTCAAAGTACCATCTTTTGATTCTTTTATTTCTTTGATAATTCTTTTTTGTTTTGAATAGTCACCTGAAATGGTAAATTGATAGGTTTGCTTTTGATTGGTGATTTCAAATGTATAGGTATCTTTTTTTTCTTTTTTATAAGATTCTTCTATTTGATAGTTTTTAGGCACAGAATAAGAAACTTGATGTTCTTCTTTTTTTGTTTTGGTTGCGATTATTAAAAGAAGAAAAATACCAATTAGGAATAAAATGAATAAATTTCTTTTTTTCTTCATACCTACCACCACTTTTATTATAGCAAACAAAAAGGCTAAAAACTAGCCTTCTTATTAATCATTCTCTTTTGCGTATTCTTTCTTAGCCTCTATCATATAATCTGATATAGCTGTTTCAATTTCAGTTAAAGCATCATTTCCTATATTAGAAAGTGTAACAAATTCTTTAATTGTATCGATGTATACTTTTCCCCAAATTAATCCACCTTGTACTTTTAAGTCATTAAACATATCAGGTGTAATGGAATCTAAGAAATAACCAAATAGTAATCTTTTTCTACCAATTAAGATTCTTTTACTTGTTAGAGCTACTACTCCGGTTTCAATGATATTTAATGGATTATCATTCTTTTGAGCAGCAAAAACATAGAATACTTCTTCTCCTGGATTTAAGTGTTTTTCTACTACATCTGCATGTTGTCTTAATCTCCAAGTAATCGTTGATGGATATTTCTTTTTAAATTTTAATACCTTCTTATATACAACTCCCATTGTTCTCCTCCTTTCTATTCAATAAAGCCATTCTCTTTAAAGAATTGTTTATAATGAGCCTTATCGGTCAATCCATTATTAAAGTCTATTACATCTTCTTGATTTACTACGAATAAGTATGGAGTCCCTACATGAGAGAAATCATTATTTGTACTTAAGAATTTCTCTTGGTCATCTCCTGTAAATTTCGTAATATTCAAGTAATAGATATCTAATTTATATTCTTTTGATAATTGTTGAAGAATTGGAATTGCAGTTTCACAGAACTTACAATCATCTTTTCCTAAAAGAAAGATTAGATTTTCATCTCTTTTAGACATTTCTAAATATTCATCTACTGTAATATTAATTAATTCTTTTTGATTTTTATCGGTTGCTTCTTTTGCTTCTTTTTCAGCATTTGCCATAATTACTTTTGGATCATTGGATAATACTTCTTTCTGTTGTGGAGTAATAAATGAACTGATTGCGAGTAATACAATCGCTAGAACGATTCCTCCAATAATTAATAACTTTTTTTTCATAAACATCCCTCTTTTTTATTATAGCATAAAAAAAGAAAATGAAACTTATTTTTCCATTTTCTCTAAATACTCTTCATAAGGAACGACTCTATCAATAATAGAACCATCTTGTTTAATTTCTATAACACGATTCGCAACGGTTGAATTTAATTCATAGTCTCTTGAGGTAAACAAGATTTCTCCATCGAAATTACATAGTCCTTTATTAAGAGACGTAATACTTTCCAAATCTAAGTGATTGGTTGGTTCATCTAATATTAAGAAGTTTGGTTCTTCTAACATCATTTTTGATAACATACATCTAGCTTTTTCTCCTCCGGATAAAACATTTACTTTTTTAAATACATCTTCTCCTGAGAATAACATTCTTCCTAAGAATCCTCTTAATACTGTTTCATCTTTTATATCATAGTATTGACCCATCCATTCAATAATATTCTTATCACATTCAAAGAATTCTGTATTATCTTGTGGAAGATATCCTGGAATGATTGTTTTTCCCCATTCAATGGTTCCTTTATCATATTTTTCTTTTCCACTTAGTATATTAAATAAAGTAGTCTTTGCCATATCATCTCCTGCTAGGAAACAAATCTTATCTCCTTTTAATACTGTAAAAGATACTTTATCTAGTATTTTTTTACCATCCACAATTTTGGTTAGATTCTCTACTTTTAATATTTCTTTTCCAGATGGTTTTTCAATTTTAAAATCAATAAATGGATATTTTCTACTAGATGGAATAATCTCATCTAACTCTATTTTTTCTAACATTTTCTTTCTTGAAGTTGCTTGTTTTGATTTTGATGCATTCGCAGAGAATCTTGCGATGAAAGCTTGTAGTTCTTTAATCTTTTCTTCTTTCTTTTTATTAGATTCTCTCATTTGTTTTTGTAGTAAGATACTAGATTCATACCAGAAATCATAGTTTCCAACATATAATTTAATTTTTGAATAATCTATATCTACAATATGAGTACACACTTTATTTAAGAAGTGTCTATCATGAGATACGATGATAACTGTATTATTGAAGTTAATTAAGAATTCTTCTAACCAACGAATGGCTTCTAAGTCTAGAGAGTTGGTTGGTTCATCTAATAGAAGAATATCTGGATTTCCAAATAAAGCTCCGGCAAGTAAAACTTTGACACGTAATTTTACTGGAATTTCTTTCATCATTAAGTAATGGTATTCTTCCCCTACTCCTAAATTGTTTAGTAATTGAGCGGCATCTGGTTCTGCATTCCATCCATCTAATTCCATGAATTCTGCTTCTAAGTTTGCAAGTTTCATACCATCTTCTTCTGTAAATTCTGTTTGAGCATATAACTTATCTTTTTCTTCCATAATGGCATATAACTTTGTATTTCCCATGATGACTACATCAATAACTCTTTTATCATCAAATTCGTAGTGATCTTGTTTTAAGATAGATACTCTTTCTCCTTTCGAAATAGTTATTTCTCCAGAAGTGGTTTCTAATTCTCCACTTAATAGTTTTAAAAAAGTAGATTTTCCGGAACCATTGGCACCTATTAATCCATAACAGTTTCCATTGGTAAATTTCAAATTAACATCTTCAAATAATGTTCTTTTTCCGAACTTTAAACTTACATTTGATACTTGAATCATATTATCACCTCGAGCAAGACCATTTTACTATAAAGAAACTAAAAAGACAAGATTTCCTTGTCTTTAGAATGTTTTTACAAATTGTTTAATAGTTTCAGATGGACATATTAAACCATATAAGAATTCACTAATGGTTTCATCATCTTCTTTAGATTCTAATAATTCTTTTAATCTTTTTTCAACAGCAGGTCCTAGATTTAGTTTTCTTACTTCTGAAAGAATTAGTGATGTGATTAACATATGAACTTGAAGCATATTGACTGCTTCTAATTCTTTGGTAGAAGAGGTATTTAGTTTTCTATATAAAGCAGGATCTGATATATATAACTTTCCATTAAATATACAATTACCTGGTTCTATTCCATTTAAAAGAACTTGTTTTCTACTTAATTCTCTTACATCTTCTTCTACTGGATAAATAACTTCTTCTAATTCTTCTTTTGGAAGATTGATTATTCTTTTACTTAAACCAATTTTAGGAACTCTTGCGAATGTATACCCTCTTAATACTTCTTTTGAAGGTTTACATCCAGTTAATAATTCTTTTGGAAGAAATACTCTTTCTGTATGAATTCCTGTAAAAAATTTTGCAGTATCCATATCGATAGGAGGATTTTCTTCATCATGAAATATTTTTAATGCTCTATCTTTATATTTATATACATCCCCAGTTAATCCTTTTCCAATTCGAATCATTCCTTTTCCGGGAATACTTATTTTTTTTCCATCTAATTTATATTCCATATTTCCTCCGTTTGTCGTCTACTATATCATAAGGATGGATGGTTGTAAATAAATTAATGACGGTAAAAAGGAGAAACAGCTTTTGCGAAAGTGTATAAGATAATATCACTCTTATTAATAGCAAAACTTTTTCCAATTGCTTTTCCTCCGATTGTTAAAGATGAAATAATGGCGGTGATGAATAATCCTGTAAATAAAGGATGCATATGATACTTTGTAATTAGAATCGCAGCAATAGCTGTTCCAGCAGCACCTGAAATGACACCACAAATATCTCCTACTACATCACAACAAAAGTTAGATACTTTGTCTGCATTCTTTTTAAACATTACTGCGGTACTAGCTCCTTTTACTTTTCTAGAATTCATAGAGTGAAATACTGCTTCATCCGCAGTTGTTACAGCAACTCCTACAATATCAAATAAGACACCAATTCCTACAAATAGTAATGTTAGAATCATTCCCAATATCAATGAAATATTAGGAATGGCACCATTTGCAAGTAAAGATAAAACAAATGATAATAAGAAAGCAATTCCTACGATTGTCAAGATCCATTTACGATCTGCTTTTTCTTTCTTAATCTTTTCTTTCTTTTTGGTTTGTTCTACTAAGTTTTTTAATTCACTTTCTTTCTTCTTTTTAAACATGTTATTCCTACTTTCTGAATTGATTTGGATTTAAAACAATCACTTTATCATCGTCTTTAAACATCTCTTCTAAGGCTTCTCTTTTCGCATCAAATGCTTTGCCTTCTTCTCTAAAACGATTATAAGTTACTGTAATATCATCTCTTGCTTCTAGCTTTTCTGCTATTTTTCTGAGGCTTCTTTCTGATAGGAATGTTTTTAAAGTTTTTGGAAACAATGATGTTATATTTCCTGATGTTTCATATACTGGTTCCCATACAACTGGTGTATATAAATCCTCTACATTACTAGTTCCTTTTATTACTTTAAAATCTTCTTTCATAGAAATCACCTCATTTATTATTTTATCATATTTTTTTCATGTTACAAAAAAAGTAGCATCTGCTACTTTTATTTTTGATATTGTTCTTCTACTGCCATTGTGTAATTTTCTGCTTCGTCTGAGAACATTTGTTGTAATTCATCTCGTTTGAAATCAGATAGATTTAATCCAATATTTCTCATCATTGCATTTGAAAAGTGTGTTAGAATCATTTCATCTTCTGCAGATTGAAGAATTTCATGGTCTTCTTTTGATAAAAACGGATTATTGATTTCAAAAGCAGGTAAATTTTCTAAATGTCTACTACGTATACTGTTTCCTACTGCATAATAATAATTGTATAAGTTTATTTGATTTTCTTGACAGTATTTTAATACTTCTTGAATATAATCAGCATTTGGGAAATGTTTTTGATAGAATTCTCTTAAAAAATCTACATATTCTTCATCCGATTCATAGACTCCTCTTTCTCTTGGTTTATGAATATTGGTTCCTGGAATCAATTCTTCACTATAGTCATCTAGATTTGTTTCTTCTTGCTGAGATGGAGTTGGAGTATTATCTTTCGTATTGCCTTTTTCTAATTCTTTTTTCTCTTTTATTTTATCGTTCATTTCATCCATTACTTCATTAACATAGTTTTCATCTTCTTTTGTGAATAATCTTTCAAATTGTTTACTTTCCTCTTGTGATAGATTTAGTCTTATTACTTTTGCCATTGCATTTGCGAAGTAATGAATGATTCGTTCTTCCTTAGAGTCTCGTATAAGTGCTCTTTCACTATCTTCTATGTATGGATTGTTATTTTCAAATGCTGGTACTTGTGAATAAGCATCTCCATGATACATATTTCCAATATTATGATAATAACTATATACACTGATATTATTGGCAGCACAGTATTGAATGACTTGATGAACATAATCTAAGTTATCTATTTCTGGTTGTGGTACTGGTTGTTTGTTTTCTGGTTGATTTGTATTCCCTGAAGTGACTGGTTGACGGATAAAGGTTGGTCTATTTGGATTTTGCATTAAAGCATCTCTATAACTTTGAACATTTTCAGGTGTTACAACATTTACTGGAATATTGTGTAGGCCATCTGTTGTTCCTACTGCTGGTGAATTTCCTAATAAGTATGGTCTTAGTTTTTGATTATCTCTTACTTCTTGTATATAGTTATCAATTGCTTCATCACTCCAATGAAGGGAATGAAGAACATTGGTAATTGCTGTAATTAAAGTTTCTTCAGGAATTCCTTCGAAACATCCCTTTTCACATAATTCATAAATAGTACTATATAAATCGAGCGTTTGTGTTTCTGGAACTACGTCCATTAATTCTAATAATCTTGCAGCATATCCCATTGGATTATAATTAATTTGTGAATAGAAAGATTCTACTGGATCTTTCGCATCTATTAAAAGATTTAAAAAATCTTCATATGGAAGAGCAAAGACATCTGCTATTGTTAGGAATTCATGGCTTCCATACTTATTTTGATGATGCCTAAAATCTCTAGGAGAACCCATAAAATACTTATAAGAATAGGTAGATCCATTTTGATCTGGTAAATCCCATGTGATATCTGATGTACCAATTGTATCTATTCCATATTTTTCATCTTGAATTCTACCAATTGATCTCATATGTCCTCTTGTAGAATATCGAAACATTGGAATTCCACAACGTCTACAATAAGCAGAATATAAAGTAGAAAATCCTACACAAATAGCTCTTTTTTTACCTTTTTCTTCATGATGAATCATTTGGCTTAGATTGACATTGTCCCAAAAATCTGTATCTGGATTTAAATAATCAGGATCATATATATAATCTGAATCTATTTTTATTTTTGCTAAGATAGCTGTTTCTAATGGAGAATAGTTTCCAGTTTTTGCTATTGCTTCAAAGTTTGTTAATTCTTCTAATACGTTTAAGTAGTTTCCTAGAGAAGTTTTTCCTCCTCCTTCTACTTGTGAATAATACATACGATTTTCTGTATATGGTTCTATAGTATATAAATCTATCATGTCATGACAAGTACTATATACTACATCTATTTCATATGGGAATGCTTCTAGTCTTTCAAAAGTATCTAATTTATCTTCTAATAAATATCCAATTAATTGAATATTAATGTCTGTCTTTACATTATAATCTTGTAGTTTTCTTAAAAACTCTTCATAATAATCTGGATTAAAATAATCTAATTCGATTGATACATTATCTGTTTTATTAATACAATCTGCTAGATATCTGAATTCTTCTTCTGTTAGTGGATGATTTACATGAAATACATTGCGAGATACTAATTCATCAAAAGATTTTCTTCTTTCTAGAACTGGTTGTGCATCATGTTGGACTCCTAATTTAAATACTCCATTTTGAATTAAAATGTTATTTTCCATTCGTAAATCCTCTTCACAAGCATCTACAGCAATATGTGGTGTGAAAGATAATTTTGCATAATCTTCTTTTGTTAGAGTATATCCTTGATCAGAAATTCTTACTACTAATGGTCTTCCCTGTTTCCTTGCTTTTTCACGAATTGCATCCATCATTTTATCATTATCAAGTACTGCTTTATCAATTACTAGAGTATCTCCAAATAATTGATTGTCATCTAATAATCTTTCCATTACGACATTCGTAAATTCATCAATAAGAGTATTTGCCTTTAATTGAAAATATGGTAAACCTAATTCGTTTGTTTTTTCTGTTCTTAAATTTGAACTTGTTTTTACAGGAGAAACCATTTGATCTGTTACCATAACAGAGGAAATAATTCCGGGAGTTTTTTCATCCATTTCAATCACCTACTATGGTTTATTATATCAAAAAAATGACATAAAAAAAAGTAGTTATACTACTTTTCAATCTAATGAATTGTTTGGCTAACAATACAGTTAACTTTGGGCCTTAGGTCAAGTAGGATTTCCCTGATTCTTACAAATCCGTTACCAGATTTGCG
>CAMZHD010000047.1 GCA_947306705.1 uncultured Caryophanales bacterium
ACATATTTTGCAGTATATCATCTCGAATATCTATAATATTTACATTCAAATGTTTTTTTATCAATGATGAATTATTTAACATCTTGTCTATCATCATAATTAAATTATCAGATGAAATATTATCTATATCAATTACATATTCATCAAGTTCAAGCGCTTTCATTATTCCATTTGTCTTTTTTTCATATGCAATTGCTACTGTTGGAACACCAACACTAACTGCAAAGATATTTGAATGCATCCTTGTCCCAACAAATCCATCAAAATTAGAGATAAGAGATTTTATTTCATAAGGAGTCCAATCATCTTCTCTAATTATAAATAAATCTCTATTTTTTTCATTCATCTTTTCTTTAATTACTCTGGCGGTATCTGCATCATTTCCGTGTTTAACTATAACTTGTGGGACAAAAATGAATGCCATATTTTTTTTATCAATATAATAGTCTAATGTCTTTGCAATCTCTGAGGTGTATAACTTCATAGCATTTTCTTTATTATTTGAGTTTGGAAAATTCCAATTTCTTACAGTGATTCCAATAATGCTTTTATTGGTTCTTTTTAAATTATCAAAAAATTCAAACTTTGTATCTCTATCTTCAAGCATAAAAGCCATATCTGGAATCATACTATGTTTTTTATCAATCATAAAAGTGTTTAAATATTGTTCTGTTATTTCTTCACGAGCAAAAATATAATCAACTCTTTTTAAAACCTTTTCTGTGAATTTTTTGATTATTTTGTTTTTTATTGGCTCAATACTTGTTCCCATTATATAAACAGGTTTATTAAATAAAGTATTTACATAAATTTGATAAATATGCATTAAACTATCAAATTTTTTTCCCCCTAAAAATCCACCTCCACAAACAACAATTATGTCCGCCTCATTTAAAAGGTTCATAGATTTATTCTTTTTAACAAAATTATTAAAATTTAATTTAATTTCCGTCTGATTTTTTATGAGATTAAATACTAATTTAATTATAGCTATAATTTTTCCAATTCTTGTATGCTTGTATGGATGAGGATTTAATAGATTACTCTGAACTTCCTTAATTGTTCTATCTTTGCAATATCTTTTTGCATCTTCTTTTGGTGTAAATGATAAAATGGAAATTTCTGGATTTTTATATATTTTTTTTAAAACATCTACTGTAGCTAACAAAATGCCAGCATCGCCTTTATTGTACCAAGTATAAGCATTTGTAATGACAATTTTCATATTATTCTACCTCACTTTGTATTTCTATTATATGTTAGAATAATACCTTTCTAACTTATCTGATTCTTTTTCAATATTAAATCCATATTTTGAAACTTCATTTTTAGTATCAAATTTATTGTAATTTTTAGCATCTTTCAAAATCTCATTTGCCCATTCTTCAGCACTGTTTTTTAAGGACATAAATCTGGTTGAATCTAAAACTTTAGTTTCTTTTGTCATCGCATCTGACAAATAACATAAATTACCTGAAGCTTGTGCTTCCACTCCCACTACTGGTAAACCTTCATATAATGATGGAAGTAAGAATAAATCAAAGACTTGATATAATTCATTGACATCTTTTCTTTGACCTAAAAAATGTACACAACCATCTAATCCTAATGTATGTACCTTTTCTTTCATTTCTTCCATCAATGGCCCCTGTCCAGCAAGAAGTAATAATGAATCTTTCTTTTTCTTATGTATTTCATTAAAGATATCAATTAAAAATCTATGGTTTTTTTGCTCAACAAATCTACCAATATGTCCAACTACTAATGTTTTATCATCTATTCCTAGTTCTTTTCTTTTTTTCTTTCCGATTTTTTCGTCATACTTAAATTTTTCTAAATCAATTGCGTTGTTTAAAAGATATACATTTCCTTTATCATATTCTTTATTTCCAAATAACCATCTACCAGATAATTCAGAACAACACATATATTTATTAGCATATAGTTTACTAAATGGTCTTAGTAGATTTTTTACTAGATTTTTCTTCCATTCTTTTTTATTAGATGTACTGTGTGAGTGTGCAATTCGAACTGGGACTCCCACTTTCTTAGCTGCATATAATGGAAAAACAGATAAAGTATTAATATTAGAATGAACAATACTATAATTATTGTCTTTAAATATTTTTTTTAATTCTTTTATATATTTAAAAAGTTTCTGATATGGTGGACATAAAATTACTTTTCCGCCCAATGATTCTATCTCATCATAAGGAATATCTGTAGAATCTTCGTCGCAGATAAAGTCAAACTGTATCTTATTACGATCAATATGTCGATAATAATTCATTAAAACAGCTTCAACTCCGCCTCCAACCCATTTTCCCATTATCATACCAATGTGAATTGGTTCCTGTTTTTTCAAATGAATCACCTCTTGTAATCTAATATAGCAATTAAGTCACTTAAGCGTGTTTATTATATCATTTCTTGATTGATAGTACAAGGAATTATCTTCCTTTATCATTTTATCATGAAACGTACTTTTTGAAAACAAAAAAAGTGCTTAATCAGCACCTTTTCCAAATAATACTACTTTGAATGTTTTAAAGAAGATTTTACAATCTAGTAAAAAACATGCTTTTTGTGAATATTCTTGTTCTAATTTAAGTCTTTGTAGGAAGGTTACATTGCTTCTTCCTGATACTTGCCAGTATCCTGTTAGGCCTGGTTTTGTTTTTATAATATCGTCATAATATTTTCCCATATCTTCTTTTTCTCTTGGTAAATATGGTCTATTTCCTACTAAAGACATATCTCCTAAGAAAATATTGATAAATTGAGGCATCTCATCAATTGAGAATTTTCTAATGATCTTACCCATTTTCGTAATTCTTGGGTCATTTTTTAATTTCTTAATCTTTTTGTATTCTGCAGCCATCTCTGGATTTTCTTCTAACATTTTGAATAACACTTCATCTGCATTATAGACCATACTTCTAAATTTGAAGAATTTGAAGTGTTTTCCATTCTTTCCAATTCTATCTTGTACAAAGAATATACTATGGAAATCTCCAGTTATTATATAGCATAGCTTTACAAGTAGTGCGAGTGGCACTAATAAAGCCAAACCAATTAATGAGATTAGAATGTCAAATATTCTTTTAGAACTTAAGTACAATACTCTTTTTAATTTGTAAACTATTGTATGATCATTTGTCAATGTACTTACCTCACTATTCATTTTACTATCCCCTTTCAAGGCCATAAAAAAATTATCCTTTTTCTATGTGCAGGCTATATTATACCACAAATCCTTGAAATATCAAGTATTATCTATTGGTATTATCATTTTATCATGAAATAGGATAATTGTAAATTTTAATTACATAGATATTGTCTTTATATTGTCAATCTCACATTTATTCTTATTATTGATGGATACTGTGAAACTTACTCTATTTTGGAAATTTGTTTTATTTAGAATTCCATAATACTCTACAATCATTGACACATTATATAGAGTGGATACTGTATCTGAGATCTTGTTTTTAGGAGTTTTAATTCCAATATTTAATGATTCATTGATTCCTAGAACATTGATTTCTTCTTTATCATCTAAATTACCTTCTGCATAGGGAATAATATCTTGAATGGAATCTACTTTTATATTTCTAATTCTTATTTCTTGCATTTCTCCTCTACCTATATTTTTAATTTGTAGAGTTGTTTTCCCTAGAATAAGAGTATTATCATCATAACTCTCATTATTACAAGTAATTAATATATTTCTATCGGGTTCTTCTTTGGATGTTTCAATCTTTAATACTGGTCGATAGACTAATTCTAAATCTCTTGTTTTTTCTCTTTCTACGGTTTTAATAGAATAAACTACTCCTAATAGAGTTATTAATCCTCCTATGATTGTGCCACTATAAATTACTAATACTGCCCAAATTGTAGTATCTTTCATACTATAAGATAATAATAAGGGAATGAATAGTATTAATAATACTGATATGATAATGACAATTGTATTTACTTTTTTCATAACCTAGCCTCCTAATAATAGTATAACGTATTCAATCCAAAAAGAAAAGAACTTATCGTATAAGTTCTAGTTCTCCATCATTAATAACGGTTTCAAAGTTTCTTCTTAAAAGTCTATCTACATAATCTTTATCTTTTGTAATTCTTAGTAATTTCTTTTCTAATTTTTCACTCGTATAAGATACTTCATGATGGGTATCACTACCTAGTAGAGATATCCAATGATTCTTTAATAGTTTCTTTAATGTTCTTTTTGATTTTCCTCCATATTTTCCAAATAAAGATGTGAAGTTTCCTTGTAGTTGCATTCCTAATCTTAAATATTCTTCTAATATGACTGGATATTTTTGAATAAATTCATATCTTTCTGGATGTGCTAATACAGGGATAAATCCATTCTTTACTAATTCAGAGATTGTTTCTGATACAAATGGTTGTTGTCCCTGTCTTAGAGGAAATTCAAATAAGATATATTTACTATGATTTAGAGTTCTTATTTCTCTTCTTACTAGTAATTCTACTAGATTGGTTGCATAATAACATTCATTTCCTAAATATAATTCTATATTAATTTTATGTTTTTTGGCTTCAAGTTTTAAGGCATCAAATCTTTTATATTTTTCTTCGTTATTACAGTTATATTTACTATTCTCAATATAATGGGGAGTAAGCATTAACTTTTCAGTTCCTGCTGCTTCCATTTCTTTTAGGAGTCTTATGGATTCTTCCATTGTTTTACATCCATCATCTACTCCAAATAGTATATGAGAATGAATATCGTACATTTTACTTCTTACCTGGTTTATCTACATAGTATTCATTACTATAATAGTAACTGTAATATCCATTTCCTGAAACTTGAGCTTTATTAAAGATTACACCATTAATTTTAATATTATTTTGATCAAATAATTTTTTAACTCTTTCTAGATTTTCCATTTTTGTCTTTTTACAAGATACAGTAATTAAATTAATATCTGATAAAGTAGCCAATATAATGGAATCAGATAATCCAATAATAGGAGCACAGTCCATGATGATTAAATCATATTTCTTTTTTAAACGTTCTAGTAATCTTCTATTATTTTCACTACCAAGTAATTCTACTGGATTTGGAGGAGTTGGTCCTGTAGGTAATAGATCAATATTCTTATCAAATGTTGGGAAGATATATTTCTCAAGAGAAATCGTATCTCTATAATTCAACATTAAATTAGAATATCCTCCAGAAGTTACATTCATAACTTCAAAGATTTCATGTTGTTTTCCTCTACGAAGATCTGCATCTATTAATAATACTTTTTTATTTTCTTGTGCATAAGCAACTGCTAGATTCGCTGTTACGAAACTTTTTCCATCTCCTGCTTCTGGAGAAGTATTCATAATAATTTTTACTTCTTTATCTAGAGAAGCAAAGGCAAGATTGGTACGAATACTACGAATAGATTCTGCAAATAATGATTTTGGATTTTTGTTAATTATTAAATCTTTATTTCTCTTTCCCATATTCTTACTCCACTTCTACCTTAGGAACAATTCCTACAACGGTTAATCCTAGTTTGTTTTCAATATCTTCACTTGTCTTAATAGTGGTATCAAAATAGAAATTAATAAAGATTAATCCACATGATACTACTAATCCTAAAGCAATATAAATTAAATTATCTTTGAAATAATTTACATTATATGGTTTTACACTATCTACTGCTTTATCTACAATGGATACGTTATTTAATTTATATAGTTTTTGTATTTCTGTTGTGAATACATCTGCAATTTCATTGGCAATTCTTGTTGCCATTTCTGGATTGGCATCTCCTACAGATACTTTAATAATTTCTGTATTTTGTACAGATGCAACAGAAACATTTCCTTTTAGGGCACCATAACTATAGTTTAATCCTAAATTTTCTATTACTTGTTCTAGTACTTTTCTAGATTTAATAATCTCAGAATAAGTTCCTACTAAGTTCTTATTTAATTGTAATTCTGAAGTATTATAACTATTATCTCCTGAATTTGCACTAACTAACAATATTGTTGTATCACTCTTATACATTGGAGTTCTTGTTAGAATTGTATAAATATTTCCAATTCCTACTACTAATACAACAGCGATTGCTATCCAAATGATTTTACTTCTAAAATAATCGAATAATTCTTTTAAATCGATTTCTTCCATTCTGTTCACTCCTCTTTTAAACGTATTCATTATAGCATTCATCTATTCTTTAATCAACTAGATTACTCTACTATATTATATCATAAGTCTTATTTTTTGAAATAGAAAATCATAAAAAAATAAGATACTTTTGTATCTTATTTATTTTTATAAAATTCAATTCTTTTTAGAATTCTATCTTTTCCTAGTATTTTCATAATACTGAATAGATCTGGAGATTTTAGTCTTCCTGTAATCATGACTCTAATTGCTTCACAAATATCTCCTACATGACCTTTATACTTTTCTGGTTCATTCTTATAGTCTTTTGGACTTGCTGCATAACCATTACTTACAGCAAACTCTTTAATTGTATTAAACCATGTTTCATTATCAACATTTAAGTCTAGGTAATTATTAACATAGTCTAATACTAAGTCTGTATCATATTCTTTTTCACTTTCATTTTTTGCATAATGTTCTTTTTCAAATAAAGAATCAATGGCATAGGAGAATTCTTCTCTTACTTCACTATATTTAGAAATATCTTTTCTAGGTCTTGGACCATCTTTTTCAATACTGAAGAACTTGATCATATCTTCTTTATTTTCTTCTAGTAATTTTGCATATTCTGTATCATGTTTGGTTGCCCAGAAATGTGTCTCTTCATAAACTTCTTTTCCACTCTTACGAGAGAAATAGGTTTTACATAGGTTTACTAGTTTTGCTTCATCAAAAGAAGTTCCCCCTACTGCTTGTTTATCAAATGAGAATTCAAATTCAGAAATAGACTTTTCTGGATTATTTAAATACCACTCTTCAAAGTTTGTATTGGTAATGGTTGCGAGATATAAATGTAATGCCTCTATTGGGATACCATTTTCTTCATAGTATTTTACTCCAAACCATGGATCTTTTCTTTTACTAATCTTACGAATATTTCCAGTTTCTTGATCTTTAATCGTAATTGGTGCGATATGGGCATATCGAACTGGTTTAAATCCTAATAATTGGAATAATTGTACATGAAGTGGTAGACTTGATACCCATTCATCTCCTCTTATAACATGAGTTGTATGCATTAAGTGATCATCGATTGCATGAGCAAAGTGATATGTTGGAGTTCCATCTTTCTTTAATAGAACGGTATCTACATTATGCTCTGGGAATTTCATTTTTCCTTTGATACAGTCAATGACTTCAATTTCATGATTGGCATCTCCAGGAGATTTTAGACGAATGACATATTCTTCTTTATTATTAATCTTTTCTCTTACTTCTTCTAACGATAAATCTCTATCAATCGCATAGACTCCATAAATCCCAATCTTTGTTTTATTTAATTCTTGTTCTTGACGAATGGCTTCTATTTCTTCCTCTTTCATAAAACATGGATAGGCATATCCTTGGATGACTAAATCCTTAATATAGGTTTGATAGATCTCTGTTCTTTCACTTTGAATATAAGGACCATATTCTCCTCCAAAGGAATATCCTTCATTTGGAAGAATATCAAAATCTTTTAGAACGGTTGTGATATTTTCAATACCACCTTCTACCATTCTCTTTTGATCGGTATCTTCAATTCTTAAAAAGAAACTACCATTACTTTGTCTTGCATATACCATATCTGCAAAAGCACTTAATAAGTTTCCTAAATGAACACTTCCCGTTGGAGATGGTCCATATCTTGTTACCATTGCTCCTTCTGGTAAATCTCTTTCTGGATATTTTGCTTCATAATACTCCCTATCATGCTTGATATTTGGAAATAATAGTTCTGCTAATTCTACTCTTTCTTCTTTTGTCATACTACACCTCTATCTTCTTCTTACGGTTTCTGTTTCAAATACTTCTTTTAAAGAAACCGGTTTATCACTATTTCCTACGATTCTCATATACGTAGGAAAGGTATTTTCATCTACTACTGTATATCCTTTTTCTAATAATTCAGGAAATACAGGCCTTTGAAACTGAGAGAATGTTAAATCAATTAGATATAAATGTTCTTCATCGATTGGTACTAAATTAAAATGATGTGAATACGGATATTCATAGTCTTTTGTATCAATGGAACGATTTAAAACATGATTTCTTGCCAAATTCTTTCTTAGGGCATTCGAATAAATAATACAAGCTTGTTCTACTGGGAAATTTCTTAATTCCATTCTTGTTTCTTGTATTGCTTTTTCTATTTTTTCTTTTTTATCTAATTTATCTAGATTTAACAAGTCATATGCATTCATATTACTCTCCATATTATGGCTGCCCCAGTTAGATTCGAACTAACGCGTCGTGCGGTCAGAGCGCACTGCCTTACCACTTGGCTATGGGGCAATCACAACTCCTATTTTACAACAAAAAACTTAAAAGGGAAAGCCTTTTAAGTTACTTTTAACGGAAGAAATTTAACTTTCTTGTCGAGAAATCAATATATCCATCTTTACCAGCGTCTAAGGATTCTCCTTTTACGACTCTATTATCAGAAGGAGTCAATCCTGTTAATATAGTAGATAATGATTCATAATCTGCTTTTGTAACGGTAGATCCATCTCTATGAGTAACTACTCCTGCGATGGTTACGTCAGTTGTTAATTGAGTAAAGAATTCACTAATTTCTCTTCCTGCAGAATCGTTGAATCGGAATATTAAATATTCTCTTCCTCCAAGGACATTAATGGCATCTCCATTGACATCTTGGTATTTTACAGTGTAATAATCTTTATAATTTGTATAAGGATTTGTATAGTCTATATTAATGATAAATCCTCTTTCGGAACTATCAATCATTAAGTCACTTCCTAAAACAGTAGCACTACAATTTGATGGTACTGTAAATACATATCCTGCATAATCTTTGGTACTTTCTTTTCCACTAGCTGGTTTTTCAGTAGTTCCTCCTCCAAATATTCCACCTGATAGGAAAGATACGATAGCAATGGCTAGTAAGAATACTCCTCCAATAATCAAAGCTGTTTTCGCTCCTCCTTGTTTGGCAGGGGTTGTAGGTTGTGGTTGTTGAGGTTGTGGCATCACACCAGGAGCAGGTTGTTGAGGCACAGGCATTCCTGGTTGAGGTTGTGGATTCATTTGTTGTAGACCAGATGCTGGTGCTGGGGCAACAGGTGTTGGTGCTGACGTAGGTGCAGGTGCAGGAGTTGCTTCTTGTGGAGCCACTTGATTTCCTTGATTTAAGGTTTGATCCAATGTTTGTGGCTGTGGTGCTTCTACTGGCATTGCAGGGGGTTCTGGAATTGTCCCTGTCTCCATTACTTGCGCTAATTGTGTTGGCTCCACTGGTAATACTGGTTGATTTTCTACAACCGGTTCTTCTACTACTGTAGGTTTTACTACAAATGGATTAGGTGCTGGTGCAGACGTTGCTGATATCGGTTCTGGACCAACTGGTTTACTTTCTTTTTCTACAGGAGTTCCGCAATTAGGACAATTATTCTCTGTTCCAGTTAATTGTGCTCCACAGTTCTTACAAAACATACTTACTACCTCTTTCTATTATCACTTATTTTAATGATACCATACTTTAAAAAAAAGAAAAAGAAAAAAATGCTTATTTCGCATTTTTCTTTTCTTTCTTCTCTTTTTGTTTAATTGGAATTAAAAATCCTAGTATTATTCCAATGAGTAAGATTAATATCGGAATGATTTCTCCTTCTCCTGTCTTTACAAAGAAAGCAACTATTCCACTACAAATAGGGGCACAAGCTACACAAAACATTACTTTCCCTACTCCCTTTAAATATTCTTTACTTTCTTTTTTGTAATAACCTCTCGCTAAGAAAAAGTCATGTCCTGTATAAATATGTAATCCTACTAGAAATATTAATACTCCAAAGATAATCATGATAATTCCATATCCTGTCATTGATTCTCCTCCTTCCATAAAAAACAGTTTTCTTCATGGGAATATATGATTCCAATTGCTTGTAGGTAGGAATATATAATGGTACTTCCTACAAACCTCATTCCTCTTTTATATAAATCTTTTGAGATTGCATCAGATAATGCATTTGTTGTCTTATCATTTTCTATTATTGCATTTTCATCCCAAAAGTTTTTTAAATAATTTGAAAAGGAACCAAATTCTTTTTCAATTTCAACAAATATTTTACTATTTTCAATACTTGCTTTTATTTTTAATTTATTTCGTATTATTTCTTTATTATTTAGTAATTCATTAATCTTTTTTTCATCATAAGAGAGTATCTTATTTCTATCAAAATGGTCATATGCATTTTCAAACGCTTTTCTTTTATTTAGGACACATTCCCAAGATAATCCCGCTTGAAAACTTTCTAGTATTAACATTTCATATAAGTAATGTTCTTCTAAATTTAGAATTCCAAATTCATGATCATGATATTCTACATAAATTGGATTCTTTTCATTACACCAGCTACATCTATTCATTATTTCCCATCATAAAGCAAATAACCATTTTTTCAAACTCAACAAAATAAATATCTTCTAGAAAATAGAAACCGCTTGTTCCTCCATATTCTCCACTTAATGCTTTCCATACTTCTTTATTGTTTGCGGTATAAACTTTTTCAACTTTTCCCGCTTCTTTTTCTATTAAATAAAGAAATGTTTCTAATTCTTCTTTTGAAATATTTAATAATTCTTTCATAAGAGTTGGAAAAGATTGAGTTTCTTCTTCTAATATGATTTTATTTAATTTATAGGGTTTTCCAAATTCTTCTAGATAATTCTCTTTCTTCAGACATACCGCGCTCATATAAGATGGTTTCATATTCCAAGATGCCATTAATACAATTCCATCTATGTAATTTGTTTCATATCTCATCAGATCACCTCTTATTCACTTAAATTATAACAAAAAAAATCGAACGAATAAAGTTCGATTTTATCCAAATATTTTTGGAACAAATGTTAAGGTTGATGGTTTTCCAGATGAACGATTTAATTTGTTAGCATCTGCTTCTATTTTCGCATATCCTGTCGTTGCATGAGAGTATTCAAACATGTGACTTGTATCCGTAACATTTGTCATATCAAAGGAAGATAAATCTATTGTTGTCAAATTAACTGTGTTATAGAACATATATGACATATTTGTCACTTTTGATGTATTAAAAGAATTTAGATTAACATCTGTTATTTCGGCTGCACCAAACATCCAACTCATTTTTTCTACATTAGATGTATCAAAACTTGAAAGATCTAGTTCAGGAACATTAATTGACTGAAACATACCTGACATATTTGTTACTTTCGATGTATTAAAGGATTCAAGGTTGATAGAATTAACATTTGTGAGACCAAACATTTTATCCATATTTATAACATTTCCAGTATCAAAAGAAGATAAATCTAATTCACCAGATTCAAAACTAGTATGATAAAACATTGAACCCATATTCGTTACTTTAGAAGTGTCAAATGTACTAAAATCCAATGAAATCCAATCCGTATTATAAAACATACTCTGCATATTTGTAGCATTATGAGTATCTAATGCGCTTAAATCTATCATTTTTGATTGTATCTTACAATCAGCGAACATTGCATTAAAAATCTCTACATTATGTGTGTCAAAATGACTAAGATCTAAACTATCTGTATTTAAATAACTAAAGATATTAGATATGTTTTCTAATTTAGAAGTATTATTATCAATAATAATGTTATGAATAGAGGCACTGTCAAAAAGTCTTTTCATACTTTTTACATTGGATGTATCTAATTTACTAAAATCTAATGTATTAGCCGTTGCATTTTCAAACATACCACTCATATTTGTAACATGGGAAGTATCTAACGTTTCAAAATCAATGCCATCTAAATTCTCCCTTCTAAATGCTTCATTTGTAGAGACTAATGGTTTTCCGTTAATAGAGGAACAGAAAGGGTATTTTTCTAATAATCGTTTTACTATTTCTTCTTTCTCTAAACCATTGTATTCCTCCAGATCCAAGTAATCATCGATTAAATCACTATTCCAATTAAATTGCATACTCCATCCATCTTCTTCAATTGGTCGAAATTCAGTCACAACCTCAGTTATATATGGTTCAACTTTATAGTAATAGGTTACTAAACCATTTGTATAACTTGCACCCGGAGTCATTTCTCCTTCAAAAGTACATGGATTATAATTCTTTTTCTTAATATTGATTGTTGAATCAATCATAATATTTGTTTTACAAATAGCAAGGACTCCTGTAGGAATTAATAATACTGTTAAGATTAGTATTAGTTCACTTCTTTTTGATAGAGAAGATAAACTAATTAATAGAATAAATATACAGATTGCAATAAAAGCAATGTTTACTCCTGTTGATGGATTACTATTTTGACTATTGGATATTGGTAATATAAATTCATTATTATCTACATAGTATCCATCTTGATAATCAGTATTCTCTACTTTTGTTTTATATAAGGCTTTTACATAAAATGTCTTAGAAGAATTTGCTTTAATTGTATTGGAGTTATCTTTTGATTGAATAGAATACTCTATATAATCTGATTTTGATACAAGAGAATTATTATTTAGATAATAATCTTCTTTTGAGTTGTTTTTTAGAACAATCTCAAATTCAATAAAATCCATGTAATCAACAAATTAGAAAATTCTTAAATTC
>CAMZHD010000048.1 GCA_947306705.1 uncultured Caryophanales bacterium
CAAATAAAGCAGCAATTTGTTCATATCCTTCTTTTTTTGCTTTACTAGCATAATAAGTATATTTATTTCTTGCTTGTGATTCTCCTGCAAAAGCAGTCATTAAATTTTGTTCTGTTTTACTTCCTTTTAATTCCATATTCTACCTCTTTTCTAACCGTAAATTGTTTTATACAATTACACTCTTATTATAACAATCCTATTCCCCGAAAGCAATCTTCAACTTTTGAAATGCTTCTTTTGTTTCTTTGGAATACTCTCTTAATTCTCTTTTGAATGGCCAACCAGTAGATTCCAATTCAGATAATTTATCCATTACTTTTTTAGAAACTTCTTTACTTTCAAATGTTTCTGGTAATGTTTCAATTAAATAATTAATAGAAGCAAGAAACATATCACTTTCTGTAATAGAATCTAAGTTCCCTTCATTTTTTAATGCCCACAATACAACCGCATCATAGGACATAGAATATAAAAATTCATCTTCATCTGTAAAAGGAGTTTTCCTACAATCTTCTTGATAGGCTAAATATCCATTTTTTAACATATTAACCAAATCGGGAGTATATCCTTTTAATTCGTTTAAATATAAAACTAAATCATTAACAGGTCCCCATACTTTTTCACGATCCCCATCAAATCGATGAATTTGAAGAATCCTCTCCACAGTATCAATATAATCCCTTCTATATAAGAGAAAAGCTCCATCTACTTGACTAAAAACCGTCATCGCATGAATAAACTCTAAATAATTATCCATATCAGAATAGAATTCACATAGATTAGCAGGGGTATCACATTCTAATTGATTCCGAATAATCATAACATCTTCAAAATCTTTTACAGTATATTCAACTGCTTCCATTAAGAATCCCCTCCTTGAAATAAAGAATGAAAAATATCATCATATTGTTTTACTGGAATAAAACGAATATCTTTTTTAACTTCTTCTGGAATATCATCTAAATCTTTTTCATTCTCTTCTGGAATATAAATTGTTTTAATTCCAGCACGATGAGATCCAATAACTTTTTCTTTTAATCCACCAATTGCGAGTACTTTTCCACGAAGTGTAATCTCTCCTGTCATCGCAACAGTTTTAGGAATCTTTTTATTCGTAAATAAACTAATTAAAGTCGTAGTAATCGTAACTCCTGCAGAAGGTCCATCTTTATTAACAGCCCCTTCTGGTACATGAATATGAATATCATTTTTATCAAATAACTTACTATCAATTCCAAATTGAACAGCATTGGATTTAATATAGTTTAAAGCAATTCTACAAGATTCCTGCATAACTTCTCCTAAAGATCCTGTTAATACTAAATCTCCTTTTCCTTTAAACAAAGTGGCTTCAATTGGAAGAATATCTCCACCAAAGATCGTATAAGCCATTCCATTGACAACGCCTACTTCTTCTTCCATATTGTTTTCCATATAAGTATATTTCTTTTTTCCTAAGAATTCTTCTACCATAGCATTATCAATTTGATAGAAAGACATATCTTGATTCAATAATAAGTTTTTTACAATCTTACGGAATAAAGTTGCGATGACTCTTTCTAATTCACGAACCCCTGCTTCTTTTGTATAATTACGAATTAATGTCATAATAGCTTCATCATTAATTTGAACTTGTAGACTCGTTAATCCATGTTCTTCTAATTCTTTTGGAATTAAATGATTCTTCGCAATATCTAACTTTTCATATTCTGTATAACTAGATATTTCAATAATCTCTAAACGATCTCGTAATTCATAAGGAATTTGTTCCACATAATTTGCAGTTGCGATAAACATAACTTTTGATAAATCAAATTCTTCTTCAATATAATGATCTGAAAACTTATTATTTTGTTCTGGATCTAATACCTCTAATAAACTACTTGCAGGATCTCCCTTAATATCTTTTGTCATCTTATCAATTTCATCAATAATAAAGACTGGATTCGCAGTACCTGCTTTTCGAATTCCTTGAATAATACGTCCAGGAATTGCCCCTATATACGTTCTTCTATGTCCTACAATTTCAGCTTCATCATTAATTCCACCGACACTAATCTTAGCACTTTTTCGATTTAAACTCTTCGCAATACTTAAAGCAAGAGATGTTTTACCAACACCAGGAGGTCCTACCAAACAAAGAATAGGACTTCTTAAATTATTCGTATTTTGTTTGACTGCTAAATACTCTAAAATACGATCTTTTACTTCTTCTAACGCATAATGAGAAGAATCTAAAATACTTTTTACTTTATTCAAATCATTGGTATCTTTTGTATAGATTCCCCAAGGAAGATGAATCATCCAATCTAAATAATCTCGAATCATACCTAGTTCCGGAGAATTACTATTTGAACTATCATAACGATCTAATTCTCTCATGATAGTTTCTTTTACTTTAGAACTACACTTTAGTTTATCAATCTTCTTTTTTAGTTGTTCTACTTCTGTATCTTTATTATGTTCATCCCCTATTTCTTTCTGCATTAACTTAATCTTTTCACGCAAGAAATATTCTTTTTGGGTATCATCTAACTCTTTTTCAACTTCTGCATCTATTTTTTGTTCTAATTCTACAAACTTTAAATCACGTCTCATATCTTCTATTAAATATTTAGCTCTTTCAATAGGAGAAATCGTCGTAATATACTTTTTCTTTTCTTCATAACCAATTGGTAAGAAACTAACAATCAAATCACATAAATCATTTAAAGTCTTTGTACCACTTAATTGACTCAAAATAGCATTTCCCATATAAGGAACTTTACTAATATAATGATTCAAAGATTTTACTAATAAATTATAATAATCTCCATCTTCAGAAGTTTCTTCTATTTCAACTTCTTGATAATCCGCTCTAAAAAAATGATCTTCTTCTGTTAAAGAAGATAACTCTACTCTTTCAATTCCTTCAATAACAATTCTTGTTTTACCATTGGGAACATTCATTTTTAATTTTAATCGACCAAGAACTCCAATCTTAGGAAAAGAAGTTACACTGGTAACAGTCTCCTCAATTGGATTCACAATTAACATCAAGTTATCATCGATACGATCTACAATATCAATCATCTGTTTATCATAAGTATTATCATATTCGATTCTTACTTCATTATTTGGAAATATAACCATGTCATTTACAATTAAAACTAAGAGTTTTTCTTTCACGTATTACACCTCCAAATTTTGAATACTGCTTCTTATTATAACGGAAAAATTCCTAATTTCAACTAAAACTAGTATTTTTTATGATAAAAAAATTATTATAAAAATTCTTTATATCCAAAATAAAAAAAAGCTAAATTTTTAGCTTTTTTCATTTCCCATTTTTTTCTGGTCTTTGGATAATTCTTTAAAGATAATACCCATACCAGCCAAGGATAATATGACTCCCACAAAAAGCAATTTTTTATTAGAAAATGCTCCTGTGTTTGGAGAAATAATATTTTGATTTTGATTATTATTAGAATCATCTTGGGATGGAGTAGGATCTGGAAGAGTTCCTTCCTTCACAATCTCAATCGTTGTGGAAACTTTCTTTTCTCCAATAGAAATTTCAATAGTATTCTCTCCTTCTTTACTACTATCAAATCCAGAGACATTAGCTCCCAACTCCTCTGCAGTTGCTTCCTCAAAATCTCCATTTTCATATTCTACTTTTAAAATGATTTTAGATAAATCAATAGAATTGGCTCCTACTTCATATTGTGTTTGTTCATTTTCAACTAAAGTAACTTTACTAACAGAAGATTTTTCCCATTGAGCATACAAAGTAATCGTATGATCACGATACGTTAAATCTGTTACGCTGGCATGATCTTCATAACTTTTTCCACTACCATCTGCTTTGGTATTCCATCCTTTAAAGACATAGGTATTCTTACGGAAAGCATTAGTAGTTAAGGTACCAGCAAATCCAGTCTTCAAGGTTTGATTCTCCATAGTTCCCGTTCCTTGGTTTGCGTTAAACTTAACTGTATAGTTTTCTACGGTCCAATATAAGAACGTAAATCTAGGTCTTTCAGCATCTCCAATGATTCGGTTCTTTCTTTCTCCTTTATAAACGAAACTAGAACTTCCTCCTCCATCTGCATTTACTAATATTTTGACATCGGTCGTAATCTTTTTCTTTACGAAATCATAGATTTCATTTAATTTCAAACCATATGCACTTTCAGCAGTAACATTTCCATTATCATCTACATTACTTGTAATATTATCGTTTCTTCCATCACAAACCCCAACAATATAATCTCCTGTACTTGTTTGTCCAATAAAGGTTCTTGGATGTCTTAAAGAAATATAGTTATAATTAACAAGAGAACTTACATTAACTAATTCATTATTATCAACAATCTTATAGAAAACATAATCTGCCCAATCTGGGTTTTCTGCCATCAAATCAGCATAAGTTGTAGTACTAAGATTCATGGTTTTAATCGTACCATTTTTTGTCATATAAACAGTATCACAATTTGTATCAATCTCTTTATTCGTCATCTGAACACCATCTACAACAAGTGGCATACGATAATCCATTCGTCCAAGATTGGTAACTAAAGTAGCTCCTTTTCTACTTGCAAAATGAAGAGGAGTTTCCATTTGATCATACTCTAGGGATGCTGTAAGTCCTGATACATATTCTTGTGAATAATCATTCGCAACTCCCAAACGAGGATGATAAACCCCAGGAATTAATGCATACTGACAAGTAACACTCTTTCCATTTGCTTGTTCATAAGAAGCTGTTTGATAATCAATAGGAAGATATTCAGCTGCAAAAACGTTTGTATAAGAGAATAATAGTAAAATTAAGAAACCATAATAATATTTCTTCATAGTATCACCTATAATAAGAATATCATAAATTATAATCAAATAATAAAAAGAACATTCTTTTCTGTGTAAACTAGACAAAAAAAAGAAGCAAATGCTTCTTTTTATTATTTATTATATTCTTTTAATAATTCAATGACTTTTCTCATCTCTAAGTCATATTTTACTAAATCTAATCCACCAAATTCTTTTAAGAAATCTTCTTTCTTCATTTGATATTTTTCAGCTAACTTTTCAGCTTCTTCTTCAGCTTCTTTTTCACTTACTTCTTGTTTTTCAATTACACGAATTTCTTCTAGCATTAAACGATATAAAACATTGTTGTAAGCCTCTTTTTCCATTTGACTTCTTAAGTCTTTTTCAGTAGATCCTGTAAATTGATAATATAATTCAAGAGAAATTCCTTGCATTTTCATTTGTTCTTCAAAGCGAGTCATCAAACGGTCTACTTCTTCTTCAACCATTGCTTCTGGAATATCTACTTCTACATTCTTAGATACTTCTTCTAAGATTGTATCTACATATTTATTTTCAGCATCCATTTCTTTTTGTGCTTGAATAGAAGCTTTAATCTCTTCTCTTAATTTCTCTTCAGAATCAATTCCATCCATTCCTAAATCTTCAAAGAATTCTTCATCTAATTCACGAACTTTTTTCTCTTTAATTTCATTAACTTTTACTTTGAATACAACTTTAGCTCCCGCTAAATCTTTTGCACCATAATCTTCTGGGAAAGTTAAATCTAAATCCTTTTCTTCCCCAACTTTCATACCAATAACTTGTTCCTCAAATCCAGGAATAAAAGTATGAGAACCAATTTCTAAGGAATAATTTTCTCCTTTTCCACCATCAAATGCAACACCATCTTTGAATCCTTCAAAATCAATAATTGCAATATTACCATCTTCTACTTTTCCATCTTTACTAACAAGTTCTGTATATTTTTCAAGTAGATGTCCTAATTCATGATTAATCTCTTCTTCTGTTACTTCTACTTTTTCAGGTTTAATCTTTAATCCCTTATATTTATTGATTTTAACTTCTGGTTTCGTAGTAATTGTAAATTTAAATTCTACTCCACTCTCATCAATATCTTTAATATCAATAACAGGTTGAACAACTGGTTCTAACTTAGATTCTGTCATTGCTTTTACATAAGCAAGTTCTAATACAGCATTAGCAGCATCAAAGTATAAAGATTCTTTTCCAAATTTCTTTTCATAAATACTTCTTGGTACTTTTCCTTTACGGAATCCATCTACCTTTACAGTTTTTTGTTTTTCTGCAAAAGCCTTATCTAATGCATTCTTCCAATCGTCCCCTTCAATTTTAATTACGATTTCATGAATATTTTTATTTTCTTTTTTTGCCATAATATTCCCTCCAACGACTAATATTATACAGTATATTATTCTTTAAAACAATAGAAAAAAACTTTCCGAAGAAAGTTTTATTTTATTTGTACAGATTCTAAGTAATAATCACCATTTTCTCCTTTTTTATACAAATAAGAAGTAATAGGTAAATCATTTCCATATTGATTGTATAACTCATCAAATCTATATCCAGCAGGATCTGAAGAATTAGAAGTATATAGTACTTCTCCATTAGGAGTTTTAAAATACTCATGAATTGGTCCGCAAGTTCCTCCACACTTATCTCCATAGATCACTTTCATTTGAATCTCTAGAGTTCCCTTTGTGTCATTTCGAGAAGCACCTACAAAATATTTTTGGAAACGATAGAAACCAATTCCATCATGACCATGATTACCAGTTCTATGATAGGTAGCACCATCAAATTGGAAAATTGCTCCATCTCCAAGAGAACAATTAATATTTTCATCTGTATAAGTGAATCCTTTTCCAAAGATTCTAGATACAAATTCCTTCATTTGTTCTTTTGAAAAATCACTCATTGGATCTAGTCTTCTATCATTATAATAGGTAGCTAGAGCCCAAGCAGATGATAATATTGCTTGATTATCAATATTTTTTGTTTCCCCAGGAATTAAATTCATAAAGTATTTATTATAACTTTCAATTGAATCAAAGTAACCTGAAACATCTGCTTCACTTAATTCCACTATGTTATCTTTTTCTTTCTCCTTTTCTTTTTGCTCAGGAGTATTAGAATTTTCACTCTTTATTAGCAAAGAAGGAACTAATAATCCAACTCCAATTCCTACTACAAATACAAGTAGTACGATAATCCAAACAACCCCACTTTTCTTTTTTTCGACAGTCTCATTCTTTTGTTCCATTAAAATCTCTCCTTTCTATTTTTCTTTTTGTTTTAATATGAAATGATAAGAATCTTTCATCATATCTTCTAATCCTAATTCTGCTTTCCAACCTAACTCTTCATAAGCTTTTGTTGGATCTGCATAGCAACTAGCAATATCTCCTGGACGTCTTCCCACAATCTTATAAGGAACTTCAACTCCATTGACTTTTTCAAATGCATGAACCAAATCCAAAACACTATATCCATGACCAGTTCCTAGATTATAAGTATTAACGCCAACGGTCTTATCTGCTTTTTCAAGCGCTTTAATATGACCTTTCGCTAAATCAACAACATGAATATAATCTCTAACACCCGTACCATCTGGAGTATCATAATCATCTCCAAAGATACTTAAAATTGGTAATTCTTTTGTAACAACTTTAATAATATAAGGCATTAGATTATTAGGAATTCCATTTGGATTTTCTCCAATAAGTCCAGATGGATGAGCTCCAATTGGATTAAAGTAACGAAGAAGTACAACACTAAACTCTGAATCCGCAACACATACATCTTTTAAAATTCTTTCAATAAAGTATTTACTAGTTCCATAAGGATTCGTAGTTCCACCAACAACAGCAAGTTCTGTAATTGGTAACTCTTCCGGATCTCCATATACTGTAGCACTACTACTAAATACAATCTTACGACAATTGAATTCTCTCATAACCGTTACAAGAGATAAAGTAGATCCAATATTATTTTCATAATAACGAATTGGTTGTGACACAGACTCTCCTACTGCTTTTAATCCCGCAAAATGAAGAACTGCATCAATTGGTTGATTCTCTTGAAAAATCTTTCTTAATGCATCTTTATCACAAACATCATTTTCATAGAATATTACTTTTTTTCCAGTAATTTCTTCTATTTTATCAACCACTTCTTTTTTACTGTTCACTAAATTATCAACAATAACAACTTCATGTCCTTCTTCTAATAATTCTACACAGGTATGACTTCCAATATATCCTGTTCCTCCTGTGACTAATACTCTCATTTATTTTCCTCCAAACATTTCATTGTACTCATCCACAACATGAATCATTTCTCTCGCAATATTTCCATCCATACGATCACTTGCATCTTCTTTTTGTAAAAACTCTTTTAACTCAGAAAAATTCAAATAGAATAAATCAAAATCCGTTGCAAGTTCTAAATCATCATAATGAGTCTCATCAAAATTTGGCACTTCATCTGTAAAGAATCGATAATAATAAATACTATTCAATACCTTTTTCCCTGTACCAAAATAATTATTATCATACGTACGAATACATAAGAAAGGATCTTCTGTTATTTCAACAGTAATACCTGTCTCTTCCTTAATCTCTCTTAAAATGCAATCATTCATACTCTCATTTTCTTCTGTATGTCCACCAGGAAATTGATAAGTATTATTGTTGTGAGCTAAAAGGATTTTTCCCCTAGAATTCATAATTAAACCTTTTACACGAACAACCTTTTGTTCAACATCTTCATCTGTTAAATTATGATCATTAATTATTATTTCTTTCATGTGTTCACCTTCTAATCTAAAAATCTTTCCCAGTATTCTTCTACATCTGGTCTTACTGTATCTAAAATAACATCGATATTCATCGACATATAATTGGCTTTCTCCCAAATTGGATTCCCTTGATTCAAACAACTAGCTTTATGATCAGCCATCATATATTCAAAAGTAGAAGCTCTATCTTCTTCTGGAGATGTCTGTGCATAATTATTAACAAAAGGAGATTTTTCATCAAAAGTTCTGTCATATGATAAAGAATTATTAGATAAATTTCTATCATAAATAAAATACTGTGGATTAAAAGAATTCCAAGAATTGAAATTAATTCCTTTTTTCAATAAATATCTTTCTATATAATGATAAGATTCATGATAAAAAGATTCTCGAAACGAATAATCAGCTGAAATAGAAATAACAGCATACGAATAACTAGAATCTGTAATACCCGTAATCATATCTTCGGAATAATGATCAATTAATAAAATAGTTAAAGGAATTCCTCCCTTTCCAATTTCTTCAAATAACCCTTCTGGATACAAAGCTAATGTATCATTTAATTCTTTTAATTGATGATAAATCTCTTCTGGATCTTTTAGAGAAGTTGTTCCAACTCCTGCTACTCGATATCCATCCGTTTCTTTTCCATATCGAATAGAAACATGATATTTTTCTTGAATCGAATCACGATAAATATGATTTGCTTCTTCATCAGAAGGAACATAGATTTCTCCAACATATTTACTGGAAATAAAAGTCTCTTCTGGAATACCAGGTTTTCCTTCTCCTATAATAACATTTCCAGGAACAACTTCACTTCCATCAGAAGTCGTAATAGAAATAGTATTATCTTTTTGACCTTTTTCTTCTCTTAATTCATATTCTGGTTGCATAGAATTCAAAAAAAGTCCATAAACAAATAAAGTTATTGAAAGGACGAATAACACTTTAGCATAATCAGATAAAAGATGATTTGAACCATTCTTCTGCATAAACTTCTCCTCTCAATAACCTTTAAACTACATAAACATAATAAGTAAGATGAATGCAATGACAACCACTACAATCATCAATAAAAATATCCAATAGTTCCCCTTTCCCTCATTATTTGGAACAATGAAAGTATTTAAATCTTTCTTCTCTACTCGACTCAAATAAGATTCTGCTTGTTCTTGTGTTAATCCATCAATCGTAAATAAATCATTGTTATCAGTAATCATACGGAAAGCAACAAATTTATCACCATCTAGATTCACAATATCTTTTACTTTAACATCTACATTCTCATTGATTTGATCAACAAGAGAACCTAAGAAAGATTGATAGAAGTTCTCATCACATTTCACTACGGTATCTACATATTCTTGACTAGCTCCAGCTTGATTAATAATTGATAATTTAATCGTTGCTTGATCTTTTACAATTTTTAATCCAAATAGGATAGAACTTCTTTTACTCGAAAGACGAAATATATTGACAATCTTGCCAACATATTCATCGTAATTATCTTCATTAATGTTTTTATCCATTAAACCAAATTCCATTATAATTCCTCCTAAGCAGCTTGCTTAAGTGTCTTACTATAACCATTATCTTCTGTTTCTTCTACAGAATTTTGTGTCCTCTCAGAAGACTGCTTAAGTTTCTTGCTTAAAATACTAATCTGCTCAGACATAGCTTCTGCTTCCTCAACTTTTCCTTGTTCATACAAAGATGTTAATTGAGAAATCATTTCTTGTAGTTGCTGTTCTGTAACATTTTCTTCTAAACTAGAAGCTTTTGATTTAACCAAAGCTCTTTGCGTTTCTTTCGAAGAACGTAATTTTATTCCTTGATTATTTGTAATTAGAATTGCCTTATCATCATGAGCATAATCTTTAAAGAATACTATCTTAGGAATAGAACTTTGTGTAGATTCTGCTGGAATCTCTGCTTGTACAGCTTCAGTAGCACCTTCTTCACTTCCATGAGCTGGATCATAAGAATCATCAACAGATACTTCTTCATTTTCCATTGGTAATTGAACGGCAGGAGATACTTCTGCAACTGGGGTTATTTCACTAGGTGTTTCTGGATTCATCATTGCATTAACATCCGTTACCTGACTTTCTTCAGGTGGAGCAATAACAACTCCTGGAATAGATAATCCTGGTGCCTCCTGAGTAGAAGCCTCTACGGTTTCTCCTTCAGCTTGTACTTCTGTAGTTGCTTCCATAGCTGGTGCCTCAGAGTTTGATTCTCCTTCTACAACTTGTACTGAGGCTTCTTCCGGAGTCTCAACAGCTGCCTCCATTACTGGCTCTTCAGAGCTTACTACTTCTGATTGTACAATTTGGGGAGCCTCTTCTGTAGAAACCATAACTGGTTCTTCAGATGCTTCAGTACTAGAAACAATTTGTGGTTCCTCAGATGCCTCAGAAGTTGTTTCTTCTAAACTAATACCATTTGAAACATTGGTAGCTTCCATATTTCCATCAGCAGGTACTGTTTCTGCTTGTACTTCAGGAGTCTCTGCAGCTGGTTGTTCAACTTGTGCTGGCTCCACTGGTTTTTCTTCTTCTTTTACTTCAACAGCTGCTTCTGCAGCAGGTTGTTCTGCTTGAGCAGGTTGCTCGGTAGCAGCCTCTTCTTTTACTTCAACAGTTGCTTCTGCAACAGGTTGTTCTACTTGTGCAGGTTGCTCGGTAGCAGCCTCTTCTTTTACTTCAACAGTTGCTTCTGCAACAGGTTGTTCTACTTGTGCAGGTTGCTCGGTAGCAGCCTCTTCTTTTACTTCAACAGTTGCTTCTGCAACAG
>CAMZHD010000049.1 GCA_947306705.1 uncultured Caryophanales bacterium
ATGAAAGTGTTGCATCAGGTAGTTGCGGCAACGCCGTTGGATGACAGAAGAATTCGCGTCTCGTTTGAGAACGGCGTCGGCGGGACTTTCGACTGTTCGCCGTATTTCAAGGATAAATACTGGGCGGAAACCATTTGTCTTCGCATAAGTAGCTGCCTGTTCACCATTAAAAGAATTTCTTGTATATAACCTTACCAATTCATCATATGAAGGAGAAGAATAAAAAATTTTTCTTACTCCTATTCTATAGGAAGTATAAATTGTTCTGAAAAGAGATGCTAACCAATAATCATTATTTGCTTGTAAAATACCTAATGAATTCATTTGATTGTAATCTGTTTCATAATCATTATCAAAATCTTTTACAGTTCCATCCCCATAAAATAATTCGCTATCAACTATATAATCATTGTTTCCTGCTGAAATCTCTGTACTATCTGGTGTACTTCCTACACATCTAGAGTTTTTTGAAAGATATCCATTTCTATAATTTAATGATTTTAGGTTTAAAGTATAAATTGCATTATTATATGCATTAATTCCTGATATATCACTACTATCATTCCCTAAAGTAACATTTTCTACGGAGTCGTCTGTAATGATTTGTAATCCATAAGGGGAAGTTGCATCATATAATACTCTACATAAAATAAATATAGGATCATCCCCATCTACACTTTTGTAAAGAACATAGGGGCTTTTTTCTTCTGGAGTAGATCCATTTGGATTTGTTGTTAATAAGTCTTCTGCGGGAACAGGGTGAAATACTACTACACCAGAACTGTTTCTTTGAATATAATCTGTTTGAATCCCTATATTAATTGTATCGTTTGAACTTGGTAAATCCTCTGGATTTAGATCTTTTTTATACTCTAGTCTTACTAAGTATGTTTCTTGATTTCCAGCCGTTATAACATGATTGTTCTCTATCTCTAATTCATCACTATAAGTAAATGTATAGGATAAATAAACTGGTAATTGTGATATTGGATTTCCATTGATTGTTTGATGAATGGATTCAATCATCGCATCAATGGATCCTGCATTTACCGCATCTACCGTAAATTCAAAGAAATCTCCTGGTTTTTCTAAAGTAACTGCAAAAGAAACAGATGTTTTGTTTGTAATTGTTGGAGTTGGTGCTGTTACAGATCCACTTGTTACTTGAACATTACTCCAATATACATCCCATGAAGCACTATCTACGTGAGAGATTCCATTAATACTTAGATTCGTTGAAAGAGCAGCATAACCAATCCCTAAGCATAAGAAGAGAACGATTAATAAACTATACATATTTTTTCTTTTAATTCGCATACAAACTCTCCTATTATTCATATTAACACGAAATTGATTTGAATGCAAAAGAAAAAGAAGATTGCTCTTCTTTTAATTAGCATCATAGCATTTAGCATCTACTGATAGTCCATTAATGGTACATCTCCATCTTTGGCCTGATTGGAAATAAACATTTCCATATAAATTTGCACTTCCATTTACTAATACGCTTGAACAATTGTAATCATAACCACTGCTAGAACAACTCACACCAGATCCCATCGTTTGGAGAAGGGCGTAATTAGCATTTCGAATTGCTCCACTTCCATAATACTCATTTACTCCACCTCTAAGATAATAGTATCCTGGATTTACATTATATAATTGTGCTGAATAATCATTTGGAATATATATTCCTACCCATGCTTCTTTTATCGTATCATTTTGAAGAATAAACTTAAAATATGGTTTACTACTACCAACAGTAGCTATTAACGACTGAGCTGTTTCATAGGTTGTAATTGAGGAAGGGAATGGTTGATTCAAAGAAATAGTTGATTCTGTATAAGCAAAATATACCGTTCTGGTATGATCTACTGGAATTGCATTTTCATCTGCTTGCGTATAAGTAATTGTGAAATTTAAGTTAAGTTGTTGATCAGTATCTGGTAGATCATCTGGATCAATATCTGTCTTATAGGAAATTCTTACTTTTAAGGTTTCTGTATTGCCTGCTGCTAGTAAATGATTGAGTAAGATTGGTTTATCATCATAATAAGTAATGGAATAGTCTAAATATGATGGTAAGGTGGTTATTACTACATTATTTAATTTACTGGTAATAGAACTAATCATTCCATCGATTGTTCCGGAGTTTACTACATCAACAGTAAATTCATAGAAATCTCCTGGTTGATGAAGTGTAATTCATAAGACACGGTTGTTTGATTGGAGATTGTTGGAGTTGGGGCTGTTACAGATCCTGTTGTTACTTGAACATTATCCCAATAAATATTCCATGTAGCATTGTCTACATGGGCAGTTCCATTGATACTTAAATTCGTCGTTAAAGCAGCATAACCAAGTCCTAAGCATAAGAAGAGAACGACTAATAAACTATACATATTTTTTCTTTTAATTTGCATACAAACTCTCCTATTATGGTTCCATTATAACGTATCATTAAAAAAAGAACAATAATTGTTGTAATTATTGTTCTGCAAAACAATTTTCAATAATATAGGTATTATTGTTTTTCTTTGATTTTTCTTTATATTCTCTTAGAGTACCAATGATGGTAATTTCTTTTCCGGTTTCTAATTCTTCTAGATTTTCTTGTTCTTTTACCATCTTACAAATAATATCTAATGTATACTTTCCACCATCATCGATATATCCGATTGTTAGTTGTCTTTTCTTTGTATCTACTTTATGAAGAGTTGAATGAATTCTTACGAATTTCTTATTATACTTTTCATAGGCTTCTACTCCATCTTCTAATGTTTCAATTGCGAGATCTACATCTTGAATGGTAATTGGAGTATTATTATATTTTAATTTCCAAGAACCTAGTTCAATATCTCTTCTTCCTTGTACTTGATTATATTTAATCACTTTATATCCTAATCCAGTATATTCTCTTGTTCCTCCATCTTTGTATCTTTTTGTTAAAATTGCAAAGTATGGGCCTTTTTCATATTTTGATACAGAGATAATATCTACTGTTACAAAAGTAGCTAGTAGTAGAATTAAGAAAATGAATATTCCAAGGAATATTTTCCATCCTTTATGACTTTTTGGTTTCTTTACTTCTACTTCTACGATTGCTTCTTTTTCTTCTACTATTTCTTCTTTATTCTTTTTTTCTTTTTTAGACATATACAGTCCCCCTTATTGGCGACTATTATAGCACAAAACTCCTAATCTGTCTAGGATTCTGTACATTTGAAGTTTCTCTCTTCCATATAAATGCGCCATTGTGCAGCACTAAAGATATCATTTTCATTTAAATAATCAAATTGTTTTAGACGTACTTCTTCTCGATCAATTTCTGCGATTACATACGTTGCGGTATAGTGACCATAAGAATCTCCACAATTACATGTACTAGATACTCCTTTATAGGAATTTAATCCTGCACTATTTTTTGTATAGTATTCACAAGTTCTTTCTTTAGAAGGAGAATTTGTCCAATCTACAATGTTTTCTCTTCTAATTAATTTTCCTTTTTGTAAGTAAACAATTTCTGTTTCTTCTGCTTCATCATGTCCTTGTTCTTTAAAGCATGTGATGGTTTGTTCCTCTGGATATTCTACTTCCTTTTTTTGAATTTCATTTTCTTTTGAACCATGAACAAATAAAGTAGTTCCTGTAATCAATAATAATAAAAGGATTAAACAAACTACAACTGTGATGATTCTTTTTTTTCTTCTTTTTTCTTTCATATTACTCTCCTAATTTTTCTTTGAAATCTTCTTCTGTCCAGATTTCAATTCCTAATTCTTGTGCTTTTGTGTATTTACTACCAGGATTTTCTCCTACAATTACAACAGATGTTTTTTTCGATACAGAGTCAGCTGTTTTTCCTCCAAGCGACTCTATTTTTTCTTGTGCTTCTTCTCTTGTATAAATTTGAAGAGATCCTGTTAGGACAAATGTTTTTCCAGCAAATTCTTCTTTTTCTTCTACTTCTTGTCCTAAATAATTCATATTTAGTCCTAGATCTTTTAGTTCTTCTACGATTGCTTTATTATGATCATTTAGGAAATAATCAATAACACTCTGTGCGATGATATCTCCAACATCTGGAATACTTGTTAATTCTTCAAAGGAAGCATTTTCTAGATTCTCCATTGTTTTAAATTTAGAAGATAATATCTTGGCAGTTTTTGCGCCTACATGAGGAATTCCTAAAGCAAATACTAATCTTTCTAGAGAATTCTCTTTACTCTTTTCAATGGCTTCTAGTAGGTTCTTTACGGATTTATCTCCATATCCTTCTAGTCGTATTAAATCTTGTTCATGTTGTTTTAGTGAATAGATATCTGCGATATTTCCAATGAAATGGAAGTTATAGAAGTCTTCCATAATTCTATCTCCTAGACCATCTATATTCATCGCATCTCTTGATACAAAGTGAATTAATCCTTCGATGTGTCTTGCAGGACATTTATCATTTGGACAGTAATAATCTACTTGTCCTTCTCTTTTCACTAGTTTCGTATGACACATAGGACATTCTGTAATCATGACAAAGTCTCTTTCTTTTCCTGTTCTACGTTCTAGTTTTCTCTCTACTACTTCAGGAATGACATCTCCAGCTTTTCGAATGGATACGATATCTCCAATCTTTAAGTCTTTTTCTATGACATAATCTTCATTATGAAGAGTTGCCCTTGAAATGGTACTTCCCGCAACAATTACTGGATCTAGTACTGCATTCGGAGTAATTTGTCCGGTTCTTCCTACTGTGAAAATAATATCTTGTAGTTTTGTAAGTACTTCTTCTGCAGGAAATTTATAAGCGGTGGCCCATTTTGGATATTTTGCTGTATATCCTAGTCTTTGTTGTTGATCTATTGAGTTAACTTTAATGACTACTCCATCAATATCATATGGAAGTTTTGGTCTTAACTCTCCTTTTTCTTCAATAAACTCTAATACTTCTTCTATGGAAGATACTAATCGATTATTTGGATTGGTTTTAAAACCAAGTTTATGCATATAATCGATTGCTTCTGCATGTGTATGAATTCCATAATCTAATGGGTTTGGCAAATGATAAATAAAATTATCTAGTTTTCTTTCAGCGGCTATCTTGGAATCTAATTGTCTGATAGATCCCGCTGCTGCATTTCTACAATTTTGAAGGAGTGGTTCTCCTTTTTCTTTTCTCTTTTTATTTAATTCTTCCAATGTCTTTTTATTCATGAAGATTTCTCCACGAACTTCAATATCGACTGGTTCTTTTAATTTTAATGGAATTACTTTGATGGTTTTTGCATTATGAGTAATATCTTCTCCCGTTGTTCCATCTCCTCTAGTAGCCGCTCTTACTAATACTCCTTTTTCATATAAAAGAGATACGGATAAACCATCTATTTTTAACTCACACATATATTCTGGAGTAATTCCTTCTTTTTTAATTCGTTCATCAAAAGCAATAACTTCACTTTCTGAGAATACATCACTTAGAGACATCATTGGAATTTTATGGGTAACTTTTTCAAATCCTTCAATGATTTTACCACCTGCATGCTGTGTAGGTGAATCAGGTCGAATCCAATCTGGATGTGCCTCTTCTATTTCAATTAATTCTCTTACATATTTATCATATTCTTGGTCTGTAATCGTTGGACAATCCAATGTATGATAATTATAATCTGCTTCATTAATAATATCGATTAACTCTAACATTCTGTCTTGCATTTTGATCACCTATTCCCTACTAATAGTATATCATTTTTCTATTAACAAAAAAAGAGAGTTTTTTCTCTCCTTTTTTCTTTACTTTTCTACTACAATAACGGGTCTTAAATGTGTCTTATATTCGCTTCCTCTGGTTAAGATACTTTCTAAGGATGGTTTCTGATCTATGTTACAGACAGCATATGCTCCATTATTATAATTTGTATTTAAAGCGATACTACTAGATAACGTCCAATAACATTCATTTTCCTTTAGATTATTGATTAACCAAGTACTCTTTTCTAAATCTTCAATGGATTCAATTTCTTCTTTTGAAGGAATACGAGTTTTTAATTTGAAAGAACCTATTATATAAGATTTATTTTCAAATTCTATATCAGGATTATAATACAAAGTTCCTTCTCCATTTTTAATTACATATTTTTCATATCCTCTGATAATTTTTTCTTCTTCTGTATTACATTTATAAGATTCATTCATTCCATCTTTACAAAGATCATTATATTGTTTATAACCATAATCTTCATATTCATAAGAATTGATTACTTTAATCTTATTCCAAGATTCTGTTTCAGACATTAAGTATTGTAGGGAATCATATGGTCCCATAGAATTTGAATAGTAATCTCCATTCCAATTTATATTTTTAACATAATCATTGGCCATTAGAAGTGTCATTTCTTCTTTTGTATTTGATATAACATAGAATGTTTCTGTTTTTTTATCTCCTACTTTTATTTTTACTTTTATCCCTTCTTGGATTTCTTTTTTGGTACATTCTTTTCCTTTTTGAATACAGTCATATACTTTTTCATTGGAAGGTTTGCTTCCTAGGTAATAACCTACTCCTATTAGTATTAGAATCAAAGCACTAATTATAATGATTACGATTTTTTTCATCTTATCACCTACCTACACCATTGATTGACTAATCCCCAAGAATTTTTGTCACAGGAACATCTTTTTTGACAAGCAGCATCAGAGGAAGAACACCTTCCACTTCCAATACAATTGGAACTATAAGAGCAAATCTTACCTGCTTTTGGAGTATCGTCTGCACAACGAACAGAATACCATCCTGCATCATGAGAACCATCTGGTGCTTTTCCATTAAAGGATACATTGGCACGAGATCCTGAACCTTTACTGATTGTTGAAAAATTATTGGTTGCGGTTGTTCCTGTACAGGCTGTTGGATAACTGGTATCTACCGTTGAACCAGTATTTGTGATGTTATTATTAGGAGTACAGCTTTTTGCACCAGTCCAGAATTTTGTAAATCTACATCTAGAATCTCCTTGAATTGTGTAGTATAAGTTATTTCCACTTCTAGAATTATAGTAAACATCACAAGAGAAATTATTACAGCTATTAGATGGAGAAGATGAGAATCCGCTACAAGCGGCATTTCCACTATTACTTGCTCCATTCTTCTTATCGTAGTAACAAGTTGTTCCACACTGTCTTGTTATATGGTAACTATCACATGTTTTATATTTTTCTTCGTTTTTAGCGATACAGTCCCATTTTGCATATAATGTAATATTTGCATCTTGATTATAGGTTCCACCGGCTGAATAGGCTACATTTCCACTTGATGAAGTTGCCCAACCTGCAAATGTATAACCACTTAAAGTAGGTGTTTGAGAGGATAGGGTCAAATCCGTTCCAGCATATTTGGTTTGAGCCGATGGTACATTGGTAGCACTAGCATTATTTCCATTATAGGTAACCGTAAAGGTTCCTTGTGTACAAGTCGCATTATATTTTCCATCATTCGAAATTACATATCCTGCATTACAAGAAGTATCGTAAGAGCAAGCTCCGTTATTTCCAACCGTTAGGGTACAACTACCATTTGCAATTGTGTTACATACATGACACCATTTTGCATAAGCAGTTCCTGCAGCATTATAGGTTGTATTGGCTCCTACAATGGTTCCCCCTTTATTAGTAATCTGTGTTCCTCCGCCATTTGTTTCTGTGAAATATCCAGCAAAGCTATAACTATCTCTTGTTGGCGCAGTTACACTTGTAATTGCGGTTGTTCCGGCAGCATTGGAATACCAACCGGTTCCATATTTTTCATAGATTGTATTGGTTCCACCACTACCACTTTGTTTATTAAGAGTAATTGCATAAACATTTCCAGAACAACTTGCATTATACTTTCCATTATTAGAAATTGTATAATTTGCATCACAAGTTGTTGTATATGTACAAGAAGCATCATTTCCTATAGCTAATGAACAACTACCATTTGGAATACTATTACAGTTTCGGCACCATCTTGCATAAGCAGTTGCATTGTTTGTAAATTTTGTATTGGAAGCTACGATGCTACCATTCTTTCCAACAATTCGATCTCCTCCTGTCTCTGCAGAGAAGTATCCTGCAAAACTATAGTTCTCTCTTGTTGGATTTGTTATGGAAGTAATTGCGGTCGTTCCAGCAGCATTGGAATACCAACCTGTTCCATATTTTTCATAAATCGCATCGTTTCCACCCGTTCCATTCTTCTTATCAAATGTAATTGTATAGATTGCAGAATCCCAGTGAGCATATACTGTCGCGTTTGCTGTGAACGTTGGACTTGCTCCATATTTCGTTCCACCATTTGCTTGATTGTACCATCCAGCGAATGTGTATCCTGTTCTCGTAAAGGTATTTTCTTTTAAAGTACAAGCTACATTTTTATTACAGTAAGAAGCCGTCATACTTCCTTCTGTTGATCCATTACCATTATAGGTAATCCTTATAGCAATCTCATACGTAAATTCTTTGGTTTGATAGTTAGAAGCTGGATCTGCGACTGTTACATACACTTTATGAGAAGATCCATCATAACTATTTTGAACTTTATCTAATACTTTACTTGGATTATAGGCTTCATATTTTGTATCATCTTTGAATGCAGCGTTTGTTTTTAAACAAGAATCTGTATCAAAAGAAACACACATTCTTAAATTCTCTCTTGCACTCGTATCATCATAAGCAGATATTTCATCTGTTACTTTTAAATCTAATTTTGGTTTTAGATTATTATAAGTTTCTGTACTTGAAATAATCTTTGAATCATTAAATTCAGGTATTGTATTATCTAATTGATAAGGTCCTAAATAAACATAAGGATCTGCTCCTTCTTGAGTCCAATTTTTATAGTCAATATCCTGTAATCGATCAATTCTTAATACTAAATAATATCTTCCTGTAAGTCCTGTAGGTGTATCTATTTGCTGACTTGTAACTTCTATTGTTTCCCCTGCAAGGATTTTATCTGTTTGAATACTAATACTCTCTGGTTTAATCTCTAATTGTCCCCAGTTTGAAACAGTAGATCCATTCTTTATATCACTAAATCCATATTGAACAATTGGATTACTATTAATTCCTGTAATACTAGAAACGATTACTTTCATAGAACGAGTCTTATACTTGAAAGAATTAGGATTTGTAATATCCGTTCTAAATGACATAATTGCATTTGCATCTAAATTACATGTATCTATATTAACTCCATTTCTTGGGTATTTAATGGAAACATCAACATTTCCTTTAGAGTCTTTTTTTCCACATCCAATACTAGAAGCATACCCATACTTGTCACCCATTTTAACGACTCTAACAAATGTATCTTCTGATGCACAGCTGATATTATCCTTATCAAAGTCTTTTACAAGATTCTTTTCTTTTAAATCTTGATATGTAATAATTGCACAACCTGATTCATTATGTCCAAACAAATCTTCTCCATAAGAATCTACGTAGAGTTTTGCACCATATTTCACACTATTTGCATAGTTTTCATATTCTTTTTGAGTATTTCCTTGTCTAATATTTCGTATTAAAGGAATACTAATGGCTGTTATGATTGAAAGTATTACCATTACTACTAATAATTCCACTAGTGTAAATCCTCTTTGATTCTTCATGTCATCACCTACTATACATTAAATAGTATACCATCTTTTTGGTCATAAAAAAAGAGATTAGAAATCTCTTTAGTAAGCTACTCCTTTTTGTGCTTCTTCTTCCCATAAGTCATTAGGATAATCTCCATATTCTACCATATCACTTAGAGCTGTTTTAACACCAGGAAGATCTTCTTTATAAGTTACTCCATACCAAGTTGAAGTAGTAGGAAGTACACCACAAGTTGCGTATCCTTCTTCAATTGCTTGGAATAGAACATCTGGAATTAAATATTCACATTTTTCTAGGTTGTCTTGGTTCTTATCTAAGAATTCTCCAAAATGAGCTTTAATGTATGGGAAAATACTTGGGGTAAAACAAAGCATATTCATAGAGACAGTATCATTTTCTTGAACTTCAAATGAAGGGATTGTCTCATCTAATGGTTTTGCGATGATTCTACCATCTTCTATTCTTCCAACAGAACTTTCCACAAGTTTTGTTAATTGTCCGTTTTCTACGTTACAAACTCCTCTTTTTACAGCTCCATTTTCTGTAATCGTATTTTTTACTAAATACCCTACCATTCCATATGGATGAGGTCTTTGATCATCTAATGTTCTTAAGAAATCTGCTCCTTTTTGGAAAGCATCTCTTCCATAAAAATCATCTGCATTAATGATCATAAATGGTTCATGAACATTCTTTTCACAGCAAAGAATTGCATGTGCTGTTCCTAAAGGTTTTACTCTTTCAGATGGAAGAGTATACCCTTCTGGTAAATTGTCATTTTTTTGGAAACAATATTCTACAGGAATATGTGGTTCCACTCTCGCTCCAATCGTCTCTTTAAAAATTTGATAGTTTTCTTCTTTTATTAAGAAAACTACTTTTGTGAACCCCGCTTGTATGGCATCATAAATGGAATAGTCTATAATAAATTCTCCATTTGGTCCCATAGGTTCGATTTGCTTTAAACCTCCAAACCTACTTCCCATACCTGCTGCTAAAATTACTAATGTTATGTCTTTATTCACGATAATTCTCCTTTTTTTTTACTATTATACCACAATTCTCTAAGAAAGCAAAAAAGGGGCTTATTCTGCTCCCCTTTCTAATGATTAATACTCTTGTACTTTTGATAGTTTTTTATGGTTCTTCATCAGTTTTTTAATTCCATGTGGATGCTTGAAAGCAACACTTACTAACGTATTAGAAACTTCTACTACTTTACCAGCACCAAATGTTTCATGATAGACGAAATCTCCTACTTGATAGTCAACGTCTTCTTCTCTAAACATTTCTCCACTTTCTATCATTGGCTTTTCTTCTACCTTTTTCTCTTCTTCTGTATTACTTTCTAATAGATTACTATTAATCTCTCCTAAGAAACGACTGACTGGATTAATTTGTTCTTTTCCAAATAACGTTCTTCTTCTTGCATTCACTAAATGTAAATCATCTCTTGCTCTCGTAATCGCAACATACATCAGTCTTCTTTCCTCTTCTACATCACTACTCTCCATTAAAGAGTTCATATGAGGAAAGATTCCTTCTTCTAATCCAATCACAAATACATGATTGAACTCTAATCCTTTTACAGAGTGAACGGTCATTAAACTAATACGATTTGGATC
>CAMZHD010000050.1 GCA_947306705.1 uncultured Caryophanales bacterium
TAATTCTTGTTGGAGATAGACATATTGATTTAATATTAAGTATTCTTCATAGTAATCGTTCGAATTGTTTTGTGAATTTACCAAATGATGTGATTGCGAGAAAAGAATACAATGAGTTTACTTTAACAAGAGATACAGATGTTATCTCAAGTTATGAAATTGAATTTGATCACTATGTAGATTTACCAAATCATCATCATATTGAAATGATTGAATCTACAGATGATAATAGTAATAATATTTGTCGTTTAAATAGTAAAGAAATTGTATTACCTTTAATTGTTCGTACAAGAAAAGTTGGAGATAAGATTCGAGTAAAAGGACTAGATGGTACAAAGAAAGTAAAAGATATTTTTATCGATAAAAAGATTGCGATTCATAATCGAGACTCTTGGCCAATTGTATTAGATTCTTCTGGAAAAGTTGTATGGATTCCTGGATTAAAAAAATCTATATTTGACAAAAAAAAGAGCGACAGTTATGATATAATATTGAAATACAGTTAAGGAGGTATTAGATGAATAATTTTGATAAAAAAACATTAAGAAAAGGATTACTTCCATATTTATTCTTAGTAATTATAATGCTTGGAGTATTCTATGTATTTAATGTATTTGATAAGAAAGTAAATGAACTTACTTATGATGAGTTTATTGAAAAATTAGAGGATGGTAAAGTAACAGAGTTAAAACTTGTTGCGAGTGGTAGTGGTTATATCTATGAAGTTTCTGGTAAATTAAGTGGATATGAAGAAAATGAAACATTTACTGCAACTCTTCCTTTAAGTGAAGAAGTTATGAAAAAGATTGTTCTTGCGAGTGATGAACAAGAATTTAAATTAATCGTAAAAGCAGATCCTTCCTCATCTTCTTTATTAATCATTTTAGTAAATGTAGTTCCATTTGTTGTAATTATTGGACTTGCTTTTTGGTTTTTAAATCGACAAATGGCTGGTAATAAGAGTTCCCTAGATTTTGGAAAGAGTAGGGCTCGTTTAAGTAGTGATGATAATCAAGTTACATTTAAAGATGTTGCTGGATTAAAAGAAGAAAAAGAAGAAGTTAAAGAATTAATTGATTTCTTAAAAGATCCTAAGAAATTCCAAAAATTAGGTGCAAGAATTCCTAAGGGAGTTTTATTAATGGGTCCTCCAGGAACTGGTAAAACTTTACTTGCAAAAGCTGTTGCTGGAGAAGCAAATGTTCCTTTCTACTTTATCAGTGGTTCTGATTTCGTAGAATTGTTCGTTGGTGTAGGTGCAAGTCGTGTACGTGATATGTTCCAACAAGCAAAAAGAAATGCACCATGTTTAATTTTTATTGATGAAATTGATGCAGTAGGTCGTCAAAGAGGTACTGGTTTAGGAGGAGGACATGATGAAAGAGAGCAAACATTAAACCAATTACTTACGGAGATGGATGGATTTGGAGCTAATGAGGGAATCATTATTATTGCTGCTACGAATAGACCTGATGTATTAGATCCTGCATTACTTCGTCCAGGACGTTTTGATAGACAAGTTACAGTTAATCTACCAGATGTTAGAGGACGTGAAGAAATACTAGCTGTTCATGCTAAAAATAAGATTTTAGCAGATGGAATAACTTTAAAGAATTTAGCTAAGAGAACTCCTGGATTTAGTGGAGCTGACCTAGAAAACTTATTAAATGAGGCTGCTTTGCTTGCTGTTCGTCGTAATAAAGATGAAATTACAATGAGTGAAATTGATGAAGCTACGGATAGAGTTCTTATGGGACCTGCTAAAGTTAGTCATAAGTATAGTGAAAATGATCGTAAGTTAGTTGCTTATCATGAAGCTGGACATGCTGTTATTGGATTGAAACTTGCCAATGCAAGTGATGTTCAAAAAGTTACAATTATTCCTCGTGGTTCTGCTGGTGGATATAATATGATGGTTCCTAGTGAAGAAAAATTATGTTCAACTAAGACTGATTTATTAGAAGAAATTACAGGATTACTTGGAGGAAGAGCTTCTGAAGAGATTACTTTTGGTGAAATTACTACAGGTGCTCATAATGACTTTGAAAAAGCTACCAAGATTGCAAGAGCCATGGTTACAGAATATGGTATGAGTGATTTAGGACCTCTTCAATTTGAACAACAATCTGGTAGTGTATTCTTAGGAAGAGATTATAATAAACCTCAACATTTCTCTAATGAAGTTGCTAATGAAATTGATATGGAAATGAGAAAGATCATTAATAATTGTCATAAGAGAGCAACAGATATTATTAAAAAGAATCAAGATTTATTAAAGTTAATTGCTGAAACATTATTAGAATATGAAACATTAACAAAAGAACAAATTGATTACTTAGTTGAAAATGGTAAGATGCCTGAAGAAGATGAAACAAATCTAGAATCTTTATCAATTTCTAAATTAAAAGAAATTGCTAAAGATAAGGGTATTAAAAATTATTCTAAGATGAATAAAGCTGAATTATTAAAAGAACTTGATGAAGCAAATAAATAAATAAAAAGATATGGATGATTCCATATCTTTTTTTATAAAGTAAATATTTTTAATGAGTCTTTTTCTTCTGAATAAGTTTCATTGACATCATCTATTAGTGCATCGTATTCTACGGTGCCTTTGTCCAAAGTGGATTGAATCTTTACTTCGTTTCCTACGATTTCTACTTCTATATCATTATATTTTGTACGAAGGGTCTTTGCGAAGGATTGTGCTTCTATTGAATTATCAAATGAGTAAGTAGCGACTATTTTTTTCTTTTTCTTCTTCTTTTCTTCTTCTTCTTCCTCGTTACTCAAACTATCAATTCCTGAGAAGTCTCCTCCTCCACCATAATATCCTCCTCCTGGGAATCCTCCACCTGGGAATCCACCACCTACGTGTGTATCTCCTGAATTATTATTAAGACTTTCTCCTCCCGTTGGGGTTTCTCCATTCATATTGATACCTCCTGTGTAATCTCCAATAGGGGTTCCAATCGGATTACTATCTGCTTGATATGGAGTAATTTCTTTAGGATTTAAATCATTCACACCATTTGCGTACATTTGATTTACTTCATTAACAGCATTATCTACAATTCCGTTTGCTTTATTTAGGATTCCTGGTAAACCATATAGTTTATCAAGAATTCTACTGTATTCTGTGATATCTGCCGTTAAGCTTTCAATCTCTGTATTGTTTGCAGCAATTTGAGCTTGTGCTGCATAATATTCTCCTGCATTACTATACGTATATTCTTCTCCTGTTTCAGGATCATATACTGTATATTCTATTAATTTGACTTGTGATAATTGAGCGTTTTGCGCTTCTAGTGCTGTTACTCTGTTTTCAGCGGCTGTCTTTTTACTTTCGTAAGAAGGTATTTCTCCATCATCTAGGTAATCATCTGGATCTAGATAATCGTTTACTAGTTTTAGAGAGTCTAAATATGCTTCTTCTAGTATTTCGGTTGCTTTTATTCTATCATCACAACTACTACTATATTGTTCTAGACGAGATTTCATTGCACTCCAATCTGGTGAATCAATATTTGGATTATTGATTAATCCTTCTATGGATGCTTTTAGTTGAGCAGCATCACTTCTTTCAGAACGAATACAATCTCCAACGATTCCTCCTAATTGGTTTCCGTTAAGCATTCCATTAATATCGGATACAGATATCTTTCCAGCTTTTCCATTTTGAATCAAATCCGTAGATAAACTGATTAATAAACCATCTGTATCTGCATAGTTCGCTCCGGTGATATTATATGATCCAGCTTGTCCTGCCATTCCACCTGGTCCAAAAAGGCTATCTGCTTCATTGGCAAGGTCTTGATCTAGGGCTGCATAACTATTTAACATGGTACCAATATTTTTCATATCCGTTGTAACATTATTTAATAAGTTACCGGATGTTGCGAATAAGAATGAATTTGCTTTATTAATAGATTCTGGGAAGGATGCGGTACTATCATTACAAAATTGATAGTTTAATCTTCCCATATCTCGGAATGTTGTTTGATTAATACTTTGTATAACTTCATTCGAACTATCTACGATAGAATTATAATCAATTGATGTTTTTCTTTCCTCAGTCGTTGTGCTGTCTGGTGTTTTTGTGGTTGGTAGTTTTGGGGTTTCTGTTTTTTGACTTGTTTCATTCTCTGCAATTGTATTACTTTCTGAAACGGTTGGAGTTTTCTCTCTAGTTTGTCCTTGAGGGGCTCCACTATAGTCATTTGTATTAATTCTTTGTAAGTAATCTACTTTATTTTGGGAACCAATTGCTTTTCTAAAAGTTGTATAATCACTTAATTGTTTTTCTGTAATGACGGTTGTATGATATTTCCCACTAGAATCTTTTCCTGGTAAGATTAAATTATATTGATTGGATTCATTCGTTGGACTAAAGGATTCATTTACTACTTTTCTACTTTCTCCATTGGAAAGCATTAATTCATTAGAATTCATTCCTGAGTGATAAACATATCCTCCATTGGAAGGATCTTTTTCTACAACAATCATTCCTTGGTCTGCTAATGTACCTAAGTTTTGAATGGCATTGTTGGCTCCTGCCATTCCTCCCATATTGGGATCGGCAGATTCATAAGCATAAATAATACTACCAGTATTAATCATTTCATTTCTAACGACTGAATTGTTAGACATTTTTTGAACGAAACGTCCACATGCTCCGTAGTCTCCATCTGCCCCATCTAATAACATAATATCAATTGGGGTATGATCATTTCCTCGATTGGTAATGATTACTTCTGCCATATCTACGGTTGTTTTTGCTCCTGCACTAGCTCCACTGATAACATATCTATGGTCTGCACTGGCATCTCCATAATTACTTTGAATTTGTTCTGATACATCGTAGATAGATTGTAGAACGTCACTTCCACCACCACTACCAGATTTATTTATAACGACATATCCGTCATCATTTTGAAGACAATATTGATCATATTTTCCTAAACCGTATCCATTTGCTCCTGCTGCTCCCCATCCACCAGATCCTGGAAAGTTGATTAATGTTCTATTTAAAGATTCTGTATTTCTTGGATCAAAAGTAACATTGAAATGACGAACAGAACTATCATTTGCTACTCCAACTTCTAATTGATATCTTGTAGTATTGAATGTTTCTCCTGCAACGGATGTATATCCAGATTGGGAATTTGTTTGTGTTGTATTATACGTATCAACCTCTAAGTAGGAATTTCCATATTCACTTACATAATCTATTGCTTGTGAATTTCCTACTTTTGGAATGGCCTCTCCATTTGGACCAGTACTATATAATAAGTCATATAAAGATGATCCATCTGGAAGAGTCACAGATTTTAATTGATCCGGTGTTTGTGTAATTCGATATCCCATTCTCTCACATCCTATATAAATAAAGTATCATTTCTTTTGATTTTTGTCTAATTTTTTATTGAAAAACCAATGAAATTGGTTATAATAAACGTAAAGGAGTGATAGTATGGCAAAAAATGGTAAGAAAGGTCTTGTTGCTGAATTTAAGGAATTCGTTCTACGTGGAAATGTAATTGATTTAGCTGTTGGTGTTATGATCGGTGGTGCTTTCCAAGGATTAGTTACTGCATTAACTGAAGATTTCATTAACCCATTAATTAATGGACTTGGTGGAGCTGAAGTTGGTGGAACTATTAAAATCTATGGTGGACAAGTACTTAGATACGGTGACTTTATTACAGCAATCATCAATTTCTTAATTATGGCTCTTGTTTTATTCTTACTATTAAAAGTAGTAAATGGTATCCTTACTGCTGGTAAGAAGAAAGAAGAAGCTGCTGCACCTGCTAAATCAGAGGAAGTAGTTTTACTTGAAGAAATAAGAGATTTATTAAAGAAGAGAAAATAATCTACTAAAAGAATGATTCCTAGAAATAGGAATCATTTTTCTTGTCATTCTTTTTAAAATAAGATATACTAGGATGGCGAAAAGAAAAGGGATAATTATGGAATGGTTTATTGGAAATGTAAAAATTGATAATCCAATTGTTTTAGCACCCATGGCTGGTATTTGTAATTCTGCTTACCGTAGAATTTGTAAAGAAATGGGTTGTGGGTTAGTTTATGCTGAAATGGTTAGTGATAAAGCAATTACCTATAATAATAAGAAGACAATTGATATGCTTTATATGACAGAAGAAGAAAGGCCTCTTTCTCAACAAATCTTTGGATGTGATAGGGAATCTTTTGTGGAAGCTGCTAAATATATTTATGAGAATATGCATCCAGATATTATTGATATCAATATGGGATGTCCTGTTCCTAAGGTTGCGGTACGTGCGCAAGCAGGAAGTGCTTTATTAAAGAATCCAGAAAAGATTTATGAGATTGTGAAAGCAGTTGTGGAAGCAGTTCCTATTCCGGTTACGGTTAAAATTCGTAGTGGATGGGATTCACAATCTATTAATGCAGTTGAGGTTGCGAAAATCATTGAAAAAGCAGGCGCTAGCGCAATTTGTGTTCATCCTAGGACAAGAAGTCAAGGATATTCGGGAAGTGCTGATTGGAGTATTATTAAGGCTGTTAAAGAGGCAGTTTCCATTCCTGTGATTGGGAATGGAGATGTGAAAACTCCAGAAGATGTAGTCCGTATGATGAAGGAAACAAATTGTGATGCAGTAATGATTGGAAGAGGAGTATTAGGAAACCCTTGGTTAATAGAAAATGCTCTTCATGTTTTAAAAGGAGAATCTATTAGAGAAATTTCTCTTTCTGAAAGAGTAGAGATTTGTTTGAAGCATCTAGAATTATTATCAGAATTAAAAAACGAAAAACTTGCTTGCTTAGAGATTCGAAATCATATAGGATGGTATTTTAAAGGAATTCCATCTGCTAAGGAATTAAAAAATAAAGTCTATCAAACCACTTCTATTCGTGATATAATTTCCTTGTTAAATGCATTTAAGGAGGAAAACTTATGAAAGATAAACCATTATTTTTTCAAAGATTTATTGCATTTATTATTGACTTTCTTTTAGTTACATTTGCGGCATCTCTTCTTTCCACACCTTTTGTGGATACAGAGAAAACTGCAAAAATAGAAGAACAAATTCCACAAATACTTGAAAGATATACATCTGGAGAAACAACAACTCAAGAATATTTTTTAGAGTATTCAAATGCGTACTATCAATTATCTAAAAATAGTGGAGCGGTTTCTATTATTACTTTGTTCTTAAGTGCTTGTTATTTCGTGGTATTTCAATTTCATCATAAAGGACAAACACTTGGTAAAAAATGGATGAAAATAAAAGTGGTATCTACGGATGATAAATTGAATATGGACCAGATGGTATTTCGTAGTTTAATTGCGAACTTTATACTAGTAGAATTGATTCAATTTGCTTCTTTAGTATTTAGTCCAAAAAATGTTTATTTTTATATTGCATTTGGTGTAGAAATGATTCAATATGTCATTGTGATTATTTCTGTCTTTATGATATTATTTGGAAAAGAAGGGTTAGCCCTTCATGATAAATTAGCACATACAAAAGTTATTAAAGAAAAATAGGAGGTATTTATGAGAGAATTTACAGAACAAGAATTAGTCAGAAGAGAAAAGGCTGATCGATTAAGAGAACTTGGTTTAGATCCTTTCGGACATCGTTATGATAGAGAAGATTATGCAGAGGATATTGTTGAAAAATATAAAGATGTAGATCATGATGCATTTGAGACTATGACAGATACTGCAAAAGTAGCTGGTCGTATTATGTTTATTCGTAAGATGGGGAAAGCTTCTTTCTTTACGATTAAAGATAGAAGTGGTTCAATTCAAATCTATATTTCTATCAATGATATTGGAGAAGAAGCTTATGAGTTATTTAAGTCTGCTGATATTGGAGATATTGTTGGAGTATATGGTAAGGTTATGAAAACTAGAACGGGTGAAGTAACGATTAAGTGTTTAGAATATACTCATTTAGTAAAAGCGCTTAGACCTTTACCTGAGAAGTTCCATGGGCTTACAGATGTGGAAGAAAGATATCGTCGTAGATATGTAGATTTAATTATGAATGATGATTCTAAGAGAGTTGCTTTCTTAAGACCTAAAATCATTCGTGCTATTCAAAATTATATGGATCACAGAGGATTTACGGAAGTAGAAACTCCTGTTCTTACTACTTTATTAACAGGTGCTGCAGCTAGACCATTTGTTACTCATCATAATGCACAAGATTTAGATATGTATTTAAGAATTGCTTTAGAGTTACCGCTTAAAAGATTATTAGTTGGTGGTATGGAAGCTGTTTATGAGATTGGTAGGGTATTCCGTAACGAAGGAATGGATACTCGCCATAATCCAGAATTTACTTTAATGGAAGCTTATCTTGCATATAGTGATTTAGAGGGTATGATGGATCTTACAGAAGGAATGTTTACCACAATTGCGAAAGATGTTGTTGGTAAGATGGATTACAAATTTCAAGGACATGATATTAATTTAGAAAGTCCTTGGAAGAGAGTTAGTATGACTGATGCGATTAAAGAACAAACAGGAATTGATTTTAAAGCGATTACTTCTTTAGAAGAATGTTTAAAATTAGCAGAAGAACATCATATTGAATTAGAAGAACATGAAAAAGCATATGGACATATTATTAATAAATTCTTTGAAAAATATGTAGAGGAAACATTAATTCAGCCTACTTTCTTATATGGACATCCAATTGAGATTTCTCCTTTAACAAAGAAGAATCCAGAGGATCCAAGATTTGTAGATCGTTTTGAATTGTTTATTGGTGGAAAAGAATTTGCGAATGCCTATACGGAGTTAAATGATCCAATTGATCAATTAGAGAGATTTGAAGCACAACTTGCTGAGAGAGATTTAGGAAATGATGAAGCTAATGATATAGATATGGACTTCATTGAAGCATTAGAATATGGTATGCCACCTACTGGTGGAATTGGATATGGAATTGATCGTTTGATGATGTTATTTACAGAACAAGAATCTATTCGTGATGTATTACTATTCCCAACTATGAAAGAAAAAAAGAAAGAAGATTAAAAATCTTCTTTTTTCTTTTGATTGACTATATTATAATAATACTATAAGGTAGGTGTTGCTATGGACGATGAGAAACTTGAAGAAATCGATGATGATTTTACTCAGACAGATTTAGAAGCGGTAAAAGAAAGACTGGAAAAAATGGAATTTAACAACGAAGATGAAGACGAAGAGGAAATGGTAGACGATGAGCCTGTCATTACTAAAAAAGAGGCAGTAAAGGAAGAAGAAAAAGAGGAAGAAGAGGATGAGGAAGATGAAGTTGTAGAAAAGAAAGAGGAAGAAGAGGATGAGGAAGATGAAGTTGTAGAAAAGAAAGAGGAAACTTCAGAAGAATCAAAATCCAATAATAAAATAATAATCATTTTATGTGTTGTAGTTGCTTTATTAATTCTTGTTATTTTATTCTTATTATTACCTGGAAAGAAAGAATCTAAAAATGAATCTAGTCCTACAGGAGAAGAGGGTATTTCTGAAAAAGAGAAACCAACTGTTAAAAAAGTTGATATTGCATCCGGCGAATCTTATTTTATAAATGATAATTATTTGTATGTTAAGGTAAAAGATAAAGCTTATATTGCAAATCTAGATGGAAAGACTATCTATGAAGATGCAGATTTATCTTGCTCTGTACCTGGAACAAAACAAGGATACTTTATCTGTGAAGATAAAAAGAGTGATGATAAAGTCAAATATAGTCTTAAAAAAGTAGATGATTCTGGAAATATTACTACTGTTTATGCTGATGAGAAATATGGACCAACAGAAAGAAAATTATTCGATGAATGGGGTAGAGTTATCGGAGTTATGACTTCTGGAATGGATGTACATTTATTTGATGGATCTGCTGCTAAATTAGATGAATATACGATTGCGAATAAGAAGATTTATAATGGAAGATATGCGATTGTTGAAAAGAGTAAAAAATATGGTTTATATGATGTAAAAGATAACCAATTACTAATCTCACCAAAATATAGTGATTTATCTTTCTTACATGATGATTTCTTTAGAGCAAGTCAAGATGGTAAAGAAGGAGTTATTGATAAGAGTGATTCTACTAAATTAGGATTCCGTTATAATAAAGTAGATTATTCTAATGGATTATATTTTGCAAATTCTACGAATTTAGTATCTATTATGGATAGTGATTTTAAAACGATTGGATCTATTCTATCTTGTAATTCATTTGAATTAACTGCTTTTATGGATAAGGTGATTGTTCATAAATTAAGACCATCAGAAGGATATGTAGTTGTTGAAAAAACTGGTAAAACAACGAACTATGATTTTAAGAATTTTGAATTATTCTATAATTATGTAGTTACATTAAAAGATAATACTCTTACCTTGTATGATTCTTCTTTCAATAAAGTACAAGATTTCCCATTAGGAAATATTTCTATTACTTTAAATACGGTTGCGATATTCTTAGAAGATTATTTAGTATTTAATGGTAATCGTTTGTTTAATATTGAGAATGGTCAATACTTACATGATGCAAATAACTTATCTCGTTCTTATCAAAATTATTATGTAAGTTTAAATGTACATGATTCAGTAGCAGATGCAGTTGTATCTATGGATGATGTTCAAATTGGAACCATTAATGGTATTGATCCTGTTGAATTTTTACGAGCAGATAATAATGGTATACGAGTTACAAATCAATATTTTATCTTTAGTGTAGGAAATAGAAATTTGATTATTAAAAAGTAATTTTATGAGAAGAAAAAGAAAACTTTTTCTTCTTTTTTTGTTATAAAATCAACAAAAAATAGGGTAAATGCTTGTAAAACCAAATTGAAATCGCTATAATTGTATTATGGGAGGTTAATTATGAAGAAACATAATACAATTAAAGTCGTTCTTATTA
>CAMZHD010000051.1 GCA_947306705.1 uncultured Caryophanales bacterium
TCATTTACTTCAACAAAGATAAACTATTTGGAGAAAAAGAAACAAAACCAGAAGAGACTGAAAAACAAGAGGCGAATGATGACGAAAGCGAAACAGATGAGTCGGCTGAAATGAAAGAGATAGATTTATCTAAATCATTAAATACAAAAGATTATACATATGATTCATTAAACGAAAATAATCAAGAGGTAGGTTTTTCATTAAAAATTAATGATGATAAAAGAAGTGTAACTGTTACAATTGATGAAAAAGGATCTAAATTAATATCAAATACAACACATTCCACTTGGACTGATCAGCCATATGATAAACAAATATCAGGATTTAATAAGAATATAAAATCTACTTTTATTTGTGGAATTGGTCAAAGTGCAGAAAGTACAATGTTCTTCTTCATAATGGAAGATGGAACACTTCAATATGCAAGAGTATTCGATAAAAGAAATAATGCCGATGGAACAACATACTATGGTACAAATATAAATGATGAAAAACTTACTATTGAAGATGTTCCAGGTGTTGAAGGAATCGTAAAACTATATGGTGCAAATACACATGCTCCTCAGTCTACTGGATATTACACCACTTTAGCAGCAAAAGCAGATGGTAGTTTCTATGATTTATCTCAAATCATTAAATAAAAGTCACATTCGTGACTTTTTTTATTTCCTAGATAGACAAAAAACAAAAATTATAGTATAATTTCATAGTTAGTTCTTTAAAAACAAAAGAAAGGAGTTATTATGAAAGAAAAAACCAATGAAACAAAGATTATTGTTTTAGGTGGTTTAGGAGAAGTCGGAAAAAATATGTATTGTGTAATGCATAACGACGCGATTGTAATTATTGATGCCGGTGTTAGTTTTCCTGAAAGTGAATTGATGGGTGTTGATTACGTACTACCTGATTTTACTTTCTTAAAGGAAAATGAAGATAAAATTAAAGCCTTATTAATTACCCATGGTCATGAAGATCATATTGGTGGGATTCCATTTTTACTACAAAGTATTAATATACCTGCTATTTATGCGCCTAACCACGCTAAAGAATTAATCGCTGTTAAACTACAAGATCGAAATATTCGTTATGATAATCTATTCGTTTATACCGATCAAACAAAATTAAAATTTAAAGATATAGAAGTAGAATTCTTTAGAATTACTCACTCTATTCCAGATTCTCATGGTATTAGTATTAAAACACCAGATGGAAGAATTGTCACAACAGGAGACTATAAATTTGACCTAACTCCTATCGGACCAATGGCAGATTTATATAAAATGGCTAAACTAGGAGAAGAAGGAGTCGATGTATTAATTGGAGACTCTACCAATGCATTAAATGAAGGATTTTCAAATAGTGAATCCGTAGTCGATGAACGTTTAAATGAAATGTTTGAACAATGTAAAAACAATCGAATTATCATCGCAACATTTGCTTCTAACATTTATCGTGTAAAACATATTTTTGAAACATGCTACAAGCATAATAGAAAAGTCGTTATCTTTGGTAGAAGTATGGAGAATAATATCAATATTTCTCTAAATGGAGGATATATTGATCATAAAGAATTATTAATTACTCCAGAAGAAGCCAATAGTTTAAAACCAAATGAAGTAACGATTCTATGTACTGGTTCCCAAGGGGAACCACTTGCAGCACTATCAAGAATCTCAAATGGTACTCATAAACAAATCCAATTAAGACCAGACGATGTAGTTATATTTTCATCATCTGCAATCCCAGGAAATGCTTTAAGTATTTCAAAAACCATTAACAAGTTATATCTAAAAGGTGTAAAAGTATATACAAACAATGTTCTTCAAGACTTACATACATCAGGACATGCCAATGAAGAAGAAATCAAATTAATGATTCGTTTGATTAAACCTAAATACTTAATGCCATTCCATGGAGATTACAGAATGTTAAAAAAACAAGCCAATATTGGTATCAACTGTGGAATTCCAAAAGAAAATACATTTATCTTAAAGAATGGAGATACTCTCATTTTAAAAGATCATGTATTAACCCGTGGAGATAGTAAACCAGGAGCTGACATCTATGTAGATGGTAATCGTATTGGTGAAATTGGAGGAGCTGTAATCAAAGATAGAAAGATTATGGCAAATGAAGGAATTTTAGTAGTCATCGCAAATGTAGATATGAAGAAAAGAGAATTACTAATCAAACCAAATATCACGACAAGAGGATTTATTCTAGTAAATGAAAACGAAGAACTAATTCATAAGATTGAAAATAAAGCAGAACAAACAATTACAACTGCTCTAGAAAATCCAAAATCAACATTTGCTACTCTAAAGAGTGATATTACAGATGCACTATATCCATTCATTTATACCTTAACTGGAAGAAAACCAATTATCCTTCCTGTTATTTTAGATATTAAAAGAGAAAAACAAGACTAAGTCTTGTTTTTTATTTACTAAAAATATCGTAAGCGATATAATGATTATGTAATTATAGATTAACCTATTATTACAAATACTAATCAGACGGTTTAAAAACCCTATGGAAATTAGCAAAAACACTCAAATCCTTTCATAGTACTGATTACTTAAAAACAGGAACATTTCTTCGTAAGTACTACGAAAGAAAAGAGAAAGATAGTAATAAAACTGTCTTTCTTTTTTATTTGTAATCGAAAGTAACAGTTGATATTGTTCCCAAGATAAATCATTTAACCTAGAATGATAAATCGGAAAATTCATATAAAAACGTTTCATTAGATGCATATTCTCTCTTGTAAATTGAATACTATTTCCATAATAATAGGAACAATATTCCGAATACTTTTGAACAATATTACTACAAGAGTTTTCTCTTTCATAAAGATTCTTTCCTATATTCCAAAATAAAAACACTTTGTTGACTATATCCACGTATAAAACACCTCCTTCTTGATTGAATAATAAAAGATTACACTTATCATGATAGTAGGATGTGTTGTTTTGAGAAAGATAACTTCATATATTATCATTTCAAAAGTTGTTGAATCAACAAACACATGTCACATCCTATCTTATTATTCGAAAAAAAAAGAGTTTTTTACAAACTCTTTTATTTTGCTTCTTCTACAGCTCTTGTTTCACGAACAACTGTAATCTTAATAGTTCCAGGATATTTCATATTTGCTTCGATCTTTTCTTTTACTTCACGAGCAATTCTATGAGCTTCTAAGTCATCAACCTCTTCAGGTTTAACAATAACTCTTAACTCACGTCCTGCTTGAACTGCATAAGTATTTTCAACACCTTTAATTTGATTTCCAATCTCTTCTAATTGAGATAGGCGTTGAATATAGTTTTCTAGAGAATCATTTCTAGCTCCTGGACGAGAAGCAGATAATGCATCTGCGATTGCAACGATAACAGAGATAACAGAAGTAGCTTGAGTATCTCCATGGTGAGAAGCAATTGCATTAATAACAATATCATTTTCATGATATTTCTTAGCAATATCTACACCGATATCTACGTGACTTCCTTCTACTTCATGATCAATTGCTTTTCCAATATCATGTAGTAAACCAGCACGTTTTGCTAGATTAACATTTTCTCCCATTTCACCAGCAAGAATTCCAGATAACTCTGCAACTTCTTTTGAATGTTGTAGAGCATTTTGTCCATAACTAGTTCTGAAATGTAATTTACCAATAATTTCAATTAACTCTGCTGGGAATTTAGCAAGTCCTAATCCTGTAACAGTATCTTGTCCATATTCGATAATCTTTTGCTTCATATCTTTGCAAGTCTTATCATATAATTCCTCAATACGAGTTGGATGAATTCTTCCATCTTTAATTAAACTTTCCAAAGTAACACGAGCAATCTCTCGTCTCAATGGATCAAAGCTTGATAATACGACAGCTTCTGGAGTATCATCAATAATTAAATCAACTCCTGTAATAGCTTCAATCGTACGAATATTTCTACCTTCTCTACCAATGATACGACCTTTCATCTCATCATTTGGTAAATCTACAACGGTAACTGTTTGGTCGCTTGCAATATCAGCAGCATACTTTTGCATAGAAGTTACGATTAACTCTCTTGCCTTCTTATCCGCTACTAATTTTGCTTCATTTTCTGCTTCACGAATATATTCTGATATTTCTTTAGTCATATCTTCTTTGACTTTACTCATAACTAATTCACGAGCTTTGTCTTTACTAAATCCAGAAATTTTTTGAAGCAATTCTAATTGTTCTTTTCTTATTTCCTCCACTTTACTTTTTTCATTTTGGATCTCTTCTTGTTTTTCAGATAGTTTATCTTCACGTTCATCTAAAGCAGCATCACGTTTTTGAAGCATTTCATCACGTTTATCAATGCTAGCTTCACGTTGCAATAATCTATTTTCACTTGCTTTCAATTCATCTTTCTTTTCACGAATTTCTTTATCCAAATCCATTTTTATTTTATGAGCTTCTTCTTTTTGCTCAATAGCTGCATCTCTTTTTAATTTTTCAATCTCTTTCTTAGCTTGATTAATCATATTATCAGCTTTGTTAGAAACCAAACTTTTTCTAAAATAGTTGATAACATAAGATACAACAAAGCCTACTACAAGGCCAACTACAACAAGTAAAATGGAGCTTAACATATGATTCATATAAGTCCTCCATTCGACTAGGATAACACCTAATCTACTACTATTTTAGTTTCATTTTTAGATGATGTCAAGCAAAAGAAAAAGTCAAAAATAAGGGATTTCTTTATAAGAAAACAAAAAAACTATGATATAATTTTTTTATCATAAGGAGTGATTGTATGTTCTGTAAAAATTGTGGAAAAGAAATGCCAGAAGGAAATCAATTTTGTATTTATTGTGGAACTCCTATAGGAGATGGATTAGTAAATCCTGAAACCAATCCTCAACCATCAAACCCAACAACAGATGATGATAAAGAAGCCAAAAAGTTATGTATTGCTTCTCTAATTTGTATGTATGCAGCTTCTCCAATCGCAGGAGTATTAGGATACTGTGTCCCTCCACTTGCTCCTCTATTTGGAACTTGTGCTGGATTATCTCCTATCGCAGCCATTGTTTTAATGATAATGGCAAGAGTAAAATATCCTAAAAACAAATTTGCAAAAATATTAATGTGGATATATATTGTTCAAATTATCTTAGCTTTACTATTATTCATTATCTTAGTAGTAGTTTGTTTCTATACATGTTCTACTATGGATACTTCAGGATGTGGGTAGATGGAAATAGGAGAAATGAAAATTCATCCCTATGGATTTATTATTGTATTATCAGTCCTTATAGGGATGCTTTATATCTATCAAAATCTTAAAAAAGAAAAAATACAAAAAAGTAGTATTGGATTATACTTTATCCTATATATTGCATTTGCTTTTATAGGAGGAAAACTTTTTACGTATTTAACGAATCCAAAAGATACTACAATTCTAACAGCAGGATTATCTGCCTATGGAGGATTAATTGGTACCATTGCATCTTCCATTATATTTGAGAAGATTCAACCATCAAAAGGAATGATAATCAAATACACAGTACTAGCACTACCACTTATCTATTCCTTATCTAAGATAGCTTGTTTCTTATCAGGATGCTGCTATGGGATTCCATATAATGGACCATTCTCTATTACTTATACCAATGGATTAAATATTCCTCTATTTCCTATTCAATTAGTAGAGACTATTTGTTTTGGAATCTTATTCTTATTAGTACATAAAATGAAAAAGAAACCAAATATAGAATATTTCACAATAATAGGAGTATCCATACTAAAATTTAGTTTAGATTTCTTAAGATATGATCACATACATATACTGATTACTGTGAATCAAATCTTTAGTATTATCTTATTAATTGTTACAATTATTTATATGGTATATAAAAAGAACCTAAAAGCTTAGGTTCTTTTCTTTTGAAAATATTTCTCAATAACATCATAATCACAATAAGGAACTTTCTTATCCTTAATTGCCATATAATGATCTCTTCCTTTTCCAAGGATTAATACAATATCTCCTTTGGAAGCAATCGATAAAGCATAGGAAATAGCTTCTTCTCTATCTATAATACGAACATAGTCTTTTGCATCTCCAACCATCTGATCAATAATATCATCAACACTTTCATATCTTGGATCATCCATTGTAAAGACCGCAATATCACTCTTCTCAATAATCATTTTTCCAATCACAGGCCTCTTTTGTGTTTCTCTTCCCCCAGCAGCGCCAGTCACAACAATCACTCTTTCATAATCTTGAAAAGTATCAAGGATAGTACGAATTCCATTAATCGTATGAGCATAATCTAATAAAATATCATAGTCTTGCCCAAAATCTAAGAATTCTGCTCTTCCTTGAATAGGACTTAATTCTTTTATTCTTTTTTGTATTTCTTTAGAATCCACTCCTAAATACAAAGCAACAATAGAAGCCATTGTTAAATTATAAGCATTATATTTTCCAGGAAGAGGACTTTCAATGAATAAATCCTTTCCTTGATGGATGACAAAAGAAGATCCTCTCTTATGTTCTTTGAAAGATTGGATTTGAACAGTATTATCTTCTCCAAAACCAAAAGTAATAAGATTAGGATGACGAATCGTTTGAAGGTAAGAATCATCTCCATTTAATACAACCAATCCATCTTTTTTTAATAAGTCTAATAACTTTTTCTTACAAGCAAAATACTCTTCCATCGTCTTATGAGTATTTAAATGATCTCCTGTTACATTAGTAAAACAAACCACATCAAAAGATAAATCTTTTACTCTGTCAAAAAATAAAGCTTCACTAGATACTTCCATAGAAACAGTAGAAATACCTTCTTTTTGAATCAAAGATAAATCACGATATAATTCAGATACGCAAGGAGTTGTATTATTGGTAGGAATTGTCTTGCCATGAATGGTTAATCCATTCGTTCCTAAATAAGCACAATTCTCTAATAACTGACTTAAAACAGTCGCAGTTGTAGTCTTTCCATCTGTACCAGTAATCCCAATGAAATGAAATTTAGAAAAATCTAAATCATAAAACTTTTTGCACAACTCCCGATAAGTAGAATCAATATTATCCACAATTATATGTGGAAAATCAATTTTGGGCTCTTTATCCACTACTAAGAAACAAGCACCAGCATCAATTGCTTCCTGAATATAATCAAAATGATCTTCATGAAACCCATGAGTCGCAACAAAAATATATCCTTCTTTTACATCTCTTGAGTCATCTGTAATTCCTTTTACTTCTATATCACAAGAATTATTTAATAAATCACGAACTGTTTTCATCTCATCACCATAGATAAAGTATAGTACAAAACCAAACAAAAAAGAAGCATAAAGCTTCTTTTAAGGAGTAGTATCCACAATATAAGGATTTGCCTCAGAACCATCCCCTGATATTATTTCAATTCCTGGTTTTAAAGAGATAACTGGTCGAACTCCCATAGCATGAGTACTATTATAGTATGAACTGAAAGCCCCTCCAGGTCCTACAGCCAATCCTCTTCCATATAATTCATTAACAAAAGCAGGAGTCATTATCCAGTAATAATTACCAGTACTTCTTGCTTTATTATTATTTAGTAGATTTAATTCTGCTGCTGTTCCTACCGCTATTGGATATTTAAGCTTTGCTTTTGGATTCGATACTTGAAATTGATCTTCTTCGTTTGGACAAGTTAAGCTCCATAATGATGAAGAGGCACCTCCTCTAAAATAGATATAACTGTTTGGATTTTTCGTTGGATCCCATCCATTATAACTTATTGGTTTTCTATCATTACAGAACACTGTATCTTCTAGATACTCTGAATAATCTATTAAATATTTTTCATACCAGGAATCAATTCCTTTTTTTAAGAAAGAATCATAATTATTTTTTTTCCACATGATATCTAATGCAGATTGAATGTCTGGAGTTCCATTACTGATAAGGTCATAATTTATGTTTGAACCTACAGAAGTATATCTATGAATAAAGGCAATACTAGTACATTCTTTTTTTCCATATTCTTCACAGAAATAACGATGATTCTTTATTGTAGTTAAATCTGAGTAAGACTCCAGATCCACTATATCATTTAAAACATAATGATTCTCTTCCCATGTTACACTGGTTCCAAAATAACGATTTGGTGCATACTTATATCCTGTTCCAGTAAATGAACCAATATATCTTAGAGTGGATTCTTCACATACACTTGAATCATTATTACATGTATATTTATACTCCGTATAATTACTTCTATTAATAATCATAAAAGCTGGGTCTATTGTGAGAGTATCTACTAAATTAACACCTTCTCTTTGTTTTGAAATAACGATATAAGTTCCACTATTAATTGTTAAATAAGTATAATTTGTACTTGTTGTTTCCGTAGTATAATGTGGTTTCTGACAAGTAATGGTATTATTTCCACAAGTATATTTATTTTTATAGTTGGCAAAATTATTAAAATAATCAATATAGGTTACTAGTTCAGGAGAATCTAATGTATAGGTACCGTCTCCATTATCTGTTATGGAATCCGCAAAAGCAATTTTCGTTACAGTTTCTAGATTCAATGGATGTGTCAAATTTCTATAGTATGAAGTAGATCCGGATACTCCAACAATATATTGGGCTGTTTCGGCACTAGCTGTTTCACTTGTATTTCTTAAAGTATATTTATCCACTAAATTAGGATACTCTTCACTTGTTACTTTATAGGGATCAACTAAAGTGAAATGATTCGTTACATCTGGATCATAATCATAAGAATCCGCAAACCAATGATTCGCATTAAGTGCAACATTTTGAATAATTGTTCTTTGGCTTGTAAAAGCTTGACTATTAACGGTTGCAACTGTTTTGATAGGAGATGGATCTCCATACATGTATCCTACTCCAGCAGCAGATGATGCACTCACTTGTAATGCTAATTCTCCATATTCATAATAGGATGCATTTCCATTTAATGGAACAACATTTGCTTGAGTAGCAGATGAATAAGAAATAACTTGATATAATTTGGAACATGTACCTTCTCTTGTTGTTTTTTTACAAGTATATTTTCCTTTTAGGGAAGCACTATTAGTTGAATTCCATGTTACTTGCTCTACTGTTCCCTCTAATGTAAATAAATTACTTTCTTTATCATAAGAATAATCTGTTCCATAAAAATAATCGGCTGATATTGTTTGCTTTTCTTGATATTGAACATATCCAACATGTTTTCCTCTTGTATTTAAACATTGATTATTCTCTGCTTCCCCGTTATATATCATTTTTACTCCACCAGTATCAGTAGTTCGAAAGATTTCCCAACAATGATTGGCAAAAATAATATTATTCTTATTTTGGATAGCTAGTCCTTCTTCATCATTTTCAGCATAAAAATAATAAATAGGTTTAGATGGTTCTTCTGTAAGCGAATCGCGGTGAGTTCCAGTATATTCTTTTACTAACTCTCTATTCTTACCACCAGCTTCCATAATTCCATAGGCTGTTCCATCTGGTTCAAAGTGGGCTCTAGAAACTCCTAGAGTTCCACTAATATTTAAATTTGTACTCAAAGTTGCATACCCGACTCCAATAAACAAAAATAGAAAGATAAAGCTTTGTATTAAGAAATTACGTTTACGGTTGTTTTTCTTTAATTTCTTACGTGCCATATTATCCCTCCTATCATAATTCATTATACTATAGAAATGCAAAAGAAAAAAGTCTTACTCAGACTTTTTATTATCAATAGTAACATCGTAGTATTCACGAACTTTTTGCTCTAGTTCTTGGCATAAAGCAGGATTCTCTTTTAATAGAAGTTTAACGTTCTCTTTCCCTTGTCCAAGTTTCTCTCCATTATAAGCATACCAAGCACCTGTCTTTTCTAAGATATTTGCTTCAGCAGCAAGATCAATGACTTCTCCTTCACGAGAAACTCCTTCTCCATACATAATATCAACGACACAAGATTTAAATGGAGGAGCCACTTTATTCTTAACAACTTTAACAGATGTCTTATTACCAACAACTCCTTCTCCCATTTTTAATTGTTCACTACGACGAATCTCTAAGCGAACACTCGCATAGAATTTTAAAGCACGTCCACCAGTAGTTGTTTCAGGATTTCCAAACATAACACCTACTTTTTCTCTTAATTGATTGATAAAAATAACCGTTGTATTTGTCTTACTAATCGTACCATTTAATTTTCTTAAAGCTTGAGACATAAGTCTTGCTTGAAGTCCAACATGAGAATCTCCCATCTCACCATCAATTTCAGCTTGAGGAACTAATGCTGCAACAGAGTCAATAACAACAATACTAATTGCTTCACTACGAACTAAAGCATCACAAATTTCTAATGCTTGTTCTCCTGTATCTGGTTGTGAAAGTAACAATTCATCAATATCAACCCCTAACTTTTCAGCATAAACAGGATCAAGTGCTTGCTCTGCATCAATAAAAGCAGCTCTCCCACCTAATTTTTGATGTTCTGCAATTGCTTGTAATGCAAAAGTAGTTTTACCACTAGACTCAGGTCCATATATTTCTATAATTCTTCCTTTAGGATATCCTCCTACTCCTAAAGCAATATCTAA
>CAMZHD010000052.1 GCA_947306705.1 uncultured Caryophanales bacterium
TTTCTTTTGTTACTCCATCTTTAACTTCTACTACTTTTTCTTCAGGAATAACTACACGAAAGATATAATCTTGCATGTCCATTGATTCTGCTCTCATTTCAAGTTTTTCTTTTACCTTATTCTCATGTCCAGAATAAGTATTAACTACATACCATTGTTTTTCCATAACCAAAACTCCTTTTTAAAATAATGAACGAATAAAAGCAAATACAACATCTATTGCATAAAAGAATAATGCGCAAAATATAACAAAAACAATCGTTGCAATAGAATACTTAACCATATTTTCCTTTGATGGCCAATGAACTTTCTCAAATTCACTCTTAACACCATGACAAAAGTATTTAAACTTAGTAAGTAATCCTTTCTTCTCAACTTTCTTTTCAGTTTTCTTCTCTTTAGGTTGTTCTTTCTTAACGACCTTTTTCTTTTTCTCAGAAGTCTTAATACTCTTCGTATTATATTTGTCTTCTACAACTTTTTTTCTAACTTCAGCCATATTTTCACCGATTCCTTTTTTTATCAAAATAAAAACACTTCTAAGTGCTTACACCAATAAAATAGCATAATCACAAAGAAATGTCAATAAATACCTAAGGTTTATCTGCAATATCTGTAAAACATCCAGGAGCATCTGGAGGATTATCAATTCTTGCATAAGTCATATTTAAAATACCAGAACAATCAGTTCCAGAACCACCTACAAGATTAGGAACTTGCCAAAACGTAACCCTAGTTCCATCCTGAACTTTGCTCGTATCAAAATTTGCTCCATAAATAGTCGTTAAATTTGGATTGGAGTCAAACATATTCATAGTAAGAACATTCCTAGTGTCAAAAGAAGAAATATCTAATACAGAAATAGTAGAATTTACAAACATACCTGACATTTGTTCTACATTAATAGTATTAAAAGATGATAAATCCAAAGAATCAATAACTGAGTCATAGAATAACATCCCCATATCAATAACATGAGATGTATTAAACCCAGTAAAGTTTATACTTCCTTGAAACTCACGAAACATTTGATTCATATCTGTTAACTTATCACCACCCATATTAGAAAGATTTAAATAATCAATATGGGCTCCGTAAAACATCTGTTGCATATTTTCAACATTAGAAGTATTGAATGGCGTTAAATCTAAAGAATCAGTATTAAAATAAGCGAACATATAAGTCATATTCTTAACATTAGAAGTATCTAGATGAGAAAAATCATATTCACCAAAATCAGCATAAGCAAACATTCCCCACATGTTGGTAGCATTATGAGTATAAAGTAAACTACTATCAAAACGATCAAAAGAAGTTTTTCTGAACATTCCCATCATATTTACCATATCTCGTGTATATAGTTTTGTTAAATCAATTGAAGTAGCTTTACTACCAGCGAAAGCATACCTACCAGATATAACTGGTTTTCCATTAATTGAACCACATGTTTGCGCAGTAATTGGATCCGTTGAATCCTTATCCGTTAACCTGAATCCCCATCCATCATCCTCGATATCTCTCCAAGTATAGGTAATATTATTATCTTGCATATATCGATATGTATATGGACCCTCTACAAATTCAGCTCCTTGAACAAGTTCTCCATTATAAGTACAATTTTTCTTTTCTACATGATCAGATTGTTCAAACGTAATAGTAACAGTAATGGTCTGTTGTACATCATTATCTGGCAAATCGGATTCATCTATATCTGTTTTATAGAAAACTTTAAAGTCAGTTGTTTTAGAACTACTTGGATCAATAATATCTCCTGGCTTTACATCTCTTCCAGAATCATACAAATAACTATATCCAAAAATCTTAGAACCTAAGACATCAAATGGTTCTATATCAATAGATGAGATTACTCCAGGTAAAGTCCCATCATTTACGATATCTACCAAAAATTCATAATAATCCCCTGGCTGAGCAAGTGTTACTGCAAAAGAAATGGTCGTTGGACTCGTGATAGAAGCAGCTGTATCACTACTACCAATTTCAACACTACCATTTTGAACTACTAAATGATCAAAATGAATATCCCAACTATTACTAACCATAGTAGCAGTTCCATTAATACTTAAGTCTGTAGCCAAAAAGGCATATCCAATCCCTAAGAATGCGAATACACCTATTAAAAATATGTATAAATCTTTTTTTCTTACTTTTCTCATAGAATTTCCTTTCTACGGTTTAGCTGTAAAACATCCAGGAGCATCTGGTGGATTATCAATTCTCGCATAATCATCAGAAGGATATCCGCTACAAACAGTACCTTGTCCTCCTACTAAATTTGGAGACCCTCCAACAACATTTTGACTTTCAGAACTAGGCACATAAAAAGAATTACTAGCATATATCGTTGTTAATAAAGAATTATGCATAAATAAACCATTCATATCTGTTACATTAGATGTGTCAAAAGAAGAAACATCAATTACAGAAAAACTAGCACTATTAAACATTTGTCTCATATCAATGACACTAGACGTATCAAAGGAAGACAAATCTAAAGAATCAACTTCTATTTTATAGAACATAAACCTCATATTTGTTACATGAGAAGTATTCATATTAGTAAAATTAATATTATTCCCAGTAAATTCATAAAACATTTTCTCCGTATTTAATAAGGAACTCCCACCAAAATTAGAAAGATTCAAATCATTAATTATTGCACGTTGGAACATCATCTCTGCAGTAGTAACCTGAGAAGTGTCTAAGTAAGAAAGGTCTAGAACACTAACCTCAGTGCCTCCAAACATAAAAGTCATATTTGTTACATGAGAAGTATCAAAACAGGAAATATCAAGTATATCAAATGTTGAATTTGCAAACATACCAAACATACTAGTAGCACTACTTGTATCAAGTAAACTTCCATCAAAAGAATTTAGATGAATATTTCGAAACATTCCCATCATATTTTTCATATCACTTGTATATAACTTTGTTAAATCAATGTTAGAAGCATTAGATTCTAAAAAAGCATATTTCCCGGAAACAATTGGCTTCCCATTAATAGAACCACACATTTGAGTAGTAACTGGATCTGTAGAATGATAGTTGGTTAATCGAACTCCCCATCCATCTTCTGCCATATTTTCCCAATTATGATCAACAGCGTTTTCCTGCATATATCGATAAGTATACTGTCCATCTACAAACTCAGCACCTTGTGTAAGAGTACCATTATACGTACATGCCTTCTTTTCAACATGATCAGATTGTTCAAAAGTAATCGTTACAGTAATGCTTTGTTGAACATCTGTACTGGGTAAATCAGAAACATCTATATCATCTTTATAGAATACTTTAAAATCAGTTGTTTTAGAACTACTTGGATCAATAATATCTCCTGGCTTTACATCTCTTCCAGAATCATACAAATAACTATATCCAAAAATCTTAGAACCTAAGACATCAAATGGTTCTATATCAATAGATGAGATTACTCCAGGTAAAGTCCCATCATTTACGATATCTACCAAAAATTCATAATAATCCCCTGGCTGAGCAAGTGTTACTGCAAAAGAAATGGTCGTTGGACTCGTGATAGAAGCAGCTGTATCACCTGTTCCAATTTCTACACTTCCATTTTGAACAACCAAATGATCAAAATGAATATCCCAACTATTGCTAACCATCGTGGCAGTTCCATTAATACTTAAGTCCGTAGTCAAAAAGGCATATCCGATTCCTAAGAATGCGAATACACCTATTAAAAATATGTATAAATCTTTTCTTTTTACTCTTCTCATAAAGAATCTCCTTTATGATATTTACTATAAGAATAATAGCATAATTACTTCAATGAAATTGTTAACAACATGTGCAATCGTAGAAGCAGCAATATTCTTATTTGTTTTTAAATATACAAGTCCTAGGAATAATCCCATAATGACATAAACAATCATTTCAATTCCTATAGAACTCATATGCATAGCAGCAAATACAAGAGAAGAAACAATTAAGAAAATGGTATCTTTCTTAACAAAAGTACTGAAAGAATAACGGAATACCATTTCTTCTGCAAAAGGTCCAAATAATGCAATTGGTAATAACGTCCAAATTCCACATTGATGAATAATATCAATGATAGATTCTTCATTAGCAGCTTTTGGTAATAAAGAAGCTAAAAATTCAATTGCAAAAAACATAACAGCCGCAATACCAATTATGATAAGAATTGTCTTCCAAGATAGTTTTTTAAAATCTTCTAATACTTTTTTCCAATAAACTGCAATAAATATTCCAAACATAATAGTATATAAAACAATAAAGGAAACAGCAGTCAAATAATCTTCTGGAACAAAAGATGGCAGAATCATAGATAAACCAGCTTGTAATAATAGCATGATTCCAAAATAAATAAACAATGGATTAAAATCTTCTTTAACTTTCATAAGTTCCTCCTAAAACAAACTAAATATCCATAATATGATTCCAATCAAGAATAGTACAGCAATCGATATTGTTGGGATTAATAATAAATTAACAAAGGCAGCCTCTTTAAGACCATTAATTTGTTTATAGATGACATCATTAACTTTTCTATTAACCATATCATCTGTACTTTCATCAAGATCAACAGTAGAAGAATCACTTTCTCCTTCTTCTCCTAATTGTCTTTCTAATTCTTCTAAATCATGCTTTCTTCTTTCTAAAGCAAATTCACAGAAATAAACACTCGCACCTCTTTGAATAACTCCTCTATAATAAGGTACATCTCCTTGAGGAAGAAATTGAGCAACTTGATCAAAATTTTCCCTTAAAAAATTGGGATTTAAATAACTGATATTTGATATTTTTAAATAAGTGGCTAACTGAATCAAAGCAGAGCGGAAAATATCTTCTTGAATCATCTGCCTTGCTGTCATTTCATTTTTAGATAATTCCATTAATAATTTAAATTGAACATGATCTGCTTCATTATTTAAAATTTCAATAACACTTGGATGAAACTTTTCAATACAATAACCATGTTCATGAATATATCGCATCGCACGATCCATATTCAAAAACACAGTCCGTAAATCATCTTCATCCGGATGCATACGAATCCAATCTTCTAAGGTAACAGATTCAACCTCTTTTGATCTCTGTTTATTAGAAGGGAATGCAGCTCGTCCATTTTTACGATATTCATCAAAAGACACAATATTATTAGCCACGATAATCACCTATCTTAATATAATAGTACACCAAAAAATAAAAAAAGACAATTTTATTATTGCCCTTTTAACATATTTAAATCAAAAAATTGACTGATATATTTTCGAATCTTTCGAAATCGAAAATCAACAGTACTTCTAGGAATATCTAATAGGATTCCTATCTCTCGGTAATTAAAACCATTATATCGTAATTCAAATAAACATCCCAAGTCATCAGGCAATTCAAATACAATCCGATTACAAACTTTTTCGAACTCATATGTACTAAAAATTGTATTAATATCACTCTTTTTATCCTCTATAGAAACATCTTCTATTGGAACTGAATTCATAAATGGAATATTTTTATTCGAAAAAGAGATATTTCTACAAAAAGAGATTAATCCTCGATGAATACATACACAAGCAAACGTGTAGAACAGAACATCTTTCTCCTCATTAAATTGATTCAATGCTTTTTGAAAAGATAAGAATCCTTCCTGAATAAAATCATCTAATTCATACCCATAGTTTGAATAAGCCTGATAATAATGATAAGCAACACTTCGAATTAAAGGATAGTATTTATCATAAAGTACCTTTAAATAAGCATCATCATTTTCTCTTATCATATAAATAAGTTCATAATCATTGTATTTTTTATAATCCATAAATCCTACTTTCTATTTCGGATTACCTCATATATCATAATTCCAGCCGCTACACTTGCATTTAAACTATTTGTTTGTCCATACATTGGAATCTTCGCAAGAAAATCACAATTATCTTGTACTAAACGAGAAATACCAGATCCTTCATTTCCAATAATTAAAGCAATCTTTCCGCTATAATCAATACTACGATAGTCAACACTGTTCTCTAAAGCAGTTCCAACAATCCAGAAACCCTTTTTCTTTAATTGATCAATCGCATTCACTAAATTACTAACGGAAACCAAATGAACATTTTCAAGTGTACCGACACTAGTCTTCATAACTGTTGCATTTACTTGTACTTGTCTATCTTTTGGAAGAATTATATATTTTACTCCAGCAGCTTCACAAGTACGAATAATTGCACCTAAATTATGAGGATCCTCAAGGTGATCAAGTAATACAACAAACTCAGCTGTATCATCTTCTAATAATTCGTGAAGATCCATATAAGAATAATCCGGAATATCTAGGATTATACCTTGATGAACTCCATTAGACAAATGATCCATTTCTCTTTTTGAAACCCTTTTCATAGGGATTTCTTCCTTTTCAACTAGAGAAAGAATCTCTTTATCATCAAAATTATCTTGAATTATTATTTTTTTAACTTTTTTATGCTCTAATAATAAATCTCTCGCTACATTCTTTCCATATACTAACATAATTATCGTAAAATGAAATTCATGATTTCATCAATCCTTTCTGAATGATTGGTTAACTCCAAATATCCAATTAATGCTTCTAACCCGGTTGCATATTTATAAGTAATAATATCACAACTCTTAGGATGAGAAGTTGTTTTATAATTTCTAGCTCTCATCACAACATCTATTTCTTCTTTTGTTAAGAAATTATGATCTAACATCTCTTGTAGATAATGTGCTTGATTCTTCGCACTAACATAAGATACTGCTTCTTTTTGCAAATCATTCACATGAGAATATCCTTTTTCTATTAAAAATCTTCTCACATGATTTTCATAGACAGTATCTCCTAAATAAGCAAGAACTAATACATTGATTTCTAACACATTCATAAAATCACCAATACCATTATATCATAAAGAAAAAAGAATTCGATTACTCGAATTCTATTGAATCTCATAAGTAGTTCCTTCTCTTGTATCAATTAACTTAATACCTTGAGAAAGTAACTCATCACGAATTTGATCTGCTTTTGCGAAATCTTTATTCTTTTTAGCTTCTTTTCTCTCTTCAATCTTAGAAAGAATCATTGCCTCTAAATCAGAATCTACTTCTTTTTTCTCTTCTTTTGTAAGATCTAATGATAACACTTTATCAAAATCTTCAATTAAAGCATATTTAGTGGCATCATTTAATTCTTCATCTTTTAATACATCATATACTGTAGTAACCATTAAAGAAGTATTTAAATCAGAACTAATTGCATCTTTAAATTGTAATATATATTGTTTTGCTTTATCTTCTTGATAATCTCCCTCACGACTTAAAGATAATACTTTAGATTTTAATTTCTTATAAGCATTTCTTGCTCCATCAAGTGACTCATAAGTAAATACTAATGGATTACGATAATGACTATTTAAGCAGAAATAACGGTAATCTAATGGAGAATAACCTTTCTTTTCTAATAAAGAAACAGTTAAGAACTCTCCTTTTGATTTACTCATTTTACCTGATTCATCATTTAAATAAGCTCCATGGCACCAATAATTACACCATTTATGTCCAACGAATGCTTCACTTTGTGCAATTTCATTGGAATGATGTGGAAAAATATTATCAACTCCACCACAGTGAATATCTAAATATTCTCCAAAGACCTTATAGTTAATACCAGAACATTCTATATGCCATCCTGGATATCCAACTCCCCAAGGAGAATCCCATTTCATAACTTGATTTTCAAATTTAGATAAAGTAAACCATAGAACAAAGTCTGCTGGATTTCTTTTAGCTTTATCTTCTTCTACTGTATCACGAACTCCTACTTTTAAATCATCAGGATTTTTACCAGATAATTGATAATAATCTTTTGCTTTACTAATATCAAAATAAACATTTCCATTCGATATATAAGCATAATCTTCATCAATCATCTTTTGAATCATCTTAATATAAATATCGATATTATCACTAGCTTTTTCAATAATAGAAGGAACTTTAATATTAAGAGATCTCATATCCTTTAAGAAAGCATCTGTATAGAATTCAGCAATCTCATAAACAGTCTTTCCTTCTCTTTTAGCCCCTTTAGCCATTTTATCTTCACCAGTATCTCCATCACTAGTTAAATGACCAACATCCGTAATATTCATAGCACGAGTAACATCATATCCTAGATAAGTTAATCCTTTCTCTAACATATCTTCAAAAATATAAGTACGTAAATTTCCTATATGTGCATAGTTATATACAGTAGGTCCACAGGTATACATCTTAACCTTGTTTCCATCATGTGGAATAAATTCTTCAATTTGTTTACTTAATGTATTATATATTTTCACAAAAATCACCTACCAGACCTATTATAACAAAAGAAAACAAAAAAAAGAAGCCATAAGGCTTCTTATCTTTAAATTAAAGCTAAAATGATAAATACAATTAGTAATACTACAAATAATTCAAGTAGTAATTTCCAAACTGATTTTAACCATTCTTTATAACTAACACCTAGATAACTTAATATAGCCATTAAAGCCAAACTAGTTGGAGCAACTAACATAGTTAATCCATATACTGATTGGAAGATAATAGCTGGGATTGAATAGTCATCTACGTTCGTTATCACACTTGTATAGTATGGAACTACACTTTGGAATGTATAAGCAACATCAGAATTGAAGAAACTTGCTAAAACAGCAACTAAAACTGTAGTAGCAATATTAAATCCTTTTGTTAATCCTAAAATTGCTTTATAAATTGTTAATTGGAATGGATGATATGTAACCATTACAAGAACAGTATACATGCAGATTACTAATAAAGCAGGTCCAAATGCTTTCTTAGCTCCATTAGCAAATCCTTCAAAAATATCATCTAATTTAACTTTATATAATACTGCTAATAGTAATACTGCTAAAGCCATTGGTAAGAACATATCTGTAATTGTCCAAGAACCAAAAGCATTGAATGATCCTAGTAACTTAGCAAATAGTGGGAATCCAAATAACGTAAATTCATTAACACTCTTAGTAATGTTAGTAAATAAAGCTACTTTAAATCCATTATCACCCCAAGTGATGAATGCTAAAACAAGTATTACAAATAGTAAACTAAATACTAAAACAAATGGCCAAAGCTTGTTTTTACTAGCAACAACTGTTGGTACTAAATCTTCATCTGTTTTACTTTCTTTTACCACGATAATATCCTCATTCTTAAGAGCTGCTTTATTAGGATTCTTTCCTGATTTCTTAGCAGGTTTCTTTCCTTTTGGAGCACTCTTCTTAGAAGCTGGCTTTTTACCATTAGAACTTGTCTTTTTAGGTGCTTCCTTCTTAACTTTTTCTGGAGCAACTTCTGCTTTAGAAACAGTTACCTTTTCAGCAACCTTTTCAGTTCTCTTAACAGTTTTTCTTTCAATTTTTACATTCATATGATTATGTTTTGCATATACTAAAGTATTAAAAATAACTAATGCTGCTCCTACAAATAGTAATACAAAACGTACTCCAATTTGATAATCCCAATTTAGACTACAAATTTGAGTAAGAATTCCAATATTTGAATATGCATATGTACTTCCAAGTAATCCTACAGAAATAGAACCAACTGTTACTAATGCAGCAACAATTTTATCATATCCCATTAAAAGAATTAAAGATACGATAAATGGAATGAATAATGCAATTCCAAATTGCAATCCACAAATAGAAACTAATGAAGCAAGTACTAATACCATTACTGATAACCAAATACTCTCTCTACCCTTCATAGCTCCTGCAAACTTATCTAAGAATGTACGATAAGCTGGAATTTTATATAAAATTCCATAAAAACCACCAACGAGAATAAAATAAAATGCAATATATCCAAAATATGCAACTGCAGTTAATGGATAATTAAACAAATCAAATAATCCCATTTGAACGCGTCCCTGATCTACATACCCACTAGAATAATAAGCAGCAGGTAAAATCCAAGTAAGTACAAAGAACATCAACATAGTAACTAATACAACTTTAGCGCCATTACTTTTATTTCCTAAATTGCTTAAGAAAATT
>CAMZHD010000053.1 GCA_947306705.1 uncultured Caryophanales bacterium
CGTTTCATGCTGAAGGTGGTCATCGGCTATCCCACGATTGAAGAAGAGAAGAAGGCTCGTGAAGAAAATCGTAAGTTATTTCATATTTATGTAGTTGGATCTGATTTTGCTGGATTAAATGATTTTAATATGATTGTTACTATCAATAAAGCAAAGAAAAAGATTTTATTGACTTCTATTCCAAGAGATTATCATATTGATGTTGCTGGATATGAAGGAATGCAAGACAATCTTACTTATATGGCTGCTTTAGGGATTGATACGTCTATTCAATCTTTGGAGAAATTTTTTGATATTGATATTGCTTATTATGTAAAAATTAATACAAAATCTTTAGTCAATTTAGTGGATGCGATTGGTGGTATTACGTATTGCTCTGATATGGAATTTACAACAACTCATGCATTAGTACTTGATACCTATGATGATCGTTTCGGTAAGAAATATCATGTTGTAAAAGGTTGCCAACATTTAAATGGAATTGAGACTTTAACAGTCGCTAGAGAAAGAGTCAATATTCCTGGTAGTGATTTAACAAGACAAGATAATTGTCGTAAGATTATATTAGCTATTTTTGATAAATTAAAGAGTATGGATACTGCTTTAAACTATAGTTCTTTACTAGATTCTTTAGCAAGTTCTTATGAAACGACAATTCCAAGAAGTTTAATTGAAGAAATTGGAAAGAAAGCTTTAAAAGAAAATTCTAAATGGTCTATTGAAGAACAAGCTGTTAATGGAGCAGATGTCATGGGATATGTTCATTTACATACTGTTTATGATTATACAATGACTCCTAATATGGCATCTGTTGAAGAAGCTAAAAAGAAAATGAGAACTTTAGGAAGTGAATAGTGTGAAAAATAAAGGGTTATACTTAATTTTCACTCTTTTTCTTTTGTCTGTATTCGTCTATTATTTAGCTCCTCCTCAGATTCCTGTTATTACATATCATGGATTTAGTGAGGATAAGCCAAAAGATAATATGCATATTACTCAAAAGAATTTTGAAAAGCAAATGAAGTTTTTATATAAACATCATTATAAGACTTTAACATTAGAAGATATTGAATGTTTTATTGAGAAGCGATGTAATCTTCCTAAGAAGTCTGTTTTGATTACGATGGATGATGGATGGAAGAGTGAACTCTCCATCGCAGCGCCTATTTTAAAAAAATATAATCTCCATGCAGTAATATTCTATGTAGGAGAAAATATTTCTGGGAAGAATCCTTCTTTTATGAATCAAGAAGATTTAGAACTTATTCAAAAAGAATATCCGAATATTGAGATTGCGAGTCATAGTTATGGACTTCATTATGAAGATGCATTTAAATTAGATTCTAAAGTGATTCAAAATGATATGCATGTGATGAAGACAATTGTTCATTCTCCATACTATGCGTATCCGTATGGAAAATATTCTAAAGAATATCATCAAGCCTTGAAGAATGAAAAGTATAAATTAGCATTTACCTTTGGACCAAAAAGGGAACATAGAAAACTAAGACAAAGTGATTCAAGATATGAATTACCAAGACTGAATTTCAGTAGTGATATTCCTTTATGGAAGTTTATCCTTCGTTTAATATGGTTATATTAGAAGACTTAGGGTCTTCTTTTTTATTGGAAAACTTGCAAAAAAAGAGAAAATGTGGTATAATTTATGCACATTTGAAGGGGGTTAGGCAAATGGATAAAAAATTAATAGAATTCTATATTTCAGGAATTAAAGAAGAAAAAGGTTTAATTGATACTAGTGTAAAAGATAGTGAGATTGCGTATGTACTAGCTGCTTATTCAGTTATGCAACATACCTATCATGAAAGAGATCCAAGAGATTTATTACGTTCTTGTTGTGAAACATTAGTAGAATCTGAAGTAAAACATATTGCTTGTAAAATGGCTTTAATGATATCAACAGCACAATTAGAAATGGGAACGATTCCATTTAGTGTTATTGATAAAAATGTACCTCAAGCAGTACCTGAATACTATGTTCCACAAAGAGGAGCTAAATAAAAGAACGAATTCGTTCTTTTTTTTGTTCTATAAATAATTCTTATTGATTGCGTGCATAATATATTTAAATATTATTATCTTTTTTATATTTAATTATGGTACACTTATTTTAGAGAAAAAGATGAAGAGAAAATTACTTGTCATAGAGTTTGTCAACTCTATTAAAAACTCTCTTTTTTATCGGTTTCAATTTTTAATTCTGTGATAGAATTTAAGATAAGAGGTGGACAGAATGAATGATTTATTAGAACTATTTACATCCCAAGAAATGATTGTTGTATATATAGTCGCAGCTGTTGCGAGCCTTTTATGTAGTATGATTTATTTTGTTGAGAAGAATAATTTAAAAGCACGTCGTAGACATAATACGAGAGAATTAAATAAATTAGTAAAAGAAGTAAAAGAACAGACAGAAGAAGAGGCTATTGATGAAGGTAATTATTATGAAGAGCCTATTCTTGTATCTAGTATAGAAGAAGATGCAAAAGAAGAAAGTTCTGTTGTAGAGATGATAGGGGAAGTAGAGCAATTAGAAGCTGAACCATCTATTCCAGAAATTCCTGTTGTGGAAACTGCTCTTCAAGAACATCAAGAACAAATGTCTTTTGATACTTTCTATGATGAAGTAGATACCTTAGAAGATGTATTTGAAGATATTGAACCAGTAGAAGAAAAAATAGAGGTTCCTAAAGTAGAAGAAGAACTTCAATATACAGAAGTTGAACCAGATGTTCAAACTGCTCAAATGGAATTAAGACAATTAGCAGAAGAACTTCAAAAACAAGCAGAAGAGAAGAAAGTTGAAAATATTAAATTAACTTCTTATGAAGAAGAACAAGAAGAAAATGCTATTATTAGTTTAGAAGAATTAGTACAAAAGAGTAAAAGTTTATATGAGGCTAATGAAGTAACACAATATACAGATGAAGGAAATGAACCAATTTCTCTTCAAGAATTACAAGATTATTCTGGAGGAGCTCATGTAGATACTTCTATTTATGATGAACCATTCTTAATTGAAAATGCTGTTTCTCATGAAGAAATGGAAGAAAAACCTGTTGTTCAAGAAGAAGTTAAGAAATTTAAGAGTAGTCCTATTATCTCTCCAATTTTTGGAATTGAGAAAGAACCTTCTAATGAATTAGAGTTAGAAAATACTGCAAATTATCAAAAATTAGATGAAGAGATTCGTAAGACAAATGAGTTCTTAATGACACTGAAAGAACTGCAGCAAAGATTAGATCGTTAGGAGAGAAAACTCTCCTTTTTTATTTGTGTTTTTTTGATAGATATGTTATAATTTGTTATCGATTGAGGGTGATCCTATGAGAAGTTTTGGGATTCTTACATTAGGCTGTAAAGTTAATACGTATGAGTCTGAATTTGTGATTAATAAATTAGTAGAAACAGGCTATGAACAAAAAGATTTTACAGATAATTGTGATGTTTATATTATTAATACTTGTACGGTTACAAATGCTAGTGATTCTAAGTCTAAGAAAATGATTCGACAAGCGATTCATCGTAATCCAAATGCTTGTGTTGTTGCGATGGGATGTTTTATTGCTTATAATCCAACCTATCAAGAAGATGGATTAGATATCGTGATTGGTAATAAAGATAAATCTAAGATTGTTGAATTATTAGATGAGTATTTTCAAAATAAAGAAATGATTCGTCTAGAATATGGAGAACGTTTAAAAGAATTTGAAGATATGATGATATCTGATTTTCCTGGACGTACAAGAGCCTTTATTAAGATTCAAGATGGATGTGATAATTTCTGTAGTTATTGTATTATTCCATTTGTTCGTGGAAAATGTAGAAGTAAGAAAGAAGATACGGTTGTATCGGAAGTTAAGGATTTAGTATCTAAAGGATATAAAGAGATTGTTTTAACAGGAATTCATACCGGAAGCTATGGAGTTGACTTAGATGTTAGCTTTGCTCATTTATTAAAGAGATTAGTTCAAGTAGAAGGACTAAAGAGACTTCGTATTTCTTCGATTGAAGTTACTGAATTAAATGAGGAAGTATTAGATGTCTTAAAAGAGTCTTCTATCTTGGTTGATCATCTTCACATTCCAATTCAAGCGGGTTCGAATGAAATCTTAAAAAGAATGAATCGTAAGTATGATTTAGATGCTTTCATAAAGAAAATTGAGGAGATTCGTTCCATTCGACCAAATATCTCTATTAGTACCGATGTCATTGTAGGATTTCCAGGAGAGAGTGAAGAAATGTTTAGTCAGACGATTCAAACTTGTCGTGAGATAGAATTTAGTAAACTTCATGTTTTCCCATATAGTGAGAGAAGGGGAACTGCTTCTTCTAGAATGGATGGAAAACTTGATGGAAGTGTAAAAAAAGAGAGAGCTAGACGCTTAATAGAAGTTTCTCATGAATTAGAAATTCGTTATATGGAGAAGTTTTTAAATCAAACAGTTGAAGTTTTAGTAGAAGAGACAAAAGATGGATATAGTTACGGACATACGGGTAATTATTTATACTGTAAGATGGAGGGAGAATATCCTCATAATGAGTTTGTTTCTGTAACGATTCAAAAAGTAGAATATCCATACTGTATCGCAAAATAAAAGCAAGATTATTCATCTTGCTTTTTTTCTTCTTTTTTATCTTCTTTTTCTTCTTTATTATTTAACCAATCATCTATTATTTTTTCATCTTCATCATGATCAAATTTAATAATGGTTCCTGCTGCACTAGCTCCTACCATACCGGTTGCGATTCCTATGTTTTGAGCCTTTCTTTCATCCATTGAGTAATCTCTTGGTTCTGACGTATCTGTTACTGTAGAAGAAGCTTTAAATCCAATTCCTGGATCTTTTTGAGGATTAGCAAAGGCTGCTAAATCGGTTGATGCATCTTTTGCAGAGGCTTCTATATAATCTTCTAGTAATTTCGTTTTACTTGTTAAATTTAATATGACTTCTTTGATTCTTGCTCGTAAATCTGTCATTAGTTTTTCAGGCATTTTAGAATCAATAAATGTATCTTCTTGCTCTACTAAAGGATATCCTTTTGCATTGACTAATTTAATCATAGCTTCATAGATCAAACAATCTGCATCATATAGTTCGGTACGACATTCATTTAACATTTTAATTGCTTGTTCTACTGGTTCTTTTTTATATACAATTTCTGTAGAATTCATAAAATACCTTCTTTCTATTCAACAGTTGTTTCTTCTTTTAGAATTTCTAGTTTTTCTTTTTCCATTGCTTCCTCATTTAATAGTAATTGTTTTTTATCTAATGCTTTAGAGGTGGCTTCTAAGACTGTATCTGCGAAATCATGAATATAATCTGAAATATCATAAAAATCTTTTCCGCAGAACTCTATTGGTTCTTCAAAAGATTCTCCTAACATGAATAAGGCTTCTTTTGTACAATAATCTTTTGCGTTGATAATTTTCTTGCTGGTTCTTTCTAATCGAGCAGATGCATCTTTGATTAATTTACAGGCATGATAGATTGTATTGACATCCATATAATTGGTTGCGGGTTCTGCTTTTACATGTGTTCCTTCATATATTTCAACTGCCATAACATGACCTCCTAGTCTATCAACATTGTACCATTTCTTTCTAAAAAAATATAGATTTTTTTCTTCTTTTTTCATGATACAATAAAAATTGGAAAGGATTGGTATTATGGAAACAACAATCAAAGGTTCTTTTTCAAGAAGCATTTATGAATCTTCTACTGGATATATGGTTGGGATATTGAAAGTTTCAGATACCAATCAAGAAGAATTAGCTCATTATATTGGAAGAACGATTCCTTTTACGGGATATTTTCATGATTTAAATTCATTTGATACATATTTGTTTTATGGAAAAATGGTCCATCATGAGAAATATGGAGAACAGTTTCAAGTAGATCATTATGAACGATGTATTCCAGAAGAAAAAGATGGAATTGTTGATTTCTTATCCAGTGAATTATTCCCTGGTATTGGAGAGAAAAAAGCAAAACAAATTGTAGATGTATTAGGAAAAGATACTTTAAAAGTAATATTAGAAACTCCTGATAATTTAATTCTAATTCCTGGTATTACGGAGAAGAATATATCTACCTTACATTCTAAATTAAAAGAATATGAATCTAGTTATGAAGTGATTGTTTATTTAACAGAAAAAGGATTTTCTTCCAAAGACTCTATGATTCTTTATAATACTTATAAGAGTAAAACAAAAGATGTGATTGATACCAATATTTATCAAGTAATCTCTGATATTTATGAAATGCATTTTAAAAAGATTGATCAGATTGCTTTAAATCAAGGAATGGAGAGAAATGATCCAAGAAGAGTAGAAGCATCCATTCTCTATATTATGGAAGAAGTTTCTAATACATATGGACACTGTTATTACGGAAGAGAAGAGATTGCATTTTTACTTCCTAGAGTTCTGGGAGTAGAGATAGAAACTTCTGCTTTTGATGAATGTCTTTCTTCTCTAGAAAGTGATTTAAAGATTATTCATCGAGAAAATCGCTATTATCTAAAAGAAATGTATGAAGCAGAATGCTTGATTGTGAAAAGGTTCCGATTATTAAGTCATACGCCTGATCTTACTGTTAAAAATTTAGAAGAAGAAATTCATCAATTAGAATCATTCTTTGGGATTACGTACAATGAAGCACAATTTGAAGCAATCAAAAAGAGTTATTTAAAGAATTTCTTAATTATTACAGGAGGACCTGGTACTGGAAAAACAACGATTATGAAAGCAATGTTAGAGTTGTATCGTAAGATGAAAAATTATTCTTATGAGACTCTTCAAGAAAAAGTTGCATTACTGGCGCCTACTGGAAGAGCAGCGAAGAGAATGAGTGAAGCTACTTTGTTTCCTGCAAGTACGATTCATCGATTCTTAAAATGGCAAAAAGAGAAGAATCGTTTTCAGATTAATGAGTTTAATAAGAGCAAAGTAGAGTTTGTCATCTTAGATGAATCTAGTATGATTGATACGATTTTAATGTCTCATTTATTAAAAGGATTATCTTCTAATTGTAAAATTGTTTTAGTAGGAGATGATCATCAATTACCAAGTGTTGGTCCTGGACAAGTTCTTCATGATTTAATTGCTTGTGAAATGCTTGAAGTTGTAGAGTTAAAAGAGTTATATCGTCAAGGAGTGGATTCTAATATCATTACATTAGCGTATGATATTCGAAGAAAAGAAATTGATCCTAGTATTTTTAATCAAGAAGAAGATCTTACTTTTATTGAGTGTTCGGATTCTAATGTGATGAAAGAAATCTGTGAAATTTGTCAGACTTATAAAGATTATTCTCTTCATGAATTTCAAATTCTTGCGCCTATGTATAAAGGAGTCAATGGAATTGATGAGATTAATCAAAAAGTAAAGATGATTTTTAATCCAAAAGATTCTCATAAAAAAGAACATCGTATTGGAGAGGTTACCTTCCAAGAAGATGATAAAGTGATACAGCTTATTAATATGCCAGATGATAATGTTTATAATGGAGATATTGGTTTAATTGATACAATTCAATCCAAAGATATTGTGATAGATTTTGATGGAAATAAAGTAAAATATACTCCTTCTAATTATAATAATTTCCGTCTTGCGTATTCAATTAGTATTCATAAATCTCAAGGATCTGAATTTGATATTGTATTAATTCCTTTAGTTAAGGGATATCGAAAGATGCTTTATCAAAAACTTATTTATACTGCTGTTACAAGAGCAAAACAAAAGTTATATTTAATTGGAGATATGGATGCTTTAAGAATGGCTGCTCTTAATACTCATGAAGATGAGAGAAGAACAACGATACAAGAGTATTTTATCAATGGAATTCAATAATAGAATTCCATTTTTTTTGATTTTGTTGTATAATTTCATTGTTTGAGGTGGATTATGATAACAATCAAAAGTGAAAGAGAAATAGAATTGATGAGACATGCCGGTCATTTAGTATCTGAGATGCATCAATTTATTAAACCATATATTAAAGAGGGAATTACGACAAAAGAATTAGATTCTTTATGTGAGAAATTTATTTTAAATCATGATGCGGTTCCTACTTGTAAAGGGTTTGAAGGATTCCCTGCTGCTTTATGTACTAGTGTCAATGAAGTAGTTGTTCATGGAATTCCTGGAGGTCGTAAATTAAAGAATGGAGATATTATTACCGTTGATGTAGTGATTGGATATAAAGGATATCAAGGAGATGCCGCTTGGACTTATGCAGTAGGGGAAATTGATGAGGATAAGAAGTATTTAATGGAACATACGGAAAAGTCTTTATATGAAGGATTAAAAATGGTTAAACCAGGGAATCATATTGGAGATATTTCTCATGCGGTACAAGAATATGCAGAATCTCATCATTTAGGAGTTGTGAGAGAATTATGTGGTCATGGAATTGGAAAAGATATGCATGAAGATCCAGAAGTTCCAAATTTTGGTCTTCCAAATACAGGACCTAAATTAAAGCCAGGTATGGTTATTTGTATTGAACCGATGTTAACGTTTGGAAAAAGAAATGTTTATTTAGCTGAAGATGAATGGACCGTTTATACACAAGACTTAAGTCCAGCTGCTCATTATGAACATACTGTTTTAGTAACAGAAGATGGATATGAGGTATTAACTCCTCGATTGGATTAACGTAAAATATTAAAATTTTACGTTTTTTTATTAATTTAAAGTGTTTTTCGGTGTACACTTATAGTAGGGTGATTCTATGAAGAAAAGTGTTATCTTTTTAATTAATGGTTTAGGAATTGAAAAAGCTGGTAGTTATAGTATTTCTATTGACCAGTGTATGCCACAGTTATCTAAAATAAAAGAAACTTCTTATTTTACGACTGCGATTATTAATTCCTTTGAATATCGTACTGCTTATGAAGCCTTCTTTTTAGGAGATACTTATAAAAAAGAATTAGATTATATTAAAGATTCTATTTTAAATGATCAAGTTCTAGGAAATCCTGTTTATCAAAATATGAAAAGTCAAATGGATGCAAATCCAAAAGCAAAACTCCATGTATTCTTAGAACCTTCTAATGATAAGATTGTAGAAGCTATTAATCATTTAGTTGAGACACTAAGTCTTTGAAAAGATAGAGAATTATATCTTCATTTAGTTGTTACACAACAAACTTTATCAGAGTATAAAAAGTTAATTGATATTATTAATTATATTAAATATCATATTGATTCTCATATTACTGTTGGATTTATTATTGGAAAAGAATATTATCCTGATCAGCTAGAAAAAGAAGATGTTAATACATT
>CAMZHD010000054.1 GCA_947306705.1 uncultured Caryophanales bacterium
TAAATGTATTAATTAGTTATGTTTTAAAGATTAATAATGAACAATTAAAAAAGAGTTATGTTGAGACGATTGCGGGTCAATGGAAGAGACTCAATATTGAAACTGTAGAAGAAGCTATGAAGATTGCTGAAAAGGAACATAAAAAGATGAATAAAATGGTTCATGCAAAAGAGAAAGAAGTTTCGAAAGAAAAGAATGTAAAAGAGAAGAATGTTCCGGCTTGGTTTAATCAAGAACAAGAATTAGAGGCTACTTCTTCTGAAGAAGTAGAGGAATTAGATAAAATCTTAAATGAACTTGTTTAGTGTCAAATTACTGTAAAAAAGAAGAGAATAGAAGGTTCCCTTCTTTTTTTTATGATATGATGATTCTGGTGTTAATATGTACAATTATGAAGATCAACAATTTATTCAGATGATTGAACCTTATATAAATGATTCTCGTTATCAAGAATTAAAGAACTGTAAGCATCATGGAATTCAAAGATATGAACATAGTATTCGAGTTGCTTATTATACTTATAAGATTTCAAAGATGTTTCATTTAAGAGTAGAGGAAGCAACAATAGGAGCTCTTCTTCATGATTTCTTTACAGATGAAGTAAAAGAAAAGAATGGAGTTGAGAGATTAACTCTTCATCCAATTATTGCCTCTCAAAATGCAAAAGATGTTTTTCATATATCTTCTTTTCAAGAAGATATGATTCGTACCCATATGTTTCCGATTACTTTAGAAATTCCTAAATCCATAGAAGGATGGATAGTAGATTTAGTAGATGATGTTGCTTCTGTTTATGAAAGAATTTATTCTACTTGTTTCTTCTTCTATTCAGGTTTTTCTTATTCTTTTGTATCTTGTAGTAGATTCTTAGGAGTTAACTTTGCTTAACTCTTTTTTTTATTTAGAAGGTATGTTATAATGTAGACTAGAAAGAAGTGTTGGTAATGAAGAAAACAATGATTTTTGGACATAAAAAACCAGATACAGATTCTGTAATGTCAGCAATCGGACTTTCTTATTTAAAGAATGCTTTAGGGGAAAATACAGAGGCTAGAGTGATTGGAGACTTGAATAAGGAAACCCGTTATGCATTAACGGCTTTTGGTTTAAAAGAACCAAGATATTTAAATGATGTAAAATTACAATTAAAAGATATTCATTATCATAAAGGATTCTTAATTCATGAAGATGATAGTATTTATGATGGTTATCAAGCAATGCTTCGAGAAGAACTAACTGGTATACCCGTTGTTACTAAAGAAGGAATCTTCTGTGGACTGGTTACTCTTAAGAATTTAAGTCATATGTTAATTAATGAAAATATTGAAGACTTATATACTTCTTATGATAATATTCTAAGAGTTTTAAAAGGAGAAGAAATTGTTAGGGCAAATGATGAAATAGTTGGGAAGATCTTAGTTGCTGCTTATCGTAGTACAACGTTCTTATCCAATGTTGAATTAACTCCTGATGATATCTTAATTGTAGGAGATCGTCATAGTGTGATTGAATATGCAGTTGAATCTTCTGTTAAAATGATTATTTTATCTGGAGATTCTTATATGAAAGAAGAACATATTCAGATTGCGAAGGAACATGGAGTTAATATTATTCGTACTCCTTATGATACGTATCGGGTATCAAGATTACTTTCTTTAGCTAATTATATTAAGACTATGATTGAGATTTATAATCCTACAAAGTTTTTAGAAACAGACTTTGTTAGTGATGTTATTGATATCAATAATAAATTGAAACATACGAATTATCCAGTTGTAGATAAACATAACAAGTGTTTAGGTTTATTAAAGATTACGGATTTATCTGAAAAGACTCCTAAGAAAGTTATATTAGTGGATCATAATGAAAAATTACAAAGTGTTGAAGGATTAGAAGAAGCAGAAATCTTAGAGATTTTTGATCATCATAACTTAGGTAGTATTACGACGAATAATCCTATTAATTTTCGTAATATGAATGTTGGATCTACTTGTACGATTGTATACTCTATGTTTCGGGAAAGAGGAGTAGAGATTCCAAGAGATATTGCAGGAGCACTATTATCTGGAGTGTTATCTGATACATTGATTTTAAAAAGTCCTACCGCAACTCAAAGAGATCGTGATGCGGTTGAGAATCTTGCTTTTATCGCAGATGTAGATTATGAACAATATGGAATGGATTTGTTTAAGTCTGGAACTTCTTTATCTGGTATGAGTAAAGAAGATGTACTTTATAATGACTTTAAACTTTATACTGCTAATGATAAGAGTTTTGGTGTTGGTCAATTCTTTACGATGAACTTTGATGATATTCGTAAGGAAATCGATCAATATGTGGATGAGTTAGATCAAGTCGCAGAACAAAATCATTATCAATTGGTTGCTTTATATGTAACCGATATTATTAAGAATGGTAGTTATGTGTTATTTAACCGTAAAGGAGCTAATATTATGAATTTAGCTTATCAAGATAACGTAACAGAAGGATACTTTGTAGAGGGCTGTGTTTCTCGTAAGAAACACGTTGTACCAATTCTTATGGAAATTATAGAAAGTTAGGGGAGAATATGGTTGAGAAAATTGTTGGGGCAATTATAGGATGGTTTAGTTTTTTCCTTGCATTGCCTTTTGGAAAAGAAATCTTAGTATTTATTATATCTTTAATGCCAATTCTAGAATTAAGAGGAGGACTTATTGCGGCTTCTTTACTCCAATTAGATCCAATTCCTAGTTATATTATTTCTGTCATTGGAAATATACTTCCAGTACCATTTATTTTATGGTTAATTAATTCTATTTTAGATTGGATGAGAAAAAGTAAACATTTTAAGAAAATTGCTTTATGGTTAGATAAGAAAGTTGAGAAACATAAGTATCAAATTGAAACGTATGGATTCTGGGGACTAGTATTATTTGTAGGAATTCCTTTACCAGGTACGGGTGCTTGGACGGGATGTTTAATTGCTTCTGTACTGGAAATGGATCGAAAGAAAGCATTCTTTGCGGCAATGATTGGAATCTTCATCGCAAGTATTATTATGATGATTGTTTCTTTTGGATTATTAAAACATATTATTGGATAGGATATTTCCTATCCTTTTTAATGACATTTTCTTTGGTTTATGATAAGATAAAAATAGAATAGGAGGATTCTATGAATTATAATTATAAGAAAGATATAAATAAAAACATTTTTAGAGGATATGATATTCGAGGAGTTTATCCCACAACGGTTGATGAAGATACTGCTTATACCATTGGATTAGGATTTGGTACTCATATTAAAAAGTTAGGAAAGACAACTTGCGTTGTGGGGCATGATAATCGTATCTCATCTCCTGCTTTATATGATGCTTTAGTAACAGGAATTCGTTCTACAGGTGTTAGTGTTGTATTGCTTGGATTATGTACGACTCCTATGTATTATTATTCTTGTATTAAATTAGAAATACCAAGTGGTGTGATGGTTACTGCTTCTCATAATCCAAAAGATGAAAATGGATTTAAATTTGCTTTTGATGAAGGTGGAAATTGTAAGGGACAAGAAATACAAGATTTCCTTCAAGAAATATTAGAGGGTAATTTTGAAGTAGGAGAAGGAAATGTATACGAATATAAACCATTTGAGGATTATAAAAATGCTTTTAAAGAAAATTTACATTTTGGATTACGTTCTCTAAAAGTAGTATTGGATCCTGCGAATGGAGCTACTGCAAGTTTCTGTCGTGAGATTTTCTCTCAATTCCCAATGGACTTAGTGATTATTAATGAAGAGAGTGATGGTAATTTTCCTAATCACCATCCAGATCCTTGCGTAGAAGCCAATTTAAAACAATTAAAAGAAAAAGTAATTGAAGAAAAAGCAGATGTTGGTATTTCCTTTGACGGAGATGGGGACCGTTTAGGAATTGTTACACATAAAGGTCAATTCATCCCAACAGATATTTATATGATTATCATTATTCGTGATATTATCAATAAAGTAGAGAAGAAAGAGTTCTTATATGATGTAAAATGTTCTAAGTCATTAAGTGATGAAATTGAACGTTTAGGAGCTAAAGGAATTTGTTATCGTACTGGAAACTCTTATACAAAAGCTAAGGTTAGAGAAGATCATCTTCCATTTGGAGGAGAGTTATCTGGACATGTTTATTTCAATGATCGTTGGCCAGGATTCGATAGTGGATTTTATGCTGCTTTACGTTTACTTGAAATTTTATCTTATACGAATAAAAACATTAATCAATTATTGAATGATGTGAATGAATATTATTCAACAGAAGAAATTAAAATTCCTTCTTCTGATGAAACAAAATTTAAAGTAATAGACAAAATAAAAGAATATGTAAAAGAAAAAGGTTATTCCTTTAATGATATTGATGGAGTCAGAGTAAACTTTGATGATGGATGGGCATTAGTACGTGCCTCTAATACAGGACCTAATATTACATTGCGTTTTGAAGCCAATACAGAAGAGAGATTAAAAAAATTAAAAATGGAGTTTGGAGAGTTGATTCATGAGTACAACCAATAAAAAAGCATATGTCTTTGAAATGGATTTAGTAAAGGCTAATTTATTTAGTTTAATTATCTTTATCATCGCAGGAATTATAACTTATTTAATATTTGGTTTTTCTGATTTCTTTGGAAAACCATTTATCCTTACTATTTTAATTGGTTATTTTGCCTTACATGAGTTATTACATGGAATTGGATATTTAATTGGTGGTACTAAATATCAAAATATCTCTTATGGAGTTTTATTAGAAAAAGGAATTTTCTATTGTATGTCTTATCAAGAAATTACGAAGAAAAATATTATGATTTCTCTTTTGATGCCTTTTATTTGGATTACGGTAGTGACCTATATAATTGGTTTAATGATTTCTAGTCCATTTCTTGCTTGGTTATCTGTAGTAAACTTTATGGGTGCTTCTATGGATTTAATGATGTTTTTCTATCTTCTAAGAATTAAAGATGTTACTTATGGTGAATCTGGACAACCAAATGAATTTGTATTAATTTCTTCGGAGAATCTAAAGAATAAGAAAAGTCTTTTTTTCCATGTCAAGGATGTAAGAGATTATAAGAAGGAAGACTATGAGTTTAAGGATTTTAAGAGATTTAATATTACAAAAGGTTCTTTCATTGCACTTCTCGTAGTCTTTGGATTAGATCTGATAAATACATTTCTATTAAAATAGTCGATAATTGACGTTAAGTAGATAGGATTTCTCCTATCTCTTTTTTATTTTATGATATGATTGTATATGTGTAAGTGGTGATCATATGGCAATTAGTGATACTGAATTTCAAAAAGAAAAGAAAATCTTAAAGAAAGTACAAAAACTCTTAGGAGATACTTTATCTTTCTTAGGAGAAGATGTATTTCAAGAAGAAGATGACTTGGTAGAATTTAAAAAAATGATGTGGGAGAACTCTAGTAGCTTTGATGAGGGTGAAATGGTTCAAGTCATGGCTGCGACTGAGTTAGAAGCAGAAAAGGTTCTTCAAAAACAAAGATATTTTAAGAAACTACGTAGTATTCAACATAAACCATATTTCGCTAGTATTGTATTTAAAGATGATGAGGGACAAATCTTTAATATTTATATGTCTCTTACGTATTTAAAAGATGATCAATTGAATAATATTTTATATGACTGGAGAAGTCCTATTTGTAGTTTATTCTATGATTTTGAAACAGGTCCTTGTAGTTATACAGCTCCTGGTGGTACGTATACGGGAGAATTAAAAAGAAAAAGACAATATAAGATTGAAAATGATGAATTAGTAGGAGTTTTTGATAACTCTTTAAATATCGATGATGAGGTATTACAAGAAGTTCTTGCGGCAGAATCTAGTGAAAAGATGAAGAATGTCGTTAATACGATTCAACAAGAACAAAATAAAGTCATTCGTAATCTAGAAGATAATAATTTAATTGTACAAGGAATTGCTGGTTCTGGGAAAACTACGGTTGCTCTTCACAGAATTGCTTTCTTATTGTATCGTTTAAAGAATTTAACAAGTAACAATATCTTAATCTTTTCTCCTAACCATATTTTTACAGAATATATATCGGATGTATTGCCATCTCTAGGAGAAGCGAATACCCTTCAAACAACTTTTGGAGATTATTTAGAAAGTTTAATGACAGAATATAAAGGAGTCGAGAGTTTTACTGATTTTGTCTCTCGTTATTATTCTTATACAGAGGTATTTCCTGAATTAGTAGAGTATAAACAAAGTGATGGAATTATTGATGATTTAGATGCTTTTATTGATGATTATATTGAGAGGGCTGAGTTTGTTTCTGGTTTTCAAGAAACAGAGAAGATAACTATTGAAAAAGATGAAATTAATACGATGTTGAAAGATCGTTATAGTAGACTTCCTTTATTTGAAAGAGTAGAGGAGATGGCTAATAAACTTTGTTCGAATCATTATAAAGGTAGTAAAAAGAAAGTATCTACATATTTAAAACTATTATATGAGAATGCTAATTTTAAAAAGAATTTTAAAGAAATTTTAAAAGAATTCTTTTTAAGTGAATATTGTCGTATTCCCTTAGAAGAATCTGTTGTTAATAAATTTGTAAATGTCGACATTCTTCATTATGAAGATGCTTTAATTCTTGCTTATTTAAAGGGAAGACTAGAAGGATTCTATTATGAAGCTACCATTCAACAAGTCGTTATTGATGAAGCACAAGACTATAATAGACTTCAATATATTATTCTTACGAATATTTTCCAAAAAGCAGAATATACAATATTAGGAGATATTAATCAAAATATTAATCCTTATTATCATTATGATTCTTTGGAGAGTTTATCTGACTTATTTAAGGGAAGTACAAAGTATATTGAATTATTAAAGACATATCGTTCTTCTCCAGAGATTATTGCATATACAAATAAGATTCTAGGGCTTCATCATGTAAATGCCATTCGTCAAGATAATCATAAACCAGTTGTTTTTCGAAAGGATTTTGGAGATTTAGGAGATTCTTTGGTTCATGATATTAAGACTTTAAAGAGTCAATATAAGAGTTTAGCTGTTATTACAAAGGATTATCAAACAGCTGAAGAGATTTATGAATTAATCAAAGATAAGGTTGATATTTCTTTAGTAGATGCTGATACAAAAGGATTCCAGAAAGATTGTATATTAATTCCAGCTTATGTTTCTAAGGGATTAGAATTTGATAGTGTTATTATCTATAATGATCGTACTCATTCTTATAAAAATAATGAAAGGAACTTATTATATGTGGCATGTACGAGATGCCAACATGAATTATATATTTATAATTAGAATGATTGCTTCTAATTGAAAGTTTTGTTATAATGTTACAGGAGGATGTTTATGAAGAAGTTAGGACCGTTTATATTTTTACTAGTATGTGTGATTTCCTCATTTTTTGTATTTCATGCAGTGTTTAGAATTGGCTTTTTGCCAACCAAATATATATTAATGATTGGAGGAGTATTATTATTTTCTCTTTTCATTCTTTTATTGTTGTTATTTAGAAAGAGACTTATTTGGGTCATATTAGGCTTTGTTTTTGGATCTCTTATGCGACTACCTATTTGTATCAAACCAATTATTTCTTAGATAAAGCTTTTAGTGGGTCTACCATTGAGACAACAACTTATAATATTGTTGCTTTAAAATATAAAAATTATACAGAAAATGATATAGAGGGAAATATTGGATATTTTAAAGATATTTATAATAAAGATAAGATCATTGATTTAATGGATGAAAACTATGAATTGGATTTTATTCCATATGAAGATATGAATTCTACCTTAGAGTATTTATTAATTGATCAAATTCCTTTTATGTTAGTTGAAAATACTTCTTATAATATCATGAAGAATTTTGATACAAGAGTAGAGGAA
>CAMZHD010000055.1 GCA_947306705.1 uncultured Caryophanales bacterium
AATTTTTAGTATTAGAAAAAATGTCTTCTAAAGCTTCTGACAAAGATTCCCCATTAAACAAAGTCAACATTTCTAAATATCGAGTCGAGTCACCAACATAGTTTGTCCCATAAACATAGTTTAGAGGAGAACAGACTCCTGTTTGATTTTTACATGTATATCTAGCATTTTCAATATCATCCAAATCATTTAGAAAGTCCCACATATAAACAGTCCCATCATCACTTAACGTATATTTACTGGTAGAGTCATCATAGGAATAGCTATTTGAAAACTTATACTTATTATTAGAATTGATATAGTACATAGCCGTAGGAGAAGTATAAAAAATATGTAAAACATTATTACAAAATCCATTATTATCCGCAACACATGCATATTTATTAGAAAGGTCTTCATAATAGGAAAGATAATCTAATGAATTAAAAGTAGAAGAAGGCGTGGAAATGGAATAAGTTCCATCTCCATTATCAGTATAACCATCTCCATAAGTATAGGTTTTATTATAATAAGATAAGTTGTTTCCGGAAGACATATTGATATAATAGATTCTATTTCCGTCAACCGCAACAATATAATAAATGTAAGTTAAAGAATAAGAAGCATTCGTAGAAAACATAGTATACTTTCCTGCTAAGGAAGGATAATCCCCTTCTCCACTAATCTGATAAGGATCTACTAAAGTATACTTGTTTGCATTCACATTTCCATAATCATAACTATCTGCATAATAATAATTAGTATTAACATTAGAAGATGAGTAAAAATAAAGACTGTCAGAACCGATGGATGTAACATAGTTTTTATAGTTCTTTGGCTTTCCACTAGTCATATATCCAACATTGGTAGGTCTTGTGGAAACCCCATAGAATTCATTATCAAAGTTTACATCTCCAAACTGGTAATAAGGATCATTAGGATACAGAACCATAACATATGGTTGACTAGAATTATAATAAGCATACAGATATAACAATCTCGTACAACCATCGGCAGGCTCAGTTTCATTCCCACAAACAAATTTTCCTAGCATTGCTTCTTGCTGTTCTTGCGTTTTTCCATTCCATGAAACTCTTTGAACATTACCAACCAAAGTAAATAGTTTTGTGGATGGATCATAAGTAAAGGAATCTCCCATATATCCTTTTGCATAACTATTAACAACTCTCGAAAACCCAATATAATCTCCACGAGTATTTAAACATTGTCCATTCTCAGCCATACCATTATAGATAAGTTTTACTCCACCGGTATCGGTTGTACGAATCATTTGCCAGCAAATACCACCAAAAATGACATTATTTCTATTTTGTATTTCCGTACCCTCTTCATCCGTAGTGGCATACCAATGATATATATTTTTCGTTGGTTCTTCTGTAAAAGAATCATGATGAGAACCCGTATATTTCTTCGCAAGTTCTCGATTATTAGAAGCACATTCTAAGACACTATATAAAGTATCATCTGGTTCACATCTAATCCCTAAAACACTTAGATTTCCATTCATATATAAACTAGTAGAAAGAGTAGCATACCCTATCCCAATAAACAAGAAAAGAAGGATAAAGCTTTGTATTAAGAAATTACGTTTACGGTTGTTTTTCTTTAATTTCTTACGAGCCATAATATCCCTCCTCTATTTTCACTACTATCATTATATCATAAAAAAAGAAAGTTATTTCACTTTCTTTAATAATCTTTTAATATACTGTCTAGCCTGTTCAAGTCGAACTTGAAGACTACTAGAAAACTTTGGAAAAATCCAAGGAAGAACAAATACTAAAAACCAAATACAATCTCTGAAATGTCCAGAAAATAAAGCTTGTATTCCTAATACTACTGCCGCAAACATCACAAAAAACATACAAAATAGAATAATCAAATTAGAAATATTCTTAAAATTACTTTTATTTTGAAAATCTATTTCTTTACGGTTAATCAACTTTTTTGCTTTTTCTTCAAATCTTTGATATCTCTCATTTAAATCCTCTAAATCTTTTATTTTAGGATCTGCTTCATACGTATCTTCTCGATAGAGAATTTTATAATCTTCTAGGATACTTAAATCTACATTCTTATAATTATCGATATCTAAAGATACATGAAATTCTTCAGAAAATAATTTTAATAATTTATTTCTACATTTATTAGAAATAAAACTAGCTTCATTAATGAATACTTTCAATTCTTTATTAATTTGATTTCTATTCATAATTCCTCCTAAAAGAAAAAGTTGTTTCCAACTTTATTCTTCTTTTAAATTATAATAAACATCTTGTACATCATCTAAGTCTTCTAGAGAATCAACTAATTTCATAACTTTCTCTACTCCCTCTTCATCAAGAGTAATTTCCATATTAGGAACATACGTTAATTCACATTCTAAAAACTCTTTTACATCAGCTGCTTCTAAAGCATCTCTTACAGAAGTAAATGCATTTTGATCGGTAGAAATAATATAGGTATTCTCAACATGATCAAAATCTAAAGCTCCTGCATCTAAAGCAGTCATCATCATAGTATCTTCATCATAATCATCTGGAATTACGATAGATCCACGTCTTTCAAACATATAACTAACAGAACCATCTGTTCCAAGATTTCCTCCAGCTTTTGTAAAAGCACTTCTTACTTGAGAAGCAGTACGATTACGATTATCTGTTAAACAATCTACAATAAAGGCAACTCCACCATGTCCGTATCCTTCATAACGAACTGTTTCATAGTTTGCCCCATCAGCTCCTCCAGTTGCTTTTTCAATTGCCTTTTGAATATTATCTTTAGGCATGTTTTGTGCTTTTGCTTTATCTACTGCTAAACGTAAGGAAGCATTCTGATTCGGGTCAGGACTTCCACCTTTTGCTGCAACCATAATTTCTTTGGCTAATTTTTGAAATACTTTTCCACGTTGTTGATCTAATAATCCTTTTTTACGATGGATAGTAGCCCACTTTGAATGTCCACTCATTTGAATTCCTCCTTTTAAATATTCGATATTATAATATCACAATCTTTTAAAATAGAAAAGATTTAATGATAATATTCTAATAATAAACGCACGGTTCTACTATAATCATAGGCATTGCTATATTTTGACCCAAAAGAAGTAAATAAGTTACTACTAGGAATCGGTTTCGTATAATACTCAATGGCTTCTTCTGGTTCCATATGAACACCTGTATAGATTCCCGGATAATCTTGAACAATCGAAATATAACGATCTTTATTACGATATAAGAAAGGTTGAAGTCTTTTGAATATTTCTTCGCTATTATCAAATGTAATTGTAAGATTTTGATCTTGATTTTGATCAAATACTGTTTTTAAGTTTTGAAGAAGAACTTTTTCTCCTCTCATATACACTTTTACATGAACGTTTTCACTCTTTAGAGAATAAACAAAATTTTCAATTTCAGCATACGAATAATGATTTAATAAATACGTATGAATTAAAAAACGATTGGATTTTTTAATATATTGAGATGTATAAATATCATTCAAATAGAAATTACATAGTTCACGATATTCATCAATTAAACAACGACTTAAAACTTTATCTTCATATTCTAATGCCTTAGTAGGATAGATTTCTTTATAAGCATGAAGAAACCTTCCATAAGCCTCTAAATATGCAGCATATTGGCTTAACGAATTATCACTTTCTACTCCCGCAATAAAAGAACAAAAAGTTGCTTCATTCTCTCTTGTGATTCCTTTAGTGTGACACAATTCATGGGTAATAGTATTCAAAGTATCCGTTGTTGTATTAGTATCATTGATTTTAACAGTCGTAATAAAAGTAAGACCTAATGTAGAAGGATCTTCCATCATTTCCTTCTTAGAAAAAGAATAAAGTTTTCTTGGATAATATCCTCTTAAGAAAGGATAACGATTAGAGATGTTTCTTAAATTAGAAACAGCTAATTCTTCTAAACTACCATCATAAAGAATTTTTCCATTCTCATCTCGATCAAATGTATCTGAATAATTTAAAACTTTACTCGATAAATAATCACTTAAAGCATCAAAATCTTCTAGTGTATACTCTTCTTGTTCTTGTTCTGGAAAATACAAATGACTAAACGTTGGATGATTTAAGGAAAAAACAACCCCAATCACAACAGAAAGAATCAAGCAAAAACAAATTGAAAAATAAATACTACGTAATTGATTAACAAATAGATGCTTAAAACCTTTTGGTATTTTTTTATGAAAAGTAACCAAACACTCCAATAAAATAATAAAAAATATAATTCCAAAAAACACATAAAAAGAATCAATGGTAGTATCAAAAATCGTAATAGAGGCATATTCTCCAATAAAGAACATCAGCGTATTAAAAGGTACCAAAAAGTAATACCATAAGAAAACAGAAACCCCAGGAACAAAGGCTCCTAATAAGAGTAATAATACTACAAAAAAACCAATTCCTTCAAAAATCCATAATAGCTTTTTAACATTCTGAGAATTCGGAATATCATATTCACTTTTCTTTTTCTTTTTATTCTTCTTCATAGAATCACCTATCTTACATTTAGTATATCATACTCAAAAAATAGTGTATAATATAATTAGGTGATAAATATGTATATAATCGTAAAAGATAAAGTAATCGAAATTATACCTTGTAGAACTTTTATCCAACAAGTAAAATCTCTCAATTTTATTATAGAACCTATCGACTATGGTATTTTAATACCAAAGAAAAGATTTATAAATACCTATATGTTTTGTCAAAAAGTAGATATATGTGTAACAGACAAAGAGGATAAAATTATCAAATTATATGAAAACGTAAAATCTGAAAAAATTAAATGCTTATGGAAAAAATACAATATCTATTACCTACCCTTAAATACCGTGAGAGATTTAAGAGTCAATGAAACCATAAAGAAAAAGCAATGATTGAATCATTGCTTTTTTATTCTTTTCCACTATAAATTAATGTTTTTTCTACAACCGTTTTAATATTTTGTTCATTAAAAGGTTTACTTAACATATCGACGATATTATAGGTAAAGGCTCTATCAATAGTTTCTTTAGAAGAATCTCCTGAAATAATAGAAACTGGCATCTTCTGAAATAAATCATTTTGTCTCATAAATTCAAGGACTGCAAATCCATCAACATTAGGCATATTCAAATCTAAGAGAATAGAATAAATAAAACCATTATTCATATTTGCTTGAATGATACGAATAGCTTCTTCTCCATCTTTTGCAGTACCTACATTATAAGTATCAGAAAAGATTCTTTTTACGAAATTACGAATAATATTAGAATCATCTACTACTAAAATAGTCTTTGAATGATATTCATCTTCTGAGGATTCCTCTTTTACTTTTTCACTCTCAGTTGCTTCTTCTACACTATCTCCATTCATATACTCTTGAATTAAAGTAATGGCTTTATTGGTTTCTCCAATTAATTCATTAATATGAGTCGTAATAAAGTATAAGTCACCTGCTTTACTCTTCTGCTCATGTAAATAAGCCATATCAGCTAAAGAAGTGAATCCAAAGTTTCTGGCATCACTCTTCATAGAATGAACATAAACTGCATAATTCGCAAGATCATTTGTTTCCATAAACTTAATCAATTCATTAATTTTGGTATGAATTCCTACTAAAAATTCTCCAATTGTATCATTATAAGTTTGACTATCTCCAAACAATTCCAAACTTTTTTGAACATCTACACCATTTTTTTCTAAGAAATGAATATCTTTCATAAGCCCACCTCTATATCCTAAGATGATTATATAATAAAAAAAAAGAAAATACAAATTATTTTCTTTTTTAATGTAAAGTTTAACGATGATTATAAATCACAGGATAAGGATCTTCATATTTCTTTAAATATTGAATTCCTAAAGTTCCCATACCATTATCTTTTACGCCTCTTTTAGCACGATAAACCATAGAATCTAACCATTCTTCATCACTTTCGAAATAGTCATATTCATCCCCATGAGGACCACCTTCACATAAAGCAAGCATGAAGTCAATTTTATTCTCTGTTGCAGCATCAATAAAGGTTTCTGCAGCTTCACAAGGCATAAAGGCAAGCATAAAATTCGTATCCCCTAATTTCGTAGTAGAAGTAAATGGTTTGCGAACTAATTTCATTCGTTCTGTATCTTGTACATATTTGCTTAATCTAGGATCATAGACCGTAATTTTACCTTCTCCTGTTTGAATACTAGAAATTCTTTTACCAAGTCTTGGAATGACTCCTCCACCTACTTCTAATATTTTTCTTTCTCGAATATCAAATTCAGATTGAAGTAAATCCATAAATCCAGTATAGATATCTTGATCTTCTCTTAATAATCCTAATTCATCATAAATCTCTCGAACCATATCTGGAACAAACTTTCCATGCGTACGATTCGATTTCACATAATTCATTAAACATTCTTTTTCAAAATCACTAAATATGCCTGGATTTTCTCTTAAGAAAAGCATAATTTGTGATGTTTCAATTATTTTTTCTTTCATAAACTAACCCCCTATTATCTTTTTAATCTTTAAAATCAAAATAGAAATCTAAGATACGAACTTGATCTCCAGGTTCTGCTCCTAATTCTAATAATTTATCATCAATTCCCATACGACGAAGTTTTTTTGCAAAACGGTAAATTGCTTCTTCACTAGAGAACTTTGTCATCTTGAAGATTCTTTCTACTTCAGCTCCATGAATCGCCCAAAGTCCGTCTCCTTCTTTAGTAATCGTATATGGCTCTTCCTTCTTAAATTTATATAAGACATGAGATTCAATTTGATTATCTTCATAAAGTGGTGTCTGTGGAATCTCATCTAATAAATCGGCAAGTGCATCTACTACAACTTGTAATCCAGTATTCGTAGCGGCACTCACTTCAAAGATTTTACAATCTACTTTCTTTTTAAATTCTTTTAAGTTTTCTTTAGAACCTTCAAGATCCATTTTATTGGCAATCACAATCATTGGCTTTTCCATTAGTTTTTCATTAAATGCCTTTAATTCTTGATTGATTAACAAATAATCTTCATAAGGATCTCTTCCTTCACTTCCAGCCATATCAATAACATGAGCAATCACTCTCGTTCTTTCAATATGTCTTAAGAATTTATCTCCTAATCCTTCCCCTTCACTGGCTCCTTCAATTAAACCAGGTAAATCTGCCATCACAAAGCTTCTTCCATCACTTGATTTCACAACTCCTAAATTTGGATTTAACGTTGTGAAGTGATAAGCAGCAATCTTTGGTTTAGATTTAGAAACACAAGAAATAATGGTACTTTTTCCAACACTAGGAAGACCAACTAGTCCAACATCAGCAAGCATCTTTACTTCTACTTTTAAGTTCTTATGCTCCCCTTCTTCTCCTTTTTCAGAGTAATCTGGACAAGTATTGGTTTGCGTTTTAAAAGCCGTATTTCCACGACCTCCTCTTCCACCTTTTGCGATTAATTCTTCTTGACCCTTTTGAGATAAATCCGCAAGAATAAGACCTGTATCCATATCAGTAACAACCGTTCCTAAAGGAACTCTTACAATACAAGGTTCTGCTCCTTTTCCATGTTGATTCTTTCCTCTACCATTTTCTCCATTGGATCCTTTAATTGTTTTTTGATAACGTAAATCTAATAAGGTATGAAGTCCTTCATCAACTTGAAAGATGATATCAGCTCCATGTCCCCCATTTCCTCCATAGGGACCACCCATAGAAATATATTTTTCACGACGAAAAGCAGTACATCCGTCTCCACCATTACCAGCTTCTACTTTAATAAGTACCTCATCAACAAACATGGATAACCCCTCCTTTTTAACGTACAAATTATATCATAT
>CAMZHD010000056.1 GCA_947306705.1 uncultured Caryophanales bacterium
AATTCCAACCAGTATTCAAAAGAATTTTCATCTACTTCTAGTAATGTTGAAATATTACCTGAAGATGTTTGAACTTTTTGAGTTGTTCCATCTTGAATATATGCTTCTCCTAAACCAACTGTATTTACAATTGAGTTGAAAATGTCCGCTAAAGAAGCTGTTAATGCAGCACTGTCTGTTGCATTATAGTAATTTGTTGTTGCAACTGTCGCAGCTGTTTCTCCACCTTGAGCTGTTGGTCTGTTTTGACCGTCTTTTGCATAATAGATTAAGTCATCTAAGTAGTCTGCTTCATCACCAAATGCATATACTCCATATAATGTAGTATTTCCACCAGTTGCTACAACTGAACCATTATTTTGACCATCTTGTGTCTTAAAATGATTTAAATTATAGGCAGGTGTTTTTGCATATGGATAAGCAACACTTGGATTAACTTTATCACTTGTACCATATGTTCCTTGATATACCGTTGGTGCACCATCTGTTACGAATACAACAAACGTAGGATCACTATCTGCGTCTTCTAGTACACTACGTGCTTTTGTTAATGCTTGTTGCCAGTTTGTTAATCCAGCATAAGATCTCTTATATGTCGTTCCGTTATATTGAAATAAATCTAAATAAGTAGACTTATTGCTTGTCCAACCTTGTGTTGGATCTGGTGCGGTATTAGATATTGGCGAATTTGTATTAAATGTTACAAGTGCCATTTCTACTGCATTTGTATCTGGACCACTTGTTGGATTTTTACTTAATAATGCATTTGCAAAATCATATACTGTTTTTTCAGCACTTGCTGCACGAGTGATTGCTGAATATCTTTTTTCAGTATATGAAGTACATCCACCTTGACTATTTCCATTACTATCGTAATACACTGTACCAGTATATTCCTCACTATCTGATACAGGATCGCTACATATATAATATCTACCATATCCACTTCCGTGTGATACACGTGTCTTATATAGTTGGACCCAACCAGCTGATTGTAAATCCCCGGTATGTCCGTATGATCCGGTTGTTGATGCTAAGTGAGCTAGCATTGATCCAGATTGGTCATATATTACAAGAATATTTGCATGTGGAGTTCTTGTATCCGTATCTGCATCACCGGTAACACTTAACGATAGTTTATAGGTACCGTCTCCATTATCTTCTCTTGTCTTTCCTGCAATTTCTTCATTATCATCAAAAAATTTTTGCAATTGAACAAAGGCAGATTGTACTTTCGTATATCCACCAAATGCAAAAAAGATGATACTAGAAATCAAAATGAAAGCAAGACATAAAAATCTTTTAAAGCTTTTTTTCATTTTATATCGTTTTGATTTCTTCATTTTTTCATCCTCCCCTGAACAAAACTCTTCGCTTTGACTTACTATAATAGTCAAAATTACTTTATGAGTCAAGGAAAAAATTAAATTTTATGCGATTTTTTATATGACAAAATTTATATTTGACTTTTATTTAGGAGTGAATTTGATATAATTAAATTGGTGATTCTATGGAATTAGATATAATTATTCCGATATATAATGCGATAGATACTTTAAGAACTCCTCTTGATAGTATTCGTGAACAAAAAGTATCTTTTCCTTTTCAGGTTGTTTTAATAGACGATTTTTCAGAATGCAATTATCAAGAAATATTAGAAGAATATCAAAAGTCTTTTCCAATTGTTTATTATCGATTATCTGAAAATGTTGGAAGTGGACTAGCACGTGAAAAAGGACTAGAAATTAGTTATAGTCCTCTTGTTACCTTTATGGATGCAGATGATTCTTATATAGAAGACACATCCTTAGAAACTTTATACCAATCTATTCATGATACAGATTATGATTGTGTCATTGCTGGAGAATTTAATGATGAGGCAAATGTTGCTGTATTAAATGAAAGTGACTTGCATGGAAAAATTTACAAAAGAAATTTTATAGAAGAAAATGATATTCATTTTAATCATACTCGTTATCATGAAGATAATTATTTTAATAATTTAGTTCTTCTTCGGGGTGCAAAATATCAATATCTCTTATATAATGTTTATCGTTACCACTTTAACCCTAATTCTCTTACAAAAAAAGATAAAGAGAAAGAATTCCAAAGATTGGAAATCTTATTATCCAATTATAGAGAACTTCTAAGAATGAATCCTATGAATGATGATAATATAGATAGAATCCTTCACTTCATTACTAGTAAATATAGATACTATAATCGAATCTATTTTAATGTATTCTCTGAAAATGAAAGAAAGCAATTTCAATCTTGGTTAGAAATCTATGATCCTGAAAATTGTCAATTCCTAGGGATTCAAGATTTAGATTCTATCGAAACTATTATTATTGATACCTATAATAAAAGAAGGAATTAATCCTTCTTTTTTATTGTTTCATTAATAAACATTTGAATCTCATCTATTTTGGATTCTATGTCTTGCAGTAATAAATATTGGTTTTTAAAGCGATCTGCATTATGTTCTTTATATCTTATTTTGAAATAAGTATCTCCATTAATATAATCTGTTAAGAAACGTAATGCTAACTCATAGGTCATGATCTTAATAGAACATGCCATATCATTAATTTCATCAAAAGTTAAGTACTCTTTCATTTCTTCTAAATATCCTTTTAAATAAGATTTTGTTAAATCAACGTCTAAGAATATTTTTTCTTTATCTGTTTCATCTTCATATGCTGTACTACAAGCAGAACGAATTCCATCTCCTAAATCAAACAAACTAGATCCAGGCATTATCGTATCTAAATCAATTAACGCAATTCCTTTTTCTGACTCTTTATCTACTAATATATTATTTAATTTTGTATCATTATGAGTCACTCTTACTGGTATTGTTTTTCCTAGAGAATCTGAGATGATACTACACTCTTTCATTTTAGAGATTAAGTCAATAATTTCTTTTGAATACTTACTTGCTCGATTGGTAACTTTGTTTTCAATGCTTAGTAATAAGTCATTAAATCTTTTCTTAATGTTATGAAAATCTTTAATCGTTTCTCCTAATGCACTTACTGGAAAATCATTTAAAAGTCTTTGAAATAATCCAAAACTTTTTCCTACTTCATAGGCTAATTGTTTAGGATTTTTACTTTCATTCAAAGAATCAAATGATACACAATTATCAATATAATCAAAGGCTCTATAGTATTCTTTTTCTCCTTCTTTATTTATATAAATATATAGATTTTCATTTTCTTTGGTTTTAATAATATTTAATGTTTTATGAATGGTATCTTTATTTTCTTTTAATTTCTTTTTTATATGTTCTGTTACTAGTTCTATGTTTTTCATTACTAGATAAGGTTCTTTAAATACATTTGCATTGATCTTTTGTATTAAATATTTCTTCTTTGTACAGGAAATAATATAGGTCTTATTAATATTACCTTGATTGTTTTCTTCAATGGAAGTGATAGTTCCTTCTAATTGAAAATGACTAGCAATTTCTTCTATTTTATTCATTGGAATTACCATATATAGGGTATTAATCTATATTTCACTCTTTCTTTATATTCTTTATATCCCTTTAAATCTTTTTCTAATACCTCTTCTTCATTCTTAATTCTCTTGATAATTAGGATTGGGTATAGTAAAAAGATAAATAATGTATAGATACAATTTAAAATAAATGGAATGGATAAAAATAAAGTGATAGTTACTGCATACATTGGATGTCTTATTATTCCATAAAATCCTGTATCAATTACTTTTTGATCTTTTTGTACTTCAATGGTCCTTGATAAATATGTATTTTCTCTTAGTACTTCTCCATATAGAACATAGGAAATCATAAATACCATAGAACCTAATATTACAAATCCATTGGTAATTGAAACCACTTAAAATGATAGTTGCATCCTGCTAGTACAAAACCTAGTAGAAACATAATTACTGAGAACAGGATTACTTTCTTTTGAGTGCTTTCTTTTTCTTTTGCTTTTAATCTACTTTCTAATAATTTAGGATTCTTAACTATTAGGATGATTCCAACAATAAACATTGGGATAAATAATAGTCCCATAAATAACCATGCATTCCAGTATTCAAAAGAAAATGCTGGTAGAAATAATAGAACTCCAACTAATACAACTCCTAATAGAAATTTAGAAATGGCTTCTATCCATAATTCTTTTGACATAATTTCACCTAACCTTTTAATGCTGGTATTTCTTCATAGATAATACAACTATTTCCTACTAATCTTGAAGATGGATATGGGCAAGTATCTCCTATTTCTATTTCTGTTGTTTTATTGAAATCAATACAATGAGTTTGATCATATAGAGTATATCCTTCCTCACAAGTTACAGACATTTCTGCTTTATTGGTATCTGTTTTTGTACATTTATCACCAGATAGTGTAAATGATTTATCTTCACATTCATATCCAGTAGGAGCCGTAAATTCTTCTTTATAACATTTTCCCGGCTCTTTCATTAAAGATCCATCTGGACATAACCATTCTGATTCATATCCGGAAGTTGGACTTGTATCATAGCACCATCCATCAATGACAACATCGCTTCCTAAGCATCCTCCATTAATTGTTGGTTTTCTACCTAAACATCTTCCATTATAAACTAAGTCTTCTCCTGGAGTAATTCTACAGTATTCTACTCCTTCTCCAATTTCTACTCTATCAACACATTGGTTTAGTTCTTCTCTATATTCTCCCGATGAACAAATTCCTTTTGCATTCATAGATGCAATTATCTCACAGTTTTCTCCAACTAATGTTGCCCCATCTCTACAGAAATAGTTTCCTGTATTTTCATGATGTCCTTCATAATAACAAACTCCATCAATTAATGAATATTCATTTGGGCATATTTCTCCTAATTTTGTTTTTTCTTTTCTCGTTTCTTTGATACAACGATCTCCGTCTAATGTATACTCTTCTGGACAGTAGAATCCAGTTTCTTTCATATTCTTTAATTCTTTTAACTCCTTTTTCATTAAAGAGTCTATGGAGATTTCTTTATTCTCTTTCCCTAAACGTGAAATATAAGCAGCTTTTGCATCTGTAACTTTATATTTTTTTGCGAGTGCTTTTTCTTCTTTTGAAATGTCATCTACTATAATTACTTCAGCTGATAGATTTTCTTCTATAAAAGCTTCTTCAATGATCTTAGAAATCTCTTTAGATGAAATAATTCCTTCTGCATGAATTAGTATAGGAATATCTGTTGGATCTTGATAGGTCTCTCCTACTTTCTTTGCAATATCTTTGATAAAACTCTTTATAGAATTGTTTTTATAATTCTTCTTTAGAAATTCTTTTGCATCTTCATTTATTGGTTTAATCTTCTGAATGTTTCTCTCTTCATTTAAACTCACTATAAAACTTGGATTGATATCAATTGATATTGTACTTTTATCCTTTTTAAAAACAAACAAACAAATGATACATCCTACAACTAATAAGATTCCTAATCCTATCCAAACTTTCTTCTTCATATTCTCATACTCACCTCTATTTTCATTATAACAAGAAAAGACTAGTTTCTACTAGTCTTATGTAATTATATTATTAAAATACTTCTCACTTGTCTTGTTTAGATAGAAATCTAATAATAAATAGATAACTCCATAGACTCCAATAAATAGTCCTAATATTTGAATTGGACTCCAACTGGCATCCATACATCTCATAATAAAATAAGTGGAAATTCCTAATAAGAAGAATCCAGTAAATATACTAGCCATAGATGATATACTTTGTTTTATGGCTTCTGTATCATTATTCGCATCCATCTTTGGATATTTCAAATTAAAGATAATTCCAATTGTTTCTGATATCAAAGGTAATAAGAAAGATGCGATTAATAATAAGAAAATACTAAGTATATCTAACTTAAAACGGATGAATAAGATGATATCTCCCAATAAGATACATGGAAGCATAATTAGGACAGCTGTTAATACTTTCATATTGATAATTGTTTTTGGTTTAATTGGAAGACTCTTTAATAAGTTAAATGTTTTTCCTTCTAGTGAAATCATGGCACATGTAATAGATGTTGTGAAAGATGTAAATGAGATTAAGATAAAGATGATAACTGGCATGTATTGTGCAATGAGATTTGTATTCGTATTCATTTCAGGATTTGCCTCTAAAAAGGAAGCTACTATATCGTTATACTTAAGAGATGCCGCAATACTAAAGATGATAAATAGGACTAATCCAAATCCTGCATTAATCACAAATACAGGTGAATTTATAAAACGATTACATTCTTTTTTAATTAAAGATTTTGTGACACTAGATGTTTTAATAACTGCTTTTTTATTGGATCTTTTTACTCGTACAGACTTGGTACTTGAATTAATGGATAAATATACTTTTCCTAGAACGAATACAGTAATTACCATTAATAATACATGAATGATTACAAATAGAAATAAAGTAATCCATTTAAAGTCAGTAATTAATTCGATATAAGCACCTGCTGGATAGTAGAGTTTTGTAATGATTTCATTAATACTTTTCGCATTGGATGCAATATTCGTTAGAAAGTCATCTGCATTATAAGATACAAACATAATTCCTAATAATAAGATGATTGTTAATACGGTTTGTACAAAATTCTTTCCTTTAAATTTTGAAGATACAAAGGTTGTTAGAGCTCCTAAAATACAAGATAATACGATCGGTACTATTGGAAATAATAATAATCCTAATAACGATATAAAATAGAAAGAAATACTTGGATGTACCGCAATTGCATATACAATCATAGATGGTATTAAGAATACAGAATTATACATTAATTCAAATAAATAAAATTTAAAGATTCTTAAGAATAATACAGATTGTTTTCGAATGGGTAGTGAAAATAATAAATTATCATCTTTACAATTAAATAATAAACTACCAGATTTATAGATTCCTTCTAATAGAGTTAAAATCGATATTGCTAAAAGAAAGATCGTTAATACAACAAATTCTAAATGAAGGGGTGCAAGATTTTCGATTAATCCTTGGGCATACATTCCCATCATTCCCATAAGAGATATTGTTAAAATTAGAGGTAGTAAGATTTGAGTCGATTTACTCTTATTCTTTGTATTAATCTTAAAAAGATTCATTCCTTCTGATAAATTTGCTTTTAATAGTGAGATTGTTCTCTGCATGATTATCCCTCCATTTCAAGGAATACTTTTTCTAGAGATTTATCCCCTTTAACTTGTTTCATAGAACCTACTTTTAATAGTTCTCCTTTTTTGATAATCGCAACTCTTGAACATAGTTTTTCAGCAACATCCAAAATGTGAGTTGAAAAGAAAATTGTTTTTCCTTCTTTAATCATTTCATTCATGACTTCTTTTACATCAAAAACTGCTTTTGGATCTAATCCTACAAATGGTTCATCCATAATTAAGATTTTAGGATCATGTGCAAGAGCAGAGATTAAAGCAACTTTTTGTTTCATACCATGAGAGAATGAATCAATTGGATCATTTAAGTTTTGTTCTAATTCAAACATCTTTGCATATTTTGTAATATTCTTTTCTCTTACATCTTGAGGAACTTCATACATATCACAAATAAAATTAATAAAATCAATGGCTTTCATTTGTTCATATAATTCTGGATTGTCTGGTACAAATGCCATTTCTTTTTTACAAGCAATTGGATCATTCTTAAT
>CAMZHD010000057.1 GCA_947306705.1 uncultured Caryophanales bacterium
AATAGTTCAAAAAAACAAACCATTTTCTATAAAAAAAATCTTAAAAAGATGTACACCATTTCTTATCATTCTAATTTTACTAAATCTCTTTTCATTTATAAATTTAATTCAATATAAAGTATATACATATAACGAAATAGAACACTCTAATTTTACAAAAGTATATAAAAACATATTAAAAATAAAAGATGACAAAAAAGTAGATAGAGTCAGTATTCCAAAATCAACTTTCTATAAAATAATAGAAGTATCAGAAACATTTCCTTATTTATTTTAATAAATAACGGAAATATAATTTGGTATTTTAGAAAAATGATATATATGAAAATACCTTTAAAGAACGGAAAAGAAGCAAATGATTTTTTTGGAAGATTAAATGAAGAGATTGAAAAAGCTTTTCAAGAAAAAAAACTGGAAAAAGAAAGAACGACATTCTCAATCTTTATAAATGCAACATCTCTAAAAAACTTACTAACAGACTTCCCCAAAAGTATTCTGAATGCAATTATATATAGTAGTACTTATCAAAATATAAGAACGGCATCAAGAGAAAACATTTTTAACAAAAAAACAGGAGTATATCCAATGAATGATATTATTGGTATCATGTATGAAGACTATCGATATGCTGAAAACATGATTACAGATAATATTTGGTATTTTGAAATGATAAGAATTATCTACAAGTACTTCACAATGATCTTTTCAATTATTTCTTTAATCATTTATATAAAAAACATTAAAAAGAAAGATTCTTTAAATACAATTAACCATTTAGTATTCTTATCCTATTGGATGATTCTATTAGGAGTATCTTATACAGATGCAACTGCTTTTCATGCGATACGATATCGATATCTTGCAGGAGTTTATATCTTGCAAAATATCTTTATTCTATTAAATCTATATCGTTATATGGATAATCATAAAATAATGAATGAAACAATCAAAGAAGCAGTCATTCAGAAAGGAGAACACCCTATGAAAAATATTTCGATTGTAATACCTGCTTATAATGAAGAAAAAGTGATTGGAAAAACCATTGATGAAATACAAAAAGTTTTAAAGAAAAATAAAATCACAAGAACGGAAATAATTATAGTAAATGATGGATCAACAGATGATACAAGAAAAAAAGCATTAGCTAAAAATGTAAAAGTACTAGATAATCCAGAAAATATGGGATATGGTTATTCTTTAAAAAAAGGAATTACAGCTGCAAAATATGAAACAATTATTATTACGGATGCGGATAATACATATCCATTTGATAATATTGTAGAAATGTTAGAAAAAAAGAATTCTGGATATGATTTAGTAGTAGGGGCAAGAAATGGGAAATATTATAAAGAATCCATTCATAAAATGATTCTAAGAAAGATTTTAAAGAGATTAGTAGAATTTGTAACAGAAAGAAAAGTCAAAGATATTAATTCAGGTCTTAGAATATTTGATAAATCAACAGTGATGAAATTCTTCCCAAGATTATGTAATACATTTAGTTTTTCTACCTCTCAAACTCTTGCTTATATGATGAATTCACTAAGCGTATGTTATGTCGATATTAATTATCAGAAAAGAGTAGGAAAATCAAAAGTACGTTTAATAAGAGATTCCTTTAAATCTTTAAGATATATTATGGAAGCATGTATTTACTATAATCCTATGAAAATGTTTTCTCTATTAAGTATCATCTGTATTATGTTATCCATCATTGGATTTATCTTTTCTCACTTTGTAGGAATTCATGCTGGATATATATTAGGAATAGGGGGATTACTATTATCGATTGTGATATTCTCTATTGGACTACTTGCTGTTCTCCTAAAACAAATAATGGATAAATAATATGAAAAATCAAAAAAAAATCATACTCTATGGAATTTGTGGTGGATTCACAACATTCCTAAATATTGGATTGTTCTATATTTTGAATCAATTCATTAATTATAAATTATCAAATTTAATAACACTTATTCTTGTAAAATTACTATCTTATGTTTTAAATAAAATAATTGTATTTAGAGTAAAACAAAGTAATAAAAAAGAATTAGGAAAAGAATTCATTCGATATGGTATATCAAGAACCTTAACCTTTGGAATTGATTACTTTGGATTAATCTTATTAGTAGATTATTATTTTATTTCTAAAACCATTGGAAAAATCATTATGACAACAATTGTAGTTATCATCAATTACTTATTAGGGAAGAAATATGTTTTCACAAAAAAGAATACTCAATAGAGTATTTTTTCTTTCTATTTGCGTTTTTTTTCAAAATATGATATAATATTGCCACTTTTTAAAGAGGGGGAATAAGCATGGAATTTTATCCATCAAAAAGAAATGAAAAGGCGACTTATATAGTTTCTTATAAAATTTTAGGAAATAATATGGAAGTAACGTTTGCTGATTTTAGTAAGAAAATGATTCCATATACAAAAGAAACAGAACAAAAAGTATTAGATAAAATGGCAGATCAAGTAATCGATGGGGATTCAACAGTGATTCCATTGATTGCACAACCAGCATCTGCTGCAGGAGCTGTTACTAGTTTGGGTATGTTTATAGCAGCGAATACAATGATGCCAAATACTGTGGATTTTGCTCATGCACTTTTTCTAGTGGGAACTGGTTTCTTATCTGTTATGTCATTAACTCCATTTGCAGTGATGATAGCAAAAGAAAGAAATTTGACAAAATTAACATATTACCTTGATAATCAAAATGACATCGATAATAGTGCAAAAATTAGAAGATCTTATGAGATTGGTCTAAGTAAAGGAGCTAAAAAAGAAATCGCTGAAAAGAGTAGAAAAAGACAAAGACCAATTAGTTTAAATAATATTGATCATTTTAGTTTAAGAGAATTAAAAAGATTAAAAAAAGATATTGATAGATTATATGCAATGACACCTTCTGAACAAAACGAAGTTTTAAAACATACGTCGCCAGAAGTAAAACAAGCAATCTTACAAAAGGTTATATAAAAAGAATGCATTTGCATTCTTTTTTTATGTCCAATAAATTAAATTAGGTCGAGCACGTTCTTCATTAGAATCAGAAGTAATATTTAGTTTTTCACCATCGACTACAAAAGCAGAACTTCCTCCACCATCACCATTATATAAGAACTTAATATCACTTGTAATGTTTTGTTGTACGAAGTCGTAAATCTCTTCCATATACATTCCTTGTTCTCTTTGAGCACGTCCTCCACAAACACCAACAATATAGTTTCCTTGACTATCTTGTCCTATGAAAGTTCTTGGGTGTCGTTGATCACAAATATAACTTGTTTCAGCATCATCATGAGTATTGTTACTAATAAATTGTCCATCACGAGCGATGGCAAAGAATCCTTTCGCGGCCCATACAGGATTTAATGCGAGAATATCATCGGTAGAGTATTGACTATTTGGTACAGAATTTAATGTACCATCTTGTGTCATATATAAGGTTTCACCATAGTTAACTTCATTTCCTCTAACTAAAGTATTTTCTGTATACATGATACCATGAGTAACACTAATATTAATTCCTAAAGCAGCATTATGTCTCTTAGCCATAGAAGTAGGCCTTTCAGATTGTACAGAAGTTAAATCATCTCTTGCCATAGCCATGTTAGGCATACGATTCTTAGGAATTAGAGCCCACCATACAGTTGTACCTGTATTTTGACTTCGATTACCAGCTTGTCCTGTATATCGATCTACATGATACTCAATTGGACCACTACTTCCAGAAGATAAACTGCTTAAAGCAGCTTCACTTGTACTAGCGGCAGGAGCTCCTTCTAATACTTCTGTAATACTTCCCAAAATAGATTCAATCTCAGACTTTAATTGAGTCAACTGACTACGAAGAGATTCTATTTGAGAACCATAAGAATTATTAGAAGAGGAACTATTATAAAGAGATACTAACTGTGCTAGTTGATTCTTTAATTCTTTATATTTTTCATAAGAACTAATAGCTTGTTGGAAAGAAGTCATTTGAGAATTAATAACCTTAGAAGCAGATGATAAAAACTCATTTGCTTTAGACACTAGGTTATTGTAGGAATCTCCTTTCCAAACACCACTAAGTCCATCAATTGCTGAATCATACTGATTTAAAGTATTAGTCATAGTACTTAAATCAGAACTAATTTGTCCACTACTTACCATAGTTATCACCCGATATTCTATAATCATTTTATCATAAAAGTAATGAGAAAAAAATAAAAAAAATGAATCTGTCAACTCTTTACGTCTATTCTAAAAGAATCATAGTGTATTATCATACTTCTTGATATAATAATATTGGAGGATTGTTATGAAAATATTAAGAAATTGTATGAAAAGTGAATTAAACATTCGTACACAAAAAGACTTTCCAAAAAAAGGAATTGAATTTATTGATATCACTCCTTTGTTTTTACAAAAAGACTCTTTAAAAGAGATGAATGATTTATTTGTAAAAGAAGTAAAAAATAAAAAAATAGATTATGTAATAGGACCAGAAGCTAGAGGGTTTATCTTAGGTTCTATGGTAGCGACTAGTATAGGAGCAGGATTTATCCCAATTCGTAAAGCAGGGAAACTACCTCCTACTGTCGTAGAAGCACAAGTAAGATATAGTAAAGAATATGGAGACGATGTTTTGGAATTACCAAAACTAGTGAAAGGTTCTTATAAAAATAAAAAGTTTTATTTAATTGATGATATTTATGCAACTGGTAATACAATGGCTTCTATTAAAGAAAAAGTAGAAAGCTTAGGAGGAAAAGTAGTAGGAGAAGGAGTTATTATCAATATAGTTGAATTAAATGATAATAAAGAATTATTCTCTTTAATTGATGTAAATGAAGAATAGGAGGATCATATGAAAAAAGAAAAAAGAAAAATGCTGTTTACTCTTTTAATTCTATTATTTTTAGGATTAGGAATAGGGTATGCAACACTCGCAACCAATTTATCCATTAATGGTACTTCTACATTGATTGCCTCTTCTTGGGATATTCATTTTGAAAATTTAAATGTAGTAGATGGAAGTGTAGATATAGGAACAGGTGACTCTGCAGCAACAATCACATCTCCTACAACAATCACGTATACTGTAACCTTAGCACAACCAGGAGATTTCTATGAATTTACTGTCGATGTCAAAAATGATGGAACAATCGATGGAATGATAGGAAATATCTCTTACAAAGTAAATGGCTCTAGTACAGAACATCTTAATCATCCCTTTGTTTTTGATATTAAATATACAGATGGAACGATACTTGATTTAAATCAACAATTACTAGCAGGAGAAAAAGAATCATTGAAAGTACATATTGGTTATTCTACAAATATTAACGCAAGTAATCTTCCATCAACAGATACAACCAAAACGATAACAGTAGAAATAACCTACGTACAAGCAGATGAAAACGCATTTTCTCCTCATCCTGACTTCGCAACAGATCCTTGGGACAAAATAGCAAGTTATCCCAATGTGTATTCTGTAGGAAGCACAAGAGAAATTACAATTCCCTCTTTAGGAACCTATACTTTAAGAATTGTAAATAATTCAAGTCCCGATGAATGTAACAATCCAGAATTTAGTCAAACCGCTTGTGGTTTAGTAATCGAATTTGTAGAAATTGTTGAACGAAGAACAATGCACAGTACTTCTGTTCAAAATGGATGGCCATCTACAGATTTGAGAACCTATTTAAATACAGATTTTTATAATTTGCTTCCTGATGATTTAAAATCAAAGATTCTTATAACAAATGTAGTCACAGGATGTAATAAATCAACAGGAAGAACAGAAATATATACTTCAGAAGATGATATTTATTTATTAGATCCGAGAGAATATGGTTCAACTGGATATTATATGACAAACTATAGTCGTACTAGAACATTGGATTATTATATAGGATCACAACCTGATAATAAAATAAATCCTGTAACAAATACGGAAGGACGATATTGGATTCGATTTGAAGGCCAAACAGTAGGACTATTTTATGTAAAATCCGAAGAAGGAACGGGTTATTTAACAGGTACAAATCCGACAACCCTAAGTGGAGTATCTCCAGCCTTTCGAATTGGATCATCCGAATAAAAGTACTATGAAAATAGTACTTTTTCTTTTGAAATGAAGAATGGGTATGCTACAATGAAATTAGGGGGGATCAGTATGGAACTCTTTCGTAATGGAGAAATCCTATTAGCTGATGTTGATGGAGTTTTATTAAATTCTCAAGAGAGATTTAATCAAGTTTTAAAAAAAGAAAACTCTGTCGAAGAATGGCATGATTATTTAACTTCAATTAACTGGGATGAATTTCTTCATGAATGTGAATTTATTCCACATGCATTGGAAGTATTCCAAGAATTAGAAGAATTAAAAATACTAAGAGGCTTTATTACGAAAATTCATTCTCTAGAAGAGGGAAGAGAAAAAGGATATTTCTTACGAGAACATAATTTTCATGTGCCTTTATATTTAGTTCCTCCTGATCAAAGAAAAAGTGTAATTTACGTTCCAAATCGTAAAGTAATCTTATTAGATGACAAAGAATCCAATTATGAGGAATGGGAAGAAGATGGCGGAAAATCAATCCTTTTCAATGATAAAGAAATGATCACTGAAAAAAGATATGTAAAATCTCTGCTAGAGTTATTGAAATAAAAAATAAGTAATGTATAATGAAAAATAATAGGGAGGAAAAAATGAAAGTAATTAGTGGAACAAAAGTTAGAAAAGAATTGTTAGAAAAGTACAGAGAAACAATTCAAAAGAAAAAGCTAAAGATAGGGCTAGCAATCATTCAATTAGGAGACAATGAAGCATCCAATACCTATATCCGTAATAAATTAAAATATACGGAAGAAGTAGGAATTGAATCGAATCTAATTAAGTTACCAGAAAAGACAAAAGAAGCCGAATTAATAAAAGTCATTGAAGAACTTAATAAAGATAAGAAAGTAACAGGTATCATTTTACAAAGTCCAACTCCAGATCATATAGACTTTACAAAATGTGCTAGATTAATTGATCCTAAAAAAGATGTAGATGGATTCTCAGAAGAAAACTTATTTAGTATTCGAGATAATAATGAAAAGATTATTCCTTGTACCGTAAAAGGAATCTTAAAATTATTTGATTCTTATAATATCCCTGTAGCAGGAAAAGATATTGTTGTAATTGGTAGAAGTAACATTGTAGGAAGACCTCTTGCAGATGCCTTAATCAATAGAAATGCAACGGTTACTATTTGTCATTCTAAAACAAAGAACTTAGAGAAATATACAAAACATGCAGATATCGTAGTAAGTGCTGTTGGAAAACCAAATCTTGTCACAAAAGAAATGGTAAAAAGAGGATTCATTGGAATCGATGTGGGAATTAACATGGTAGATGGTAAACTAGTAGGAGACTTCACAAAAGAAGCAGGAGAGAAAGCTTCTTATATGACTCCAGTACCTGGAGGAGTAGGTCCTATGACCATCGCAATGATTATTGATAATTTAATTGAATTAAAAGAAAAAGAAAAATAGAGAGGAATCTCT
>CAMZHD010000058.1 GCA_947306705.1 uncultured Caryophanales bacterium
AAAAGTAAAGGGAGGTTAGTTTCATGTTACAATTTGAAAAACCAATTTATAAAATTACAGATTCTATAGAAAATAATTTCTATGGAAGATTTGAATTAGAACCATTAGAAAGAGGATTTGGTACTACAATCGGAAATGCTTTAAGAAGAGTTATGTTATCATCTCTTCCAGGAAGCGCTATTAGTAGTGTTAAAATCGATGGTGTTCTTCATGAATTCCAAACAATGGATGGAGTATATGAAGACGTTACTACAATTATTTTAAATTTAAAAGGAATTGTATTTAAGAATCATTCAAATGAAGCAAAAGTTGTACGCATTCATACAACAAAAGAAGGAGAAATCACAGCTGGTGATATTGAACATGATGCAGATATTGAAGTAATTAACCCAGATAAAGTAATTTGTCATTTATCTAAGGGAGCTACTTTAAACATGGAAATGACTGTTACAAACGGTCGCGGATATGTAAGAAGCGAAGATAACAAGAAAATCCATGATATTAAGAAAGTAGGAGAAATCGCAATTGATTCATTATATTCTCCTATTGAAAGAGTTTCATACGAAGTTGGAAATGCCCGTGTAGGACAAGATGAAAGTTATGATAAATTAATAATGGATGTTTGGACAAATGGATCAATCAAGCCAGAAGAAGCTATCGCACTAGCTAGTCGTATCTTAATTGAACACTTAGAAATCGTTACAGACTTATCATCAATCGCTGATGTAAGTGGAATGATGATTGAAAAGACAGAAGATCCAAAAGTAAAAGCATTAGAGACTTCTATTGAAGATTTAGACTTCTCTGTAAGAGCATATAACTGCTTAAAGAGAGCTGGAATTCATACACTACAAGATCTTGTTAATAAGAGCGAATCAGATATGATGAAAATCCGTAACTTAGGAAAGAAATCACTAAAAGAAGTATTAGACAAAATCAGAGATATGGGTTTAATCTTACGCGATGATGATTAAGATAAGGAGGAAGTACTATGGCATATAGAAAATTAGGTAGAGATAATAAGCACAGAAGAAGTATGTTAGCTACCTTAACAAAACAAGTTATCATGAATGAAAGCATTACTACTACAGAAACTAGAGCAAAAGAAGTACGTAAATTCGTTGATAAAATGATTACTTACGGAAAAAATGGTGATTTAGTATCTCGTCGTAAAGCCTTAGCATTCTTACATAATTATAAAGCTGTTGTTGATAAAGTATTCAATGATTTAGCAAAACGTTATGAAAATCGTAATGGTGGATATACTCAAATCTTAAAGACTGCTGAAAGACATGGAGATAATTCCTTAATGGCAATCTTAAGATTAGTTGAAGAAGCAAAACCAGAAGAAGAAAAGAAGGCAACTAAAAAGTCTTCTAAGAAAGAAGAAAAATAGAGAGTAAATTACTCTCTTTTTTTGTGTAATAAAGGATATATTGCAAGTGATACTAAATATACAACATACATTTTTAAGTGCCTACAATTGAGGACTCTATTACAAACATCTAATTAATGGATTAGGTGTTTTTTCTTGTATAAATAATTATTATAGAAATATCTTGATTTTTTTGTTATAATACTATTAGAAGTGGGTGATTGTATGAAGGCATTAATTACTGGGGCATCATCTGGAATAGGACTTGATATCGCAAGATATCTAGCAAGTCAAAAGTGTGAATTAATATTAGTAGCTCGTAATAAAGAAAAATTAGAAGAAATACAAGAAAAACTACCTACAAAAGTTACCATCATAGTAGCTGACTTATCAAATGAACAAAGAGTAAAAGAACTTTATGTTCTTGCTAAAAAAGAAAACATCGATATTTTGATTAATAATGCAGGGTTAGGAGACTTTGGATATCTAACAGAAACCGATATTAATAAAGATTTAGAATTAATTAATACAAATATTAAAGCGGTTCATATCTTAACAAAATATCTCGCAAGAGATATGGAAACAAGAGATACAGATACCTATATACTAAATGTAGCTTCCTCTGCTGCTTTTCAACCAGGTCCATTAATGAGTACCTATTACGCTACAAAATCTTATGTATATCAATTAACAGAAGCTCTTTATTATGAAGAGAAGAAAAAAAATACAAAAGTACATGTTTCTGTATTATGTCCAGGACCTGTAGATACGAACTTTAATAATGTTGCGGGAGTAACCTTTTCCGTAAAACCACTAACAAGTTCTTATGTTGCGAAATACGCAATTGATAATATGTTTAAGGAAAAGATGTTAATAATTCCTGGAACTAAAATGAAACTAGCTAAATTCTTTAGTAGATTTGTATCTGATAAATTTATGTTAAGAATCATTTATAATATTCAAAAAAGAAAAGCCAGCAAATAGTTGGCTTTTTAAGACAATTCAGGGGGAGATGGAATTGTGAAAAGAATGATCATGATACACCAATTCTTCTATAAAGACTTATGGAAGGATTTTAATTTGTATATCGACAAGAATAAATTTACGACCATTTCAGGTCCAAATAACTGTGGTAAGACTACATTAATGAGAATATTAAATAGAGATATTATCACCGATAATATGATATTAATCGATGAAAAAGACATCAATGACTATTCTATAGGAGAATTCTCTTCAACAGTACAAGGAGTATTTCCATTAGAAATAATCTTTCAAGAAAAAACAGTAGAAGAGGAAATTGCTCTTTATAATATCAATAGAGAAGAAGTAGGAGAAGTTATCAAAGGATTAAATATTTCTTCCACAGTAAAAAAACAAGTGAAGAACCTAACAGTAGAAGAAATTGTCTTAGTACAGATTACTCTAGCACTTCTAAAGAAACCAAAGATTGTTTTACTAGATAATATTCATCCCTACTTAAAAGAACGAACAAAAGAAGTCCTTGAATTCTTAAAGAAGTATCAAGAAAAATACGAATTAACCATGGTTCAAACAACCATTCATTTAGAAGATAGTCTCCCAACAGATGTCTTATATATCTTTGAGAATGGTATGATTGCGTTAGAAGGAAAACCAATAGAAGTATTAGAAAATGATACAAGAATTAATAAAATTGGATTAGAATTACCTTTTATGATGGATTTATCAGTTAAATTAAGAGATTATGATTTAATTGATACAATTGAACTTGATAAAGAGAGGTTGGTGGATAGTCTATGGCAATAGAATTTAAAAGCATCCCTCTTAAAGAAAAAAAGATAAAGTTTACCATTCAATTAGAAGATATTAATGGAATTACAGGAAATAATCGTTTTGACATTTTAGATTTTCTATTATTTAAAAGAAGAGAAGGAGAAATCCTTTATAATAAAGAGAAAATTAAACCAGAAGAGAAGAAGCAATTTGTATCTTATGTAGAAGAATTTGCTTTATCTAAATACTTTCAAAATAAAGTAATAGAAGCAATGTACTATGAATTAAGAAGAAAAGGAATTGATTTAAAAGATCCAAAGAAAAAACTACTAGAATCTCTAAAAATAGTAGGATTACCAAGTGCGATTCTAGAGAGAAATTTAAAGTTCTTATCTTCTTCTGAAAAGGCACTTCTTAGAATATCGATCGGTCTATTATCAAATCCAGAAATATTGATTATTGATGAACCATTTGAAGAATTAGATAAGCAAAATATGCAAAAAGTATTACTATTGTTCCGTCGCATGACAGATCAATATAATAAAACAATTATTATCATTAGTAATGATATGGATATGATATATCAATATACAGATCATTGTATGATCCTACAAGAAAATAAAGTAATACTAGAAGGATATACAAGAGAAGTATTAAGAAAGAGTGAAGTATTAAAAAAGAATGGAATCAAAGTACCAGAAATGGTAGAATTCACTGAACTTGCCAATAAAAAAGAAAAAGGAAAGATTGATTATCATAGAGATATAAGAGATATTATCAAAGATATATATAAACATGTGTAAGGAGGGGTATGATGCGTTTTTTAATCAAATTTTCTTATGATGGAACTGCTTATGCAGGATTTCAAAGTCAAAAAGGATTAAACACCATACAAAGCAAATTAGAAGAAGCTTTAACAGAAGTCAATAATCATAAGAAAACACCGATTACCGCAACAGGAAGAACCGATAAGGGAGTTCATGCTTTATGCCAATATGCACATGCTGATATCGATGTTTCTATTACAGAAAAGAAACTAAAAAGAGCTTTAAATAGCCATCTTCCAAATGATATTCATGTAATCGATACAAAGATTGTAGAGGACTCATTTCATGCAAGATACAATGTAAAAGAAAAAGAGTACTGCTATCGTCTAAATACAGGAGAATATAATCCATTAGAAAGAAATACAGTATTTCAATATAACTATTCATTAGATATTGAGAAAATGAAACAAGCCATTCAATATTTTGTAGGAACACATGATTTTCGAGCATTCGTAACCGATAATAAAGAAAAAGAAAACTGTGTAAGAACGATTACATCTGCTTCAATTACACAAGAAAATGAGGAGATAAGATTTACTTTCAAGGGGGATGGATTCCTAAGATATCAAGTTCGAAATATGGTAGGAATTCTCATTCGAGTAGGAGAAAATAAAATATCCCCAGAAACTGTGGAAAAAATATTAGAGAGTAAAGATCGTACTAAATCTGGAAAAACAGCTCCTCCAGAAGGATTATATCTCGTAAATATAACGTATTAAAAGGCAAGGAAACTTGCTTTTTTTCGTGTTTTGTGGTATAATATGTGCACATTGGAAGATGAAGGGGTTTTGGTTATGGATCCAATTGAAAGATTGAAATATCGTAAAGCCATGAAACGATATGAACAACTAGGAGCCGTACGATTTCAAAAAGTAGTTTTCGCAGTAGAACGAATAAAATTTAAAGTAATTAAAAAACTTTTTCCTAATTTTATTATGCATTATGATCGTATTTGTGATCGTAAAAAAAGAAGATTATTAAGAAAATCGAAAACAGAACAAGAAAGAAGACAAATTATTCAAGATACTCAATTCGAAAAAATGGCAATGAGAAAAGAATTGAATCAAGAACAAAATAGAAACTATCATATGAGTAAAAAGCATCCAACAGAGATCTATCCATATCTTGAATGGAATAAAAGAATTCATAGGAATGGTCTAATGAAAAATGGAGTATTAATTCCATTCTTAATCGCAGGAAGTATTGCTCATATTCCAGGATGTCTTCCATTATTAATTTGGGAATGTATCAGTGCAGGAATTAACTTTGAGTGTGTCAATATTCAAAATTATAGTATGGCAAGATACAAATTAGTAGAAGAAAGATTAAAAAGACAAGAAGAACAAAGAAGACAAGAAGCTATCAAGGAATATTATGAAGCATCAGCAGTCATTGGAAAACAAATGGAGAAAAAAGAAGATCTTCCATCCTTTGATGAAATCATTGATAGTGTTGAAAATAGAGAACAATTAAGACAATTAAAAAAATTATTATTAAAAGAAACGCAAGATAGAGGTCTTGAATTAGTAGGGGGGAATCAAAAATGCGTTTAACAGTATGGGTTGGGCTATCTTCCTTAGGAACAGCCACTTATAAATTTGTAAAAGCAAAACCAGCAGAAAGAAAAGAAATGGGAAAAGATGCTTTAGTGACTACTGCAACAGCATCTGTAACTTCCACTATAGGAGATACCATTAATGGAATCCAATTAGATCATATATATGATAAATATTCATCTGCTTATATGGAATCAAGAAGTGATGCTGAATTATCAGATGCTTACAAAAGACTAGAGTATCTAGATTCTTTATCAGATGATGAATTAGCAGTTGTACTTCAACAAAAACATCAATTACAAGAGGAAGATTCTCAATCAACAAAAACACTTTAATCAAAGAAATAACTAAATCAAACGATTTGGTTATTTTTATTTACATACAAACTTGTTGTTTATAGTTGAATAATATGATACTATGAAAATGAATCATAGAGAAAGTGGGAACAATATATGAGAAAGAATAAAAGAAAAGAATTGTTCGCATTATTAATTTTACTAGTTTTTGGATTATCACTTGGCTATGCATTATTAAGTACAAACTTAAGTATTGATGGTACTAGTACGATTGTGAGTTCTAGCTGGGACATTCATTTTGAGAACGCTGAAGGATCAAGAGGAAATATTACTCCAACTACGCTTCCCACTATCAATGCTGCGGGAGATAATGTGACATTTGCTGTGACATTAGCACAGCCCGGAGATTTTTATGAATTTACAGTAGATGCCGTAAATGCAGGAACAATTGATGGTATGATTGATTCTATAAATTCTACGATTAATAATCAACCAATCAGTAATATTCCAAATCGTTTAGAATATTATGTAGTATATGATGATGGATTAGAGATTGAAGCAAATCATCTTTTAAAAGCAGGTACTTCTGTAAAATATAAAGTTTATATTGGTTATCGTTTAGATATTGATGAAGACGATTTACCATCAACAGACACAACGTATAATATATCATTAAATATCAACTATAAACAAGCAAATGAAGATGCTGTTGAAAAACCATATTATATCTATACAGATGATTATAATGCAATAGGCTGGAATATTAAAAATATTGAGATTACCCTATTCGATAACTATATGGAATTGATAAATACAACAAATAGGCCATTCTTTTTTAGATTATTAATTGACAATAATATCATAACAGATACAGATTTAGGATTTGTACATGACAATCAAGCATATTTTTTAAAAGCGTATATGCATGATACAGACGTATATGAAGAGAATTTAGCTTTTATCATGAATTTTATCGGCATGGAAAACTGTGCTAAAGACTATAATACTTATATTTGTGTAAAGAATCGTGAAGGATTCCATATATCAGAAAATTTGCTAATAGCTGAATATAATGGTAATATAGTTTGCAATTCAACAACTTTAGCAGATGGCGGTCAATCTTTCTGCGTGGATTAAAGTAACTAGACATTGAAAACACTATAAAATATAAGAAAAGTATTGATTTTTAATACTTTTTTTAGTATAATTCTAATCGGTACATTCAAATATCCCACCTTAACTAGATCCTGGGAAAATCTAGTTGAAGTAAAAGGAGAAAAAATATGACAAGTTATATGCAAAA
>CAMZHD010000059.1 GCA_947306705.1 uncultured Caryophanales bacterium
AAAAGTTTTTTGTGTGGGAAGATATCTGTCAATAACTTGGGGGCAGATTAGCTTTATAGATTGGAATGATTAAGGTGAGTTCGACGATATTAAAGAAGGAATTGATGCTCAATATGATAGTATTCAATGGCTCATACTACTCATAGCTGAAGCACTTCATTCCGGAAACCGTCTGCATACACAGACACACAGCTTGAATTATTCTGAATTCGTCAAACTCACGATAATTTAGCAAATCCAACCACAGTAGGCTGAAATGCTACAGGTTATTCCTATATCATTGTACCAACAGCGATATTATTGAAATTACTTGACAATTCAATCTTTGAGGTTCATATAATAATTGTCTTGATTTTTGTAAACCATGCAGGTCAACATGATTAAGAACCATTTACAGGTTTTATATTCTATTATCATCAAGATATTTGATGGTTCTTATTATTAAATTTGCTGCTTCAGATATCTCAATACGCAAAATTTCTTTATAATATTTTATAGCTTCCTCTGCGATTTTAATTACCGGCTGAGTAACAAAATTTTTATACATATATGTTTTATATCTATCATCCTCTCCGTCCATTATCTCATTATACCTAGAACAATATGCTGTAAAATCAAGATATATTCTATCTTCTATACTAAGATTCTTTTTAAAGTCATCTTCTTTGATTTCATAGTCTAATTTTACAAATACCACTCTTTTTTCATCTACAAGTTTTTGAATAATGTCCCATTCCTCTTTGGCATATTTGCTTAATTTATCTACATATCTCTTGGAAAGAAATACTACTATATATTCAGAGTCATTATATTTTTCGGCAAGTTGTTTTGGTGTTAAAGACGCTGTTTGATGTGGTTTATCCATGTCATAGAAAACTCTTTCTTCACGAAATTCACCATATAATTTACGGGCAATGTCCTCAATAAAGCCTCTTAAATCCACTTCTTTTTTGTTTTTGTTTATAGTGAATCCTGTAAAGGAAAAAGCTACCTTATACCTCTTTTCGAACTTCAGTTTTTTGTATTTTGTATCAAAGTCACGTACCATGTATGATATTAAATCCCTAACTACATTGACGGAACCATACGCATTTTCTTTTGTGAGATAGAAGCATCTGCCCATTATTTCTCTAACAGCATCAATAGCTGTTTTAGCTGTCACTTTTGAGAGAATTAAAATGGGGATTTGTTGAGCAAATTTATTATTGTTATCACCAAGTGTATTAATGGCTTTTAGTATTTGTCTGCCACCCTCTTCATTCCCGTTGATTTCCAAGTCTAATATTATCATCCTCAGATTATCTTGATTGTTCTGCAAAATATCCAGAACATAGTTCTCTGATTGTCTTAGCGATCCATTTTTGGTTTCTACAAAAATGTCTATACTACTTTTCTCATCTTCCGAGAGGTCTTTTGAATACTCGTCATTCGACCTTGTGTCTAATAATGAGTAACAGTCATGGGGTAAAAGTTCTAATTTTACTTTTTGATAATCCTCAGAATTATCTTCAATAATAAATACACCTTTTTTCATAATAAATAAAATTATAATGTTTTGTAAATGCTTTTCTATATATTATTAGCAATAGCTTGAGAACAACTTAACACTAAAAGTTGGTTCTCCTTCCAAGGAAAAACCACACCTGCATTTCAAAGTGTCGGTGTTAGCATATATCAACAAGGAGGATAATGTCATACCATAATCTGACATTTGTTCAAGATCCAAATTTTTTCTGATGGTATCTTCTTTATATAAGTTGTCAAACTTCTCCTTCTCTTTAAGAATCTCATCTATTCCAATTCCTGGAAAATTATTTCTGATTTCAATGGAGTTTTTTCCAATAATTAAATCTACGGCAAAGTCTTTACTACTATTTTTCATTGTTAGTTTTGTATGTGCATTTTCAATGCACTGTATAACGAACGATTGTATTATTAGAGAGTTTTCTGTAAGGGGTAATCCATCTTCATCTTTTTTAGTTATTTTCAGTTTTTTCCCCCAACGATTGTTGTTTAATTCACTTAGCAAAGCTAAAAATTTATCTGAGAATATTTCATCTATTTTTTTTGTTACAGATTCAATCTTAATTTCATGCTCAACTGTTAATATGGAAAAAAGATGGCTAATGACAACATTGGATAACATAAAGAGATCCCTATCTATTTTCTTATAATTTCCCAAATCGAGTTTCTCAAAGTCCCACCCATCCAGACGAAGTCTATGATTTGATAACAAATTAATCTTTTTAAATTGATTAATAGTATTCATGTGCTTGAACCACAGGGGGAAAAGTCTTTCCTTATAGCAATGACTCACATATTTATCAATCTTTGGTTTGAGTAATAATAAAATACGAGAACATTCCATCTTTTTAATATGGAATTTTATATCAGTATCATTATACAAATATGTCACAGCACTGACATAAGAATCACATTTCGGTTCGTCTATACTTAACAATTGACAACACAAACGATTAAACGTAAGATTATTTATACCTTGTCTCTCATGATCGCAAATATGATTATCCTTGATGATAAAAGGATACCTTACATTTTTTTTGTCCATAAAAAGAAACTTTCCACATGACAATTCTTTTTCCAAGTTTTTAAACTTAATAGTAGTTTGATTATTGACCAATGTATAAAGTTTTTCCTTATATTTGATTGTAATAAATGAATAACAGGTATCCATTATTGCAGAACAAATTTGAAGCAATTCCCTTACATCATTTTCAAAACTATGCTCACTACTATTAAACTGGGCAATAGCCTTTTGTGCATATAACACATATATTAATTTTCTTATAAGAGGAACTCCGTCACGAGTTGCATCTAAATTGCCAGAGTGAAAGTTGTTTTTTATTAATAAAAGACGAAACCAATAATAATAATATTGTTTGTTGACAATGTCAAGCATTCTCTCGGAAATACGACTTATACTTTTATCAAAAACATCAAAATTATGGAGTTTCTTTTGTCTTGGATCTACATAGAACAGTCTCAACAATTCTTCATCTTTGGAAATTTCATTATCGAAATTTTCAAGAGCTTTTCGGAATATAGTGGTGTTGTCGTAATAAATATTGGACAAGAATATCCTAAATGGATTATGGATAATGCCCTTTTCTTCATGAAGGATACTGTAATCTGGCATCTTGATACGTTTCATTATCTTGAACAAGCAATTGTAAAGAATTGTTTCACTGGATTTTAACGGAAGATTTGTATTTATCTCATCACCAGTACGTAATAATTCTCCAAGATAAAAAGATTTCGCTTCATCAACATAAGTTGCATTCCTAATACAGAATTGATAATAATTTCCGAACTCCTCTGTTTTTGAGAATTGATCTTTTAACATATTCTCCTCTTTAATTTTTTCTGAGAGGAAAATATCATTTGAGGGATAATTAATATATTTTGCAATTTCTTCTCGAATTTCTAATAGTTTCATCAGGATATTATTGGCTACCATAAAATATAGTTTCCAAGAGGAAATGATAACCTCTTTACGAATGATAGCATTAGAACTGAGCCATGAAAGGTGTTTAAGCAAAGTTTTTAGTATGCAGAAATCTTCATAGTCAGGATTGCTTTTAGAGAGAACTCTCTTTAATTCATTGATAGCTAATTGATGTGCAAAACGCCTAATATAGACATATTGAGAAAGAGGAGGAAACGAAATGGCCTTGAAGAATGATATTTGATAGTCAATATCCTCCTGTAAGTTCTCATAATAAAGATTTAGTGCTTTATCCACCTTTTCATCAATGGATTCTCCATTAAACTCCACTCTGTCTTTTTTGTCTTTAAACAAGAAACCAATAGGTATATTATTTTGAATACAGGTTATCATGAAGAACAGATTATTACGAATCTCCATTCGTTTTATAGCCCTTATGCTCGATCCGACAACAATTCCATTTTTATAATTCTTTTCTAAATAGAATTTATCCTTATTGTTTTTTACAACTCTCCTACATGCTTCAACAACTGTAAAATTCAAAAGATCTTCATAATGTTTTTCTAATCCACATAAAGAACAATCTTCTCCCATGTCCTTACTTGGGGGGATAAAGAAGTGTATGAATGAGTTAATATTACCTCCTTTCAGATTCCCAGAGATACTTTTAAATTTCATTTCAGATAAACGGTTTATCAAAACCAAGATGCTTTCAAAATTGAAATTAGGCTTATTTAGGATGGCAGATAGACAGATTCTCGTTTTCTCGTACGTCTCAGCGGTTAATATGGCATGATCTATGTAAAAAAAAGAAAAAGACTCTGATTTTTGTGACAAGAATGAGTAACTCGATTTAACAATATCTATTGAATTTGAAACATCTATAATTACAATAAAAGCATTGTTGTCAAACAACTTCTCATTAACTAAATTGATGAAAATGGACTCTTTACTATATTCAGGCACTATGATGACGGGTACTTTAGAATGGTCTTTCCATAATACTTCCTTATTTCGTAAATACCCCATCCAATTAGTCAATTCCTCATGTTCTGCTTGACTGATGTAACGTTCTGTGTCAAAATAATACCTATGATGATTATGTCCGCAATTCAAATGCCCCACATGTATATAAGGGCTGAACTCTTTGATTCTTTTATTATTTATTTCAAAGAAATCCTTTAATACTTCTAAACAATCCACATCTTTGATTGTTCTGAAAAAATTCACTTCACGTTCAAGTAAATCTTTTGAGGGTAAAGATACAGTCGGATAACCGAACATATTCCATAAGTTCAGAGAAGCATCTCCAGTCCTATTGAGATATTTCTCTTTTGTAATAGAAGATGGAAAAGTGTTTTTATCTATCAAACTATGCCATTCTGATGATTTAGAGATTAGATAGTTCACACGACCTGCACCTAAAGGTCCAGTTTCTATACAACTATGATTCAAGTTGCTCCATCTCCATTCCTTTTCATGAGAAGAAATATAAGGGAGTTCTTTATCGCGTACAAGAACTGCGCAATAGTTGAGAAAAAAAAGTTTAGTCTGAATTTTAGTTTTTTTCTTAAAATAGGTAACTATCTTGTCATGAGTAGACAATGTGGAGGCTACTGGAACTACCAATACAAAAAAACTATCGTTGAAATGTACTTTATTTTTCTCTTCTATATCTCTAAAAAACAGGCCATTATCTTTTTCTCCTTCTTCAGCTATAAGGATTTCCTGAATGACTTTTCTTTTAATCCTTTTATTATTAAATGAAAAAACGTTGACATAACTCTGAATCTTCCTCATAGTCATATCTGAAAACGATCTATAGCCAATCAACACTATGTTTTTCTTTTGCAACAGAATATTATCTATATTATTAATAATATCATTTGCGATAAAGAATGCCAGTCTGTCCACAAAGAAACTGTTTAGGAAAAGAGTATAAGCATCGTAGAATTTTTCTACATACATTTTGCTTCCAATTTTAGTATAAACCCCATCAACAAGGAATCCATAATCACTATTTGTATTAATTTTTTTGTCTAAAATAGTGGATACAACATCTAAAAATAATGGCTTTTCATTATTATATATCATACATTCATAAGGCAGAAGAAATCTATTATCATTTTCAATAGTATTTCCGTTTTCAATTTTCCAACCTGAAAAAATATTCCGAAATCCATTATATCGACACTCAAACCATGCATTTAGACTTGATATTTCTTTTGTAGACTCTCCACATAAAATCTGAATCCTGAATGATTGATTCATTAATACCACAGCATGCTCATTTGACCAAATAGGCTGGTTCTTTTTATTCTTTCTTTCACCTATAATTTTTACTATATTACAGATGTCATCTATTATGTCATCATTCAAATTGTACAACACTATCGCTCCAGTACTACTATCACCCATTCGTAGTGTTACTATTATTCTAAATATCAAATTTGCAGTCAACTCCTTCACATCATACATGTCTAATGCGTAATAATTTCGAAGATAATTCTTATCCGAAATATTATTGAATAAACTTATGATTTCATGTTTAATAGATGAAAGAACCTTATCTTGGTAGTCTCTATTCGTAATGTCTTTAAAAGGATAAGAGCATATAAGATTACGTACGCAAATACTCCGAATCCTTTTGAAATTTTTAAGCATACTGCAGAATAACGAATTTTGAGATTCTAGTTGATAGGGGGGGGGAGTATTGTTCTCTTGATTATCTATAGGCAATATAATGTCATAATGTGTTCCTTCAACATTTTCGGTATGAATTTGTTGGCGCAACGTACAGCCTTTGTTCTCTATAAGTATTTTCCCTCCTTCATGACTTGTCTCTATTCGGAATAGGCCGTAGTGTGAAAGTATTGATGAAACCAATGTCTTAATACCAAGATGTGACGCATAGGTCATACATAGATAATCATCTTCTTGATTATTTCTTGATACTAAAATATATGGATCAACAACATCTGCAAGATTATAAATATTAATATTGTTCTTACGATTGTATGTGTCAATAATTCCTGACGGGGAAAAGTCATAAATTCCAAGCCGTAAAAAACAAGTAGGGAAACTTACATTATATTCTGACAATTTTGAAATTACGTTAGAAGGGAGATGGTCATAATTACAGAAATAAATGTATATCCAGCCTTCTTGTTGTTCTGTATGAAAGATTATGTTTTGTACCAATTCATAAATACCGATGTAATATGAATGAAGGGTTGGATATAGTTCCTTGTATGTTTTGTCGTCAATAATCGTGGATAATGTGTTGAAATATGCAGATATAAACCATTTCTCAAAAAGAGAAGAATACTTTTGTTCAGATAAACTCCTAGCTTTCTTTAACTGTTTTATTATTTTTTCAGATGATGACTTAAGGTATTCTATCTCTATTGAAGATTCTTCATTATCTACTTTATTCTGAAACATATGTAGAAAAAGACTTTTATCTATTTGGAGAAGAGGATAGAATTTCATGCTTGACTTTTTAATAATTCTATCCCATGAAGGTTTCTTATAACGACTTTTGTACTTGAATGATGATACTTTATTCTTAAAAAAATGAATTTGATTC
>CAMZHD010000060.1 GCA_947306705.1 uncultured Caryophanales bacterium
CTCCATATTATCCGGCATTAGCAATCATTTCTAACTGTTATTCCAGACTCGAAGGTAGATTACCCACGTGTTACTCACCCTTGCGCCACTAAGTGGGAATCCAAATCCAAATTTGAGCAAGCTCGCATTCTTCATTGGGCCACTTCGTTCGACTTGCATGTCTTAGGCATGCCGCCAGCGTTCATCCTGAGCCAGGATCAAACTCTCAATAAAAAAACTTTTTATCAAAGTTTGAATTCAATTTTTTCCTAGCTACTCAAAATTGACGTTTTGCTTAGTTTTCAAAGATCATCGCAAACTCGAAATTCGGGTTGCAGTAATAATATATCAAATTCAGAAAGTAAAGTCAACAACTTTTTTTATTTTTTTTTGAAGATTTTACAACTTGTTTGTACATTATTTTACAAAACTCGAATTTTTGGTATTTCTTAATATAATTACCAATAAAGAAAAAATTTGTTTTGATTGATTTTTCAATCATTTTACATGCTTTTTCTCTCAAGCTGCCCCATTAATATAGCAAATCAAATTTCGAATGTCAACACTATTTTTTTAATTTTTTTTAGAAACACCACGTTAGGTTGATTTCCACTTTCTTTTATTATCAACGAATAGAAAATTTTTATTTTTTTTAAACTTTTTTTCTTTTTTTCATTTTTTCCTATTTTTTACATAAAAAAAATAGGATTTTCTCCTATTTTTTTATCTCATTATATAGATCACAATAGTGTTCGACCGTTCCTTGAGCGAATGGTCCTTCTTTATTTCTAGCTAAATTTATTAAATTGGTTAGTTCGGATTTTAAAATTTTATCAAGGGAGTCTGGATAATTCATAAGTTTCTTATGATATTTATATTCTCCTCTATCTAAAACTTTAAAACTTCCATCCGGAAATACTCTGAGGTCTAAATCATAATCTATATATTTAATCGTATTCTCTTCTATAATGAATGGAGAAGCAATATTACAATAGTAATAGATTCCATTCTTTTTATTCTGACCAATGATATTGTACCAGCTATTATAGAAGAAATATAAGACGGCAGGTTCTTTTGTTCTCCATGTTCTTCCATCTGATTCTGTTACTTTTGTTTTTTCATTTCCAAATATTAGATAGTCGTCATGAATCTCTAAAAGTACTGCCTCGTCCCACTCACGATGTATTTTTCCATTGTGCTTATAACCGTGGATGACAAATTTCTTGCCAACTTTTAAATTTTCTGTATTCATGATATTTCCTCTCTGCATTTCATTATACACTATTCTTTTCACAAAAAAAAGCCTTTTTAGGCTTTCTATTTATTTAATGTATTAATTCCCCAAGCAGAGATAATAAATATTCCTGCTACTATGATGGTTCCTACGATAACATTATCAAATCTTCCTTCTACTAAACTATTTAGTTTTTCATTCCAATCATTTAGTATGTCAATTAGTCCCATTATTAAAGGAAAGTACTGCATATTACTCCTCCTCTTTCTCTGACTTTTCTTCTACAACTTCTGCTTCTGTAACAGAATCAGCAATTGCTTTATGAAGTGTTTTGATAGTTTTATGAATAGAAATGGTAGTGATAATATCTAATACTGCATAGGCAAATATTAATACTCCCATGATTTTTGCAATAAACTCTGCTCCTTTAAATGGATTAAAGATTAGTACAATTCCAACAATCATGGTAATAATAGAAATAATCATCGTAGATTTCCATAAATTATTATCATTCTTCTTTAGTTCAATTCCATATTGTAGTTTTGTAGCACTACTTAATACAATTATAATTCCAATAATTAGTGGAATAATACTTCCTATTGCTTTTGGATTACAAATAACAATGATTCCAAGTATAACCGTAACTACTCCATATACTAGATTCATTTCATCTTTTACTTCTTTTTTAACATTATTCACAAACTTCATAGCAGCAAGTACACCTATTGCGATTAAAATAGCTCCTATTACATAAGAGATTGATACAATGGTTACTTCTGATTGAAAGAATAATAATACTCCTAATATTGCTAAACCGATAGAACTTGCTAATGTTGATTTAAAAAACTTACTCATATTCTATTCTCCTTTTCTATATTATATATAAGTAGTATATCATAATTATGATTTGAATACTAGAAATACTAATAATAGTTCTGGATCTTTTCCTTGAACTGCTATTTCATAGATTAAATCAATAATTGGGATTGTTACCTCTTTATTCTTTAATAATTGATAAATAGACTCTAATGTATAATATCCTTCTACTGTATTATGAGCTAGAAATTCATCAATCTCTTCTCTTGGACGTTTTTCTCCAAGTAATCTTCCAAATCGATTATTTCTACTCTTAGAAGAAGTACATGTTAATAATAAATCTCCTAATCCAGCAAAAGATAATACTGTTCTTTTATTACAATCAAATGCATCTAAAATATTTTCCATATCATGCATTGCTTCTGTAATAAACATTGCTTTCGTAGAATCATTAGCATTTAATCCTTCTAACATTCCTGCTGCTAAAGCAATTACGTTTTTAATAGAACCACAGATTTCTACTCCAATTACGTCATTTGTTTCTCTTAATTTTAAATAATTATTTTGGAGAGCTTGTCTAGCAAGTAATACTGTTTCAGGACTATCACTCGCAATGGATAGGCCAATTGGTTTCTTTAATACAATATCTACTGCAAAGGAAGGCCCACTAATAACTGCTATATTGTCTGTATTTAAATGTTTCTTTACAATTTCACTGATAAATAGTCCTGTTCCTTGCTCAATTCCTTTTGTTGCAATCAAAATATGATTTTGATCAATAAAAGGTGCCATTTCTTGACATAAGGAATCTACAAAGGCTGCTGGTATTGCAATTATCAATAGATTTGCATTTTCAATACACTCTTCTACACTGGTTGTTAATTTAATTCTTTTATCAATTTCAAAATTTGGAATTAATTGTTCATTTTTTCTAGTCGTTTCTAATTGATTCTTTTCTTCTTCGAACTTTGTCCACATTGTTACTTCACAGTTGTTTTCCATTAGAATACTACTAAGAGCCATTCCATAAGCTCCTGTTCCGAATAATCCTACTTTCATAAAACCTCTATCTTATTTCAATTTTACTAGTTGTTGGAACAATTTGAATAAATGTATTTCCATCTGCTATTTTTACTTCTGTTCCATCATTATAAGTAAATTTCGTTTTCGATGTACGAGAAGTTTTATTCCATGTAATAGGAGCCCCATATCCATTCACGATATAGTATCCAGTTCCGCTTCCCGTTGTTTTTAATTCTTGTTTTCCAGTTCCATCTACTGTTTTATTTTCTACTCTCATAATAAGTATGTTTTTAACATTTAATTGATGTTCTGATTTTCTTTCTAATTGTGCACTTCCATTTTGACTTCTTAAATAATATTTATTTACACTATCATAAGCATAGGTTCTATTCTCTTTATCACTATAATCAATAGATATTCTATTTGCAACCGTTAATCCTTGCGTAGTAGAAGGATTTCCTTCTGCATCTTTACTTAAATCTACTTCTTCTGTTGTATAGTTTAGTACTTGCCATCCTGCAGAAGTAGAAGAGTATCCTTTTGTACTTAAATAGCTTTTAACTTTATCAACAGATACAAATACATTATGGGGAGATGGAAGATTTCTATCTCTTGCAAAACAATCTGTATCTACCATACCATTAATATAGTTAATTCCTAGATTGGTTACATCTTGTTCTACTCCTTCCCCTACTCCAAAGGAAGTAAATACTGCATCATGTTCAATTGCATAATCTAAGAAATAAGAAACACTATCTCTAACAGGTCCTACTACATTGGTTCTCTTATCCTTATATATAGACATGATTCTAGTTGATCCACCATTTATGATGATTTCATAATTAATGTAGGCATCTTGTAATCCTGCATGTCTATATTCTCCGGTTTCATTATCTATCATAACCGCAACAGGTCTATCATTACTATCAGGATCCACAATCTGTAATGTTTTTTCTTCTACGATTGGTTCTGGTTCCTCTACTACTACTGGAGGAGCTACTGGTGTTTCTGGTTCTTGATTCTTAGTTGAATTCATATACACTATAATTAATATAATTGATAATAAAATAAAGAATCCTGATAAGATTGCTAATTTTATCGTATCATTATTCTTTTTCTTTCTCTTTCTTGAAGATTCTGTTTCAATTCCAAAATCCATTTTCTTCACCTTCTCTTTTATTATTCTATCATTCTTTTTCTCTTTTTTCTATTGTAAAAATCAAATTGCATACGTTTTGACTTTATTTTCTTTTTTTACTATACTTATTATAGAGGTGGTACTTTGAAAATCCATTATATTAACAATCCATATTTAGAAGAACATCAAAACTTATCTATGAAACAAATATCTAAAACTGGAGCCTTGATTGCAGCTGCTCTAGTAGCAGGAAACTTATTATTATCTTCCATCCATGCAGCTCCAGTAGAGAAAGTGCCTATTTCGATTCCTGTGATTTTAAATGTTCCTAGTGAATCTATCAATAGTATGAACATTATTATTAATGATGATCAGTGTAGTGATTCTTTCTTTCAAGAAGTTTGTTCCGAACTTCAAAAAGATGGTTTAGTATTTGAAGTTACCAGTAATAATCAAAATATTAATCAAGATAATCATGTAGTTATTACCATTGATCAACAATATCACTCAGGAACTTCTAATTATATTTTTTCTCCTTTTGATAATACTCGCTTAGGAGAATCCGATTCTCTTGCTTTAGCAATGAAAGCAGGATTAGAAGAATGTGGATTAAAAGAAGGAGAAATTGTCAGTGGAAGAATTGGATATCGTACCGATGAAAACGGAAATGTACAACATCAAGTTCCAACTCCTACAGAAGAAGCCATTAATCCAAATTATGATACTAGTTTTGTTACCATTTCTCTTGGAACAGACTGCAATGATCCTGTAATGGTTGCTAAAGGTATAGAAAGTGGGTTATCAAGACAGAAATATTACCTTGAACACTATGATTTACAAACAGACTTGCTATATCGTTCTGATTATGGAGAATCTGTTCAAGTTGTTGCAGACTATTTTGGTTCTAGTGTTCGTGATTTAAATCGAATGAATAACCTTAGAGATGAAGATACACTACGATCTCAAACAATTATTAATCCTAGCGTATCCTCTATTCCAACTTTCAATAAAGATTCTCAATTCTTAATTCAATTTGAAGCCAATAAAACCTATTAAAAAAAATAAGACCTACGTCTTATTTTTCTTTGAAAAAATCTCTTTTATTGAAGGCAGCTGTCATGAATCTCCAAGCTGCTTTTCTATTTGGTAACCAATCAATCTTCGCATTATTCTTTGTACTATGAATCATTCCATTTACTAAGAAAGCAGCTACTACATCTGGGTAATCTCCTAATATGTTATAAACCTTCTTTGTTTTTTCAGATAATTCAATCTTTTCTTTATTCGCAAGAGCATTGGTAATAAAATCCGTAATCATAATACCAGGAGATAGTTTTCCAACGATGACTCCTGTATTTCTTGTTGCATTCTCTTTTGCTAAGGCTTCTGTAAAATAAGTAACCCCTCTTTTCGCAGTCCCATAAATGGATAATCCTAACATTGTCGCATCATTACTTCCATATCCTTCTACATTGTAGATTGCTCCATGCTTTTGATTTTCCATTTCCTTCATTACATATTTAGAACAAAGAATCGTTCCTTTTAAATCTACATTAAGCACTAATTCAATCGCAGAATCTTCTAATTCCCAAATAGCTTTATCTGGTTGGTTTACTCCTGCATTATTTACCCATATATCAATTTCTTGATACTTTTCTTTTACAAAGTGAACTAAGTCTTCTACTTCCCTACTTTCTGTTACATTACATACTTTGTAAGAAAGATCTCCTTTTCCATCAATTCCTTTTAAACCTTCTATTGCTTTTTGAAGATTCTCTTCCCTTAAATCACTAATCACTACATTAAAGTCATTCTTTCGAAATACTTTAGCCATTTCTAATCCTAGGCCTCTGGCACTTCCTGTTATTACTACTGTTTTCATATAGCCTCCTATATCATTATTATATAGGACAATTCCTTTTTATTCACAAAAAAATTCAGTGCTTTACACTGAATCTTTTCCATTATTATGCTTTTTTGAATGTATTCTTTGCAGCTAAGTAAGTTAATCCAAAATTAATAGCAATTCCTAATACAAATCCTACTAAATATGCAGTTGATTTGTCACTATTAGCCATATATGAAAGAACTCCATTAACTAGATAACATCCACAATAAATGTAATAGAAGTTAATTCCTTTTCCTTTTAGGATAAAGAAAAGTCCTACTGCTTCACCAGCACATGCAAGAGCAGAAACTAAATAAATAATTCCACTTCCTACTGCTAGTAAGTTAGATACAATACCAAAAGCAGCAAGTACAAGCATAAGAATTAACCAAACTTTTCCAATTGTAGGTATATCTTTAGACATAATAATCTCCTTTCTTCAGTATTAATCACTTAATACTTTATACTTAAATTTATTATATCATATTGTTTCTTTTCGTCATATATTTTTTTCATTTTTCTTCTTTTCCTATATTTTTGTTGCAAATAAAGGGTTTTATATGATATAATTCATTTGTTCAACCAATTTAGGGGATTAGTTAAATGGTATAATAATGGTCTCCAAAACCTATCACTAGGTAGAGTAAAAATGTAGTAAATTCAATGTATTAGTAAGATACAGGGGATTAGTTAAATGGTATAATAATGGTCTCCAAAACCACTGTTGGGAGTTCGATTCTCTCATCCCCTGCCATTTAAGAATGAAATGTAGCAGTGATGCTACTTTTTTTATATCATGGCATGGGCTTCGGTTTAAAAAGGTCCACTCACGGGGTGGCATAGTCCATTCATGGGCCCTTTTT
>CAMZHD010000061.1 GCA_947306705.1 uncultured Caryophanales bacterium
GCGAATTGGTCGCTAGTATCACACTAGCCAACCCCTTTTTATTCTTTTTGGAAGCTGGCCTTCAGGGGGTCCAGCTTCTTAGATAAAAAACAAAAGAAGATGTGGCCGACATCTTCTTTTTGCATGTAAAAAAATAAAAAAGAGACTGTCAAACAGTCTCTTTTCATTTAATTTGCAGATGTAAACTTATCTAACAAGAACATAAAGAAATATCCGAAGAAAAAGGCAACGATTAATCCTAAAATATATAATACGGCTGAACCAATCTTTCCTGAGAATATAAAATATAATAATAGGATTACAGCAACTACCATTCCAATACGGATAAACCATGTCGAAATAGAAGCAAATACTGCTACTACAGCGTCACTATCTTCATCTCCGTCATCATCTTGAAAATACTTATAATTGTCTTTCTTGGAAGATTTACTAGCAGAAACATTTACCGCAAGAGTCTCTTCATCATCTTGGAAGGTATCATCTTCTACTTCTTCCTCCTTTGCAGGTTTCATTTTAACAACTGCATCTTCATCATCTTCTGTTTGATATGCATATATTGAATGTCCCCTAAGTTCCATACAACCACTCCCTTTTTAAAGATGACTACATTATACCACAAAATTGCAAAAAAGGGAAGAAAAACTTTCTTTCTCCCCTATTTTTATGATTTTTATTCTTCTTCTTTTCCTTGTAAAGATTGATAGAATTCATATGTTTTTTCAGCATCTTCCTTGTTTTTAGAAAGAAGTTTCTCTCCTTCTTTATTAACATTTGAAAGAGCACGATAACGATCTTCCCCTTGAGTAAATTCTTCATATTTTGTGAAGTCTGCATTACTATCAAGACTAAATTCTCCATTTTCAGGATTAAAGTGGAAGATTGGGAAGTATCCAGAAGCAGTTGCCTCTTTCTCTTCATTGATACTATTCTTCATACCTTTAATAATTCCTTGTGCAATACATGGAGCATACGCAATGATAATAGATGGTCCATTATAAGCTTCTGCTTCTCTCATGACTTTAATTGCTTGCATTGGATTAGCTCCTAAAGAAATCGTTCCTACATAAACATGTGGATAAGATAGAGCCATCTTGGCAAGATTCTTTTTAGCAGTTTCTTTTCCAGAAGCAGCAAATTTAGCAATAGCTCCTGGTCTAGTAGATTTAGAAGCTTGTCCACCAGTATTAGAATATACTTCTGTATCAAGAACTAAAATATTAACATTTTCACGGTTGGCAAGAACATGGTCAATTCCATTATAACCAATATCATATGCCCAACCATCTCCACCTATCATCCATACAGATTTAGGCATTACAAAGTCTTTTAGTTTTAATAAACGTTCAATCTTTGTTTCATCAATCACTTCTAATAAAGCTTTTGCAGTTTCTTCTGTAATATTATCTGCATAGGCTTTATAAATATCAGCTTCACTCTTCTTAACCAAATTCATATTATTACGGATTAACGTAACAATTTGATTTTTCATTGTTTTATCCGCAATTCTCATACCAAATCCAAATTCAGCATTGTCTTCAAATAAAGAGTTTGCCCATGGAATAGAATATGGCATAGATGGAGTACTAGCCCCATAAATAGAAGAACATCCCGTTGCATTCGCAACAATCATTCGATCTCCAAATAATTGTGTTAAAAGTTTCAAATATGGAGTTTCTCCACATCCAGCACAAGCTCCTGGGAACTCAATCTTAGGTTGTCTAAATTGACTTCCTTTAATCGTTACGACTGGCATAACATCTTTCTTAGGTTTAACTTCATTGAATAAGTACTTATATTCTTCTTCTTTCTTATCATCAGCAAGTTCTTGTTTCATTTTCATAACAAGAGCTTTTGCTCCATTCTTACCAGGACATACTTCCGCACATAATCCACATCCTGTACAGTCTGGAACACTAACACCAATCGTGAATTTCAAATCTTGATCTTTGATATTAGCATCACTCAAATTACGAGTAACAGATTCTGGAGCATCCATCACTTCTTTTTCATCTAATAAGAATGGACGAACAACCGCATGAGGACATACCAAACTACACATATTACATCCAATACAGTTTTCACTGCAGTAACTTGGTGCCATCTCACTACTATCTCTTTTATCTAATTTAGAAGTACCAGCTTCAAATTCTCCATTAGGCATCTTAACAAAACTACTAACAGGAAGAGAATCACCTTCCATAGAGTCAATCACTTCAAATAGACTTCTCTTAGGAGTAATATCCGTATTAAAGTCAACATAAGGTACTTTTACAGGTACTAAACATTCTAGTGAAGAATCAATAGCTTTAATATTCTTCTCTACAACATTTCCACCTTTATTGGCAAATTTTGTTGTTAAATTTTCTTTAATCTTTTGAACAGCAAAATCAAAATCAACAATCTTTCCTAGTTTAAAGATAATCGTTTCCATAATCGTACTAATCTTACCAGGAATACCAGAATCACTAGCAATCTTACTAGCATCTAGAATAAACATCTTAACATGTTTACTTTGTAATATTTTTTTATCATGATTACTCATCATCGCAAGAACTTCATCAGGATTCTTATTCGTATTTAAAATGAATACTCCACCCTCATCAATCTTTTCAAGCATCTTAATACGATGTAAGTAACTATCTTTTGTACATACTACAATATTTGCTTTTTCTACATAATACGTACTCGTAATTGGTTCTTTTCCAAAACGTAAGTTAGCAATCGTAACTCCTCCACTCTTCTTAGAGTCATATTGGAAATAACCTTGTACATAAGCATTTGTATAAGTACCTGTAATCTTCATTAAGTCTTTAGAAGCAGATACCATACCATCACTACCAAATCCATAGATTAAGAATTCAGCATTGGTACTTGGTAACATAAACTTAGAATCATAAGGAACACTTAAGTTTGTTAAATCATCATTAATTCCTACCGTAAAGTTTGTATGAACATCTCTTGTATCTAAGAAGTCAAATACACCCTTTATCATAGCAGGAGTCGTATTCTTACTAGATAATCCATAACGTCCACCATAAACACTTACTCTAGCATCAACATCTTTAATTGTTTGAACAACATCTAGGTATAATGGTTCTCCCGTAGCTCCTTGTTCTTTTGTACGATCAAGTACGGCAATCTTCTTAACACTCTTTGGTAATTCATTTAAGAAGTATTTTGCACTAAATGGTCGATATAAGTGAACTTCCATTAAACCAACGCTTTCATGTTTCTCTTTTACTAAGTATTCAACAGTTTCACGAATGGTTTCACATACAGATCCCATCGCAACAATTACCTTAGTAGCATTAGGACTACCATAATAATTAAATGGTTTATAATGCTTTCCTGTAATCTTATTAATCTCACTCATATATTGATTCACAATATCAGGAACTTTATTGTAATATTTATTTCTTACTTCGGTAGCTTGGAAGTAAATATCTTCATTTTGAGCAGTACCACGAATCGTAGGCTTATTAGGATTCATTGCTCTTCCACGGAATTCATCTAATGCCTTCATATCGATTAAATCTTTTAATTTATCCGTATCAATCACTTCTACTTTTTGAAGTTCATGACTCGTACGGAATCCATCAAAGAAATTAACGAAAGGAACTCTTCCTTTAATAGCAGATAAATGAGCAACTCCCGTTAAATCCATAACTTGTTGTACAGAAGAACTTGCTAACATCGCAAATCCAGTAGAACGAGTTGCATAAACATCTTGATGATCTCCAAAAATAGATAAAGCATGCGTTGCTAAACTACGAGCAGCAACATGTATTACACAAGGTAATAATTCTCCTGCTATTTTATACATATTTGGAATCATCAATAATAATCCTTGTGAAGCAGTATAAGTTGTTGTCAAAGCACCTGCTTGTAAGGAACCATGTACCATACCAGCAGCTCCAGCCTCAGACTCCATTTCTACCACTTTTACAGGGGTATCAAAATAATTTAATTTTCCCTCACTACTCCATTTGTCCGTAAGTTCTGCCATAGGGCTTGCTGGAGTAATTGGGTAAATACCAGCTACTTCTGTAAATCCATAAGACACATAAGCAGCGGCTTCATTTCCATCCATGATTTTCATCATAAAATCATCTCCTTATTATCAAAATCATTATAACATAAATCCTATAAAAAACTCTTCAAGTTTTCACAAGAAATATCATCTTTTGTAATCGTACGTAAAATACTCTTTCTCTTTTTATCTTTTACATTCGATGCATGTTTTACAATACTCTTTTCATATACATTACGAACAAATCTTGCATTACCAAAATTCTTAGTACCAATATTCTCTCGAATGATTTCTCTTAATCGTTCATAAGCAGCATCTTCTACAATAAATCCTGCTTTCTTCATCATTCCTTCAAATATCTTAACAAGTTCATCTTCTGTATAATCATCAAATTCTAATGTATAACCTACACGAGAAACAATTCCTGAATTAGAATCTAAGAAATCTTGCATTTCTTTTGTATATCCCGCAAATATAACAACCAAATCATCTCGATAATCTTCCATCGCTTTAATTAAAGTCGCAATGGCTTCTGCATTATAACTGTTTTGGTTTCCCTTAGAAGCAAGAGCATAAGCTTCATCAATAAATAAGACTCCTCCTAAGGCTCTCTCCACAACTCCCATCGTTTTAGGAGCCGTCTGTCCAACATATTCAGCTACTAAATCTTTTGTAGTAACTTCTATTAATTTATTTTGTTTAATATATTTTAAATAATACAATATATTCACAATAATTCTCGCAACTGTTGTTTTACCAGTACCAGGATTTCCTAAGAAAACCATATGCAAATTTACATTATTTAATTTCAATTCATCAGTCTTATTTCTTAAAGACATATAATCTACTAATTCATGAAGAGTCTTTTTCACTTTTTCAAGACCAACTAATTCATTTAGATCTGCAAAAATTTCATCCATTGTTTTCTCTTCTTCTACTTTTGGAACATCTCCATGGAATAATAATTCTCTTACTAAAGCATCTCGATAACTTGGATAATCCATTTCACTCTTAGGAAATGTATTTGAAATATAATCTAATATCTTAACAGATAATTCATCTGATACAGCCTCTTTACTTGATACTGTATTTAGTACTTCTTGATATACATCTTGTACATCTGGTTTTCTCTCTAAAACTAGAAAAGGAAAAGCTCTTTCTCTTAAGGTATTATCAAATTCAAAGAAATAATCAATATCTTCTTTTTCTCCTTCAATGAGTACCATCTTATGATTTAAATTCTCTTCTAAGAAGTGAAAAAACATCTTTCGAAAAGAATCATCTCTTAATTGAAATGCTTTTATATCTTTCACAATAATCATAGAGTTTTGAAAACACTCTTTTACTTTATCTAATGTATCAATCTCATAAAAAGAACAAATACAACTCTTTTTACCAGATAAATATTGATACGTAGAAATAGCTTCTTCCATTAATTTTTCAATTCCCTGATTTGTTTCTTTATTATCCCCTTGTATTAATAAATGAAAGTCTAAGTAGTTTTCAATTTTTTTTATATGATAACGTCTCATATAATCAACAATCTTACGAAGTAAATCTTTAGATTCTTCTTCAATTAAGAAAGAATCCACAACACTCACATCTACTCCATCTTCTTTTGCTTCTACTTCACTACTCTCTACTAAAGGGCTTCCAAAAAAGTCTTGATATACATCCGCCAAATAATCTTTATGATCCATTCTAAACCTCCGAAAAAAAGCCGACAAACGACGGCTTTTTATTATTTCATATTTATTTCTAACATCTTAGCTTTTAATTCTTTTTCTATTTGTTGTAATTCAGCTTCAGCCTGTTGTCTTTGAATTCTACCGTTCTTATGAATTTCAATTACAGAATCCAATGTTTCAATAAGATCTGCATTGGTCTTCTTTAATGTTTCTATATCAATAATAGCTCTTTCAGATTCTTTCGCAATATCAATAGAACCTTGTTTTAAAGTTTCACTATTCTTCTTTAACATTTCATTTGTTAAATTAGATACTGCTTGTTGATTCTTTAATGCTTGTTTTGCATTACTAATTCCTAATGCAAGAACCATTTGATTCTTCCATAATGGAATTGTATTTGTAATAGAACTTTGAATTTTTTCAACAAGTTCTG
>CAMZHD010000062.1 GCA_947306705.1 uncultured Caryophanales bacterium
TTTCACTTCGGTAGTTGCCTCTGCAGCTGGTTGTTCTGCTTGGGCAGGTTGCTCAGGAGCAGCTTCTTCTTTTACTTCAGCAGTTGCCTCTGCAACTGGTTGTTCTGCTTGGGCAGGTTGCTCGGTAGCAGCTTCTTCTTTTACTTCAGTAGTTGCCTCTGCAGCAGGTTGTTCAACTTGTGCTGGCTCTGCTGGCTTTTCTTCTTCTTTTTCTTCAACAGCCGCTTCTACAATTGGATCCTCTGCAGTCTGTTCTGCTTGGACAGGAGCTGCTTGTTCTTCAGTCTTTACCTCTTCAACTGCAGGAGCAGGTTGAGGCTGACTTTCAACATGCACTTCTTGAATTGCTTCTTGCTCATCTACTACCTGAACATTCTCTTTCGGATTCTTATCAACCGCATGTAATCCTTCCTCCATCATTGGAGCTTTTCTTCTAGCATCTGATAATCTTCTCATGATTTCCTCGAAACCATAAGAACAAACATCTAATGCTTTAATAGATTCAGATAAACTATCCGCAGCATTAACAGTAGCTTTACGAGCAGAATTATATTTTGCCCATAAATCTCTTAATTTCTTTTCTCTTTTAACTTCTTTTTCCGCAACAATGGTATTTTCCAATGTTTCGATTTGTCTTTCATTACGAATCAATATGTCGAATAAAGTAGCCTTTAAGTCACGTACTATTAATTCAACTTCTTTATCGTTATATATGTAATCAGTATTCACTTAAACACCACCCATCCTATGCTGCTGCATTCGCAATTTTCTTTAATAATTTCAAAACTGCAGACCATTCTGCATTATCTACGATTTCACGCGTCTTTAAAACATCTCCATCTTGAACAAGTCTCGCGATGTAGATAACTTCGTCAGAATCCACTCCAGTTCTTTCACCTTTAGAATACACAATATAAGAGTTACTATTATCTTCGCTGATTAAGTAGGTAATAAGCTCTACTTCAGAGGTAGAACCGTCACTATTTTGTAATACAACCATTTCTTTTTCTTCCATAGCAAAAACTCCTTCTATTCTAAGATATATTATACATAATTTTTTGTAAGAAGTAAACTACCTAAATTGAAACATTAACCATTCTGGATGGATTAAAAGTAAAATTCCAATTAGGATCATAATGATACCTCCCAATAAATGAGAGTACTTATTATACTTCGTTGAAATACCTGTTACCTTCATTGTAAACATCGCAATAAAGAACACAACTAAATCATCTAATAAAAAGAATAAAATATAAACGCAAGTATATAAAAATTTCATGAAATCACTTGTATGATTAAGTACTAACAATTCTGTAAATACAAGTGGTAATCCAGCAGAACAAGCAAGTTCTACTAAATTAACAGAAACAGCAAGTCCTATAACTCCTACTAATGCAAGGAAAAAACTTTTTTCACTTGTAAATTTACGAATCTTTTTAAATACACTTTTTCTCTTCTTATCATCTACTACTTCACAACCACTATCTTGTGCAGTGAAATAACTTCTTAAATTCCAAACACCACCAATTAAAGCAACAACCGCAATGGCATTTCTCACCCAGATAATGGTTGTTATTTGGACAGCTATTTGAATCCAAGAAAGCATAATAAGCATATAGACAAGAGCCGATGTAAGCAAGAAGGTTAATCCGAGTGCCCACATTCTTTTTCTATCTTTCATTCCCAATAAAATACTTATTAAAAACAATAAAATCCACATAGCACAAGGATTAAATCCATCAATTAATCCAATAATAACAGCAGCACTCATCAAAGAAAGATTCTTTAAATTGACATTTCCTACCGTTGGAACATCAATGGTTAATTCTTCATCGCTTTCTGCCTCTTGTTTTTCAAAGGATTCATCATCCTCTTTTTTCTCAAAAGTACCTGCCTTTATTTTTTTAAGAGCATCCTCATAATCATGAGTCGAATAATATTCAATCGCTCTCTCAATTCTAGCAGCAGTACTACTTCCAAATCCAATAATAACCGTATTTCCAATTAAAGTTGTTGGAACACCTGTTCTTGTAATTTCAAAAGCTTCTTCCACTTTTTGTAGTAAAGCAGCATTTTCTTCGTCATACCAAACTTCATATCTTACAATATTTAAATTTTTATAGTTTCCTTCTATACTATTCAAATATTTTTCTTCTTCTGCACAATGAGGGCATCCATCTCCATGAAAGAAATATAACGTTACTTTTTCTTTTGCAAAAATAGAAATGGGGAAAAAGAACAATAGTAAAAGGAATAAACTAATGATCTTCTTCATCTTGTTTCTCCCCTTTTAATGGAGTCGTTAAATTCTCATAAGTAACTTCTCCTACATATCTCGCAACTTCTTCATCATTATCCATATAGATAAAAACCGGTAATACATTTCCAGGATTATATTTTTTTACTTCTTCTTCATCCATATCATAATCTAATTCAACAGCATCAAAAGAATAATCATTCTGTAAATGATTCCAATGTTTATTCATAATTAAACAAGCTCCACACCATATGGCACTAATCTTAATAACTTTCATACTATCTCCTAAAACTTAATTGCTCAATGCATTCTCCAAATGCTTTCACAAACTGATCGATTTCTTCTTTTGTAGTAAGATAAGACAAACTGATTCTCATACTCGTAGTTGCCTTTTCTTTATCATGAGTAACTGCATAAACAGCTTTAGAATAATTTCCTGTAGAACAAGCTGTTTGTGTAGAAACGAAGATATCTTTCTCTTCTAATGCATGTAACATAACTTCACTCTTAATATTTCTTAAACTAATATTCACAATATGAGGAATACAATAAGAATTACTGTTGATATCAATGTCTAATGTTTTTAACTTTTTCATCAAATACTGATTCATTTCTTCTACATGATTGTATTTTTCTTCATAATTTTCATAAGCAAGTCTTAAAGCTTTTGCAAAAGACGCAATCAAAGGAGTAGCTGGAGTACCACTTCTAAATACAGTTGTACTTTTTCCTCCATGAATTAAAGGTTCAATGACTAATCCTTCTCGTTTAATCAAAGCTCCAATTCCTTTCATTCCATAGAATTTTTGACAAGAAATACTTGCCATATCTAAAAGAGAAAAATCAATTTTACCTTTTCCAATGCTTTGAGTTACATCACTGTGGAAAATCGTTTTTGGATTAGTTCGAACAACTTCATGAATCTTTTTTAAATCTTGTTGAACCCCTACTTCACTATTAACAGAAGCAATCGTTACTAAAACAGTATCCTCTCTCATTAATTTTTTTAAAGCATCTAAATCTACTAAACCATTATCATCTAAAGGAACAAAGTCTACTTCAAATCCTAAAGACGTTAAATAATTAAGAGGAGCAATAATAGAAGAATGTTCTAACTCTGTTGTAATAATATGTTTTCCTCTATTTTGATATTTTAAACAAACACCTTTAATCGCAGTATTATTCGCTTCACTAGATCCACTTGTATATATCACTTCACTAGGTTTTACTCCTAAAATAGAAGCAATTTGTTCCGTACTGGCATCAATTAATTGTTTTGCTTTTACCCCTAAAGAATGAAGAGAATTAGGATTTCCAATAAACTCTCTGCACACTCTACTATAAGTATTGATTACTTCTTCTGCTACTGGTGTAGTAGCACTATAATCCAAATAAATCATGTTTTTCTCTCCTTTACAACAATAAACCTGAAGGGGTAAGCTCCAAGTTTATTTATTAGTATTTTGATAATAATCTCTTTCTGAAATTGTACTAGAAACAAGATCCAAATCTTCTTCCACAATATCCATCTCTTCTAATACCTCTTCTATTTCAAAAAGAATTTCTTTTAGACTATGACAATTTCGATAAGGAATCTTATATCGATCTAATACTTCAATCTCTCGATTGGTAAGAAACAATCCATTCCCAATATCTTGAAACTGTCCACTTTGAAAGTCCATTTCTCCTACTAATTTATCAATGTCATACTCCATATTACTTACACTTATACCCATCATTTTTTAAACGAATCATAAGTTCTCCTTCAGTATAAGAATCTCCAACACTTAAAGCAATTACATCACTACTTTTTGTATTAGAATTGATTTTAATTTTTAATCCATTATGTTCAATAAAACTAATATTGTCTAAAAGAATTAATTCATTTTTATTAACAGTAATTCTCACAATAATTCGATCTTCTCCAATGGTATATTTCACATGATCTCCTAAGTACTCTAATGTACGATTTAAGTTATCATGAATTTCATATAAAATGGATTGATCCCCAGTATATTTATCAGGTAATACAATTACTTTTGTAACCGTTAATCCTTCAATCTTTTTTCCATCCATATCCGCAACAACTTCCTCAGTTAGACGAACATCAGAATCAAATACCGTTACTTTTTCACAAGTAACTTGTGTTTGTTTGATAGAACTAAATAAATAAACAATAACTACAATCATGATAAAAGTGAAAATAATTGGTAAAGTCATACTCTTTCTCGTAGCCATCTTATCACCTCATTTTAATTATACTATATTTTCTCAAAAGAAAAAAGGATTTAATCTTTAAATCCTTCCCATTTCCAATTTTGAATATATGGCATATCTTCCCCATATTCATGAATATATCGTTCATGTTTTTGTAACATATCACTACACCAATCAATTAATACTTTACTAGAAGTACGATAACGAGGAATCTCTTTTAAAACTGCCTGTACTAAATGGAAACGATCAATCTCATTTTGAACACGAATATCAAAAGTAGTCGTAATCGTTCCTTCTTCTTTATATCCATGTACATGTAAGTTACGATTGGTACGTTTATAAGTCAATTGATGAATTAAAGACGGATATCCATGAAAGTTAAAGATAATTGGTTTATCTTTTGTAAAGATTTCATCGTATTCTTCATCGCTCATACCATGAGGATGCGTATCAGGAGATTGTAATTTCATTAAATCCACAACATTGACAACACGAATACGAATTCCCTTGACACTCTTTCTTAAGATATCAACAGCCGCAAGAACTTCTAAAGTAGGAGTTTCTCCACAACAAGCTAATACAACATCTGGATTTCCTTCATCATTTGAAGCAAAATTCCAAACTCCCAATCCCTTTCTACAATGAACTCTTGCTTGTGTTTTGGTTAACCACTGAGGTCTTGGATGTTTAGAGGCTACAATCACATTGACATAGTTCTTAGAACGAATGCAATGATCAAAACAAGATAACAAGCAATTTGTATCAGGTGGCAAATACATACGAACAACATCAGCTTTTTTTGTAACCAAATGATTTAAGAACCCAGGATCCTGATGAGTATATCCATTATGATCTTGTTGGAAAACATGACTAACAAGTAAGAAATTCAAAGAAGCAATTGGTTTTCTCCACTCAATTTGATTACAAACTTTTAACCATTTTGCATGTTGACTTGCCATAGAATCCACAATACGAATAAATGCTTCATAGCTATGAAAGAATCCATGTCTTCCTGTTAAAATATATCCTTCTAACATTCCTTCACATAAATGCTCTGATAAGTAAGAATCCATGATTCTACCATCACTAGCTAAATGATCATCATCTACTTTTTTATTAAAATTCCAAGTGCGAGAAGTCTCTTCAAACATAGAATATAATCGATTAGAATTTGCTTCATCTGGTCCAAATATTCTAAAATTCTTATTTTCTTTATTTAGTTTAAAGATATCTCGAATG
>CAMZHD010000063.1 GCA_947306705.1 uncultured Caryophanales bacterium
CTCAGTTGGTAGAGCAACTGACTCTTAATCAGTGGGTCTAGGGTTCGAATCCCTAGCTGGACACCATTTTGAAAAAATTTTTAAAAACGCTTGATAATTTGATTAATTTATAGTAAAATAATCAAGTATCGAGCAAAAATGGGCTTGTAGCTCAGGTGGTTAGAGCGCTGATCTGATAAGTCAGAGGTCGTTGGTTCAAGTCCATCCAGGCCCACCATATGCCTCAATAGCTCAGTTGGTTAGAGCACTTGACTGTTAATCAAGGGGTCCTAGGTTCAAGTCCTAGTTGAGGCGCCATTTTTTTTGGCCAGTTGGTGAAGTGGCTTAACACACTGCCCTTTCACGGCAGCATTCACGGGTCCGAATCCCGTACTCGTCACCAAATATGTAGTTAACACCGTAAGGTGTTTTTTTATTTGACACATACCCGTTATTTTAGTAAGATACCCTTAGGATGCGATGATTATGGAATTAAGTTATTCACTAAAAGAAATGGATGCAATTTGGGAAGAATCACTAGGATACTATCATGAGTATAAAGAATCTGTTGATTCTCTAAAACAAATTGTAGAGGAATTAAAAAATTGTTGGCAAAGTAATGAAACAGGTTCTTATGAAGAATATCAAAAACTTTTCCAAGAAAAATATAAAAAGTTATTAGAAATAGAAGTTCTTATGAAAAGATTAATTGATGTATTAGAACAAAAGAGAAATGCTTATCAAGAAGCATCAAAAGATGTAATAGAAAGCTTTGAATAGGGGGATACTATGAATAATACAGTGAATGAACAAGAAATCAAAAAGAAAATAGAAGAAATCAATCTTCTAACAACCAAGGTAAAGACTGCTTTTGATAATATGGATCAAGTAATTGAAGAAAACATTCATACCGGTAAAGGAATATGGGATGGAGAAGCCTCACAGAACTTTAAAGAAGAATGGAAAAAATTGAAAGAACAAATTCCAAGTGTATTAGATGCTTTTGAAAAACAAAATAAGAATCTTTCAAACCTATTAGAAATAACCAAAAAGGCGGAAGAAAATGAAATGCTTTAAAAGCATTTTTTTATTGACAAAAAAAGGCAATTTGTGTGATAATATATGTGCGGACGCGAAAAGAGGAATGGAGTAGTACTCAAGAGGCTGAAGAGGCGCCCCTGCTAAGGGTGTAGACCGGGAATACTGGTGCGAGAGTTCAAATCTCTCCTACTCCGCCATTTATAAAAAAATGAACTCGAGAAATCGAGTTTTTTTTTTGAAAAAAATTAATAGTTATTCCAGAATAAGTATGATATACTTTTAGATGAGGGAGTGTTAACCGTATGACGAATATATTAAAGAAGTTTTTTAGTGATTTTAATGACATCACAGAATATTACAATTTTTTAGTAAATAAAACAAAAAACCACGAATATGTAGAAATAACAAATGAATGGTTAATTGATAATTATTACTTATTAGTTGAACATAAAAATAATATTCTAACAAATAAGAAAAGATTACAAAAATGTACGAAGATTATCAATGATAATTATTATTTTCTAAAGAATATTGTTTCTTCTAAAAACTACAATATTAATTTCAAATATTTTGTAGAAGAATTAAGAAAGTATCAAAAAGAAAATAATAAATTTTTTACGTATAAAGAATTATCAACTTTCTTTTCAATTTTAATATTCATCTATACAGATCGATTAAATGCACTTTGTAGAGAAGAGTATAAAAAATTAGTAAACAAAGAAGATGTATTAAAAGTTATTCGTAACCACGAAATTGTTTCTTTTACGGATTTTATATCTGATCATTTTGATATAAACAATAACCCTCATTATATCTTTGAAATTAATAACCAATTACATAAAATTGGGAAAGATAGTAATAAAGTATTTAAAGAATTAAATGAATACTTAAAAGAACACAATGTTAGTTTAAAAGAATTAATTAATGATGAATATCAAAAGAAAATTGATAATAATCTATTAATCTCTAATATCTTTAGTGATTTTAAGGATTTCTTTGAATTTACAACAGAAGAATTATTTGAGAAAGTCTCAAAAACAGAAAGATTATTATTAACAGATCCCGTTTATAAATCAATGACAATTGAATCAAAACTTGCTTATCGTAAGCAATTAGTAAAACTTGCGAGAAAAAAGCATATGGGAGAATTTGCTTATCTAGAGAGTATTTTTGATCCTGAAAAACATGTTGGATTCCAACTATTTAAGACAAAAAACAATACGATGAAAGCAATGAATTATATTGTCGCTTTAGTCGCAACAACAACAGTTCTTGCCTTCTTCTTTTCAAAATATTTTATTCAACCTAGAATATTAGGATTCTTAATATTGTTTATTCCAATTAGTCAATTGATTAGTCAAATTATGAATGAATTAATCATTACCTTTGTACCACCTGCAGTAATACCAAAATTGGATTATTCAAAGGGAATTCCAAAAGAATCAAAAACAATGGTTGTTATCCCAACAATCGTATCCAATACAAAGAAAATAAAAGATATGTTTGACATATTAGAGTCATTCTACTTAGTCAATAAATCTGATAATCTTTACTTTACATTATTGGGAGACGTTAAGGCTAGTGATAAGAAAGATGAAGATTATGATGATGAAATCTCTAAATTTGGAGTAGAGTATGCTGAAAAGTTAAATGAAAAATATAAAACGGATTTATTCTATTTCATTTATCGTAAAAGAATCTGGAATCCAAAAGAAGATAGTTTCTTAGGATACGAAAGAAAAAGAGGAGCTCTTCTTCAATTTAATAAAATCCTTTTAGGAGAGTATGTAGATGAAGCAAAATACTACAATGTAAATATGCTTCATGGCAATAAACTAAATATTAAATATGTTATTACACTAGATACCGATACAAAATTAGTATTAAATTCAGCACTAAACTTAGTAGGTGCCATGGCACATCCATTAAATAGACCTGTTTTAAATAGTAAGAAAACAAAGGTTGTTCGTGGATATGGTATTATGCAACCAAGAGTCAGTGTAGATATTGAAGCTACAAATAAGAGTTTATATAGTCAAATATTTGCAGGTATTGGTGGATTTGATACGTATTCAGCCGTTGTACCAAATGTGTATCAAGATTGTTTCCAAGAAGGTAGTTTCGTTGGAAAAGGTATTTATGATTTAAAAGTATTTAATGAAGTATTAGATGATACATTCCCAGATAACTTAATCTTGTCACATGACTTACTAGAAGGAAATTACATGCGATGTGGATATGTATCAGATATTGAAATGATTGATGATTTCCCTTCAAAATTCTTAACAGATATCACAAGACATCATCGTTGGGCAAGAGGAGATACGCAAATTATTGGTTGGTTATTCTCAAAAGTACCAAATGCAAATAAGAGAATGATTCATAATCCAATCAATTTATTAGGAAAATATAAGATCTTAGATAACATTGTAAGAATGTTCTTAAATCCAATGTTATTACTAATCTTATTATGTTCTTTTACATTATCATTTAAGAGATCTTTATTCTGGATTTGTTTCGTTGTATTAGAAATTGCAATTTCCATTTTATTCTTCTTAAGAAGTAAAATGACAAACTCAGATAAAGGAAAGAAAGCCGTTTACTATAAGAACTTATATTTTGGTGGAAAGAGTATTGCACTTCGTTCTTATATTGTTTTAGCAAACGTTCCATTCTATACAAAACTATATATGGATGCATTCTTTAGAACATTATATAGATTGTTAATTAGTCATCGTAATCTATTAAATTGGATTACAGCAGAAGAAGTTGAAAAAACAGTTGATAGTAGTCTAAAAAATTATATTCGTAATTTTGCATTCAACCTTGTAGTAGCTGCAATCTTTATCGCAATTGGAATTTTTACCAATAATTATTTAGCTTATCCGCTAGCATTCGTATTTATAAGTGCACCATTTGTACTACATTGGGTAAGTAAAGATATTGATCATAATCAAATCGAATTAAAAGAGAAAAAGGTTGAAGAATTAACAGAGTTAGCTGAAAGAACCTGGAAGTATTTTGATGATAATCTAAAACCAGAATATAACTATTTAATTCCAGATAATTATCAAGAAAACAGGGAAGAAAAACTAGATATGAGAACTTCTCCAACGGCGATTGGATATTCTCTAACAAGTGTAATCAGTGCGTATGAATTAGATTTTATTGATAAAGAAAGAGCCATCTTCTTATTAGAAAAAATCTTAGAATCTATTGATTCTCTTGAAAAATGGCATGGTCATTTATACAACTGGTATAACATTGAATCTAAGAAAGTAATTCAACCATACTTTATCTCAACGGTTGACTCAGGAAACTTAGTCGCAAGTATTATTGTTGCGAGAGAATTCCTACAAAAACAAGAAGAGGAACATCTTGTAAAACTATGTGATAAGTTAATTAAAAATACAAACTTCAAAAAAATGTATACCAAGAAAGATGTATTTAGTATTGGATACGATGAAGATGAAGGAAAATTATCAATCTATAACTATAATAAATTTGCAAGTGAATCTAGATTGATGAGTTATATTGCGATTTGTTTAGGAGATGCACCAAGTAAACATTGGTTCTCTCTTGATAAATCCCTAACAACTTATAAAGGAAGAAAAGGATTAATTTCTTGGTCAGGAACGGCTTTTGAGTACTACATGCCATTACTATTTATGAAGAATTATCCAAATACTTTATTAGATGAATCTTATCATTTTGCATTCTTCTGTCAAAAAGATTATATGAATAGAGTATCTCATAAATTACCTTGGGGTATTTCAGAATCTGCTTATAATGAATTAGATAATTCCTTAAATTATAAGTATAAAGCATTCTCAACTCCATTCTTAAAAGCAAAAGAAGACAAGGAAAATAGAATTGTTCTATCTCCATATTCTTCTATTATGGCTCTTGAGATGTTCCCAGAAGAAGTATATGAAAATATAAAGAAATTTAAAGACTTAGATATGTATGCAGAATATGGATTATATGAAGCTTTTGATTATGATAACAAAGGAATTGTTCGTTCTTATTTTGCACACCATGAAGGGATGTCTTTATTAGGATTAACCAATTATTTAAAACATGATATTATCAAAGATTATTTCCATAGTAATGTATATATTAGAACGTTTGAATTATTACTAAAAGAAAAAGTTCAAATCAAAACAAGTATCGACATGAAAATGGCAAGATACAAGAAATATAATTATACAAAAGAGAAGATTGAAAATGATATTCGTTTCTTTGATTATCTTTCTTACTTACCAGAAATGTCCGTATTATCCAATAAGAAATATTCTTTGATTATGAATGATCGTGGAAATAGTTTCTCTAGATATCGTACCTTACAATTAAACCGTTATCGTAAAGTAACAGAGTTAGATTATGGTATCTTCTTATTTATTAAAGATTTACAATCTAATTATATTTGGAGTAATACGTATGCTCCTATGAATAAGAAACCAGA
>CAMZHD010000064.1 GCA_947306705.1 uncultured Caryophanales bacterium
AAAATCCTGGAGATTTCTATGAATTTACGGTAGATGTTGTGAATGAAGGTACTATTAATGCGATGATACAGGAAATCACCGTTCTTCCTGTTTTAACAACAGAACAACAAGAATATCTTGATTATATTGTTACGTATGTTGATGGAGCAGCATTAGAACCTAGACAAAGATTAAATGCAGGAACTTCTGAAAAAATCATTGTACGTTTCTTTTATAAGGATGGAATTGATGAATCTTTATATCCTATTGAGGATCAACAATTAACGATTGAATTTGAATTAGTTTATGTTCAAGCAAGTGATGAAGCGATTGATGTAGAACATATATTCTCATTATATAATGTACTTGCTTCTGCTTCTGTTATGGATAATATTAATAGTACAAATGTTAATAATTTTCCTGCTGGAATTGATTTTTCACAAGAACCTTCTGATACGAATGGAAAAGGAATTTATACTAGAAGTGGTACAGAAAATGACACTTATCCAGTTCATTATTTTAGAGGAGATATTTCTAATAATAATGTTTTATTTGCGGGAATTTGTTGGAAGATGGTAAGGACTACTGATACCGGAGGAATTAAATTAATCTATAATGGCGTTTCTGATGGTGGTAGTTGTAATATTAGCAATACAACTGGAATTGGTAATTCTGTTTGGAACACTGAAATGGAAAGACTAAATCATACAGGTTATATGATTGGTGAATCGTATACTTATGGGAATGGCGATAGTAATTATCGTATTGCTTATATAGCTCCTGATTTTACATATGAAAATGGTCAGTACACTTTAGTTGGAAATGATGATTATACTGTTGAAAGAGTAACTTTGACACGTGATTCAACAGCTTACAGACACTATACTTGTCTTAATACTACTACTACTTGTGATACACTTTGGTATATTACTTATATGAATGGACCCCAAATTAATTTTTTAGTAATAAAGAATGGTCAAAAAATTGAAGATGTTTTAAATAATATGTTATCAAATGTTTCTGATTCTACGATAAAAACATTTATTGATTCTTGGTATGCAGAAAATATGAATTCTTATACAAATTATTTAGAGGATACTGTTTGGTGCAATGATAGAGAATTAGATCTATTTGCAACTCTAGAAATATATAATGTAAATTACGGCTTTTCTGGTTTTAATCCTGTTGGTGGAGTAGATGTTTATACAATATTTTCAAGTTATGATAGAATTAAGAATCAACATAATCCAAGTCTTAGTTGTGCAAGATTAATTGATTCTTTTACGGTAAGTCCCTCGAATGGAAATGGTGAATTAACATATCCTGTTGGTCTTCCTACAGCAAGTGAATTATTATTAGCTGGTTCTGGGTCTCAACCAAATTATTTAGAATTTGACAAATCTTTTTGGACTTCTAGTTATATGTATTATCGTATACATGGGAATGAATTTACTGTTTTTTGTTCAAATTTTGATAAGTGTAATTTTACTAATTCATATAGCAATACACTTGCTGTACGTCCCGCTATTTCATTAAAACATAATACTGTATGTTCTGATGGAGATGGTACAGCTACGAATCCATATGTTGTTGTGACAGAATAAAACAAGACTTAGTCTTGTTTTTTTGTAAAGAAATAAGAACATTATTTGTTCTTATTCATTTTCTTATATAAGTTGTATGAGAAGTTATTTAAGATGATATCAAATTCTCCTAAATACTCTGTTACGGTTGCGTTAAATCCAAGTTTTGATTCATTTAAACCACTATATTCATTTGGATTATCAAAGTCTCCTGCAATACCACCAAAGTTGATATATTTTAATCCTTCATTATTATAATCTGTGATTAATTGCCATTTGATTAAATAATTTGGATTTAAATAACTGTATTCGTCATCTGCTCCTTCAGTAATTACGAAAGCTGCATTATCATAACGAATAACCATTGCACCTGCGATTATAATACCATCAGGATTTGATTTTAATAAGTCTGTTGCCTTTAATAGACTATTCTTATAAGAGGTAATCAATTTATCAGATTCCATCTTTTTATTTAAATAGGATTCTCTTTCTCTTTCATCAATATTAGGATTTTGAACAACGGATGCAAGTGAATCATTATATTCTTCTTCTTTTTCAAGACTTCTTCTACTATTAATTAAGAATGTTTCTGTATTAATTTTTGCATAATAGATTTCTACAGAGTCATCAAATTTATCGCATAATGCTTTAAAGTAAGAGATTGGTTTTCTTTCCTTCTTACCAACAAAACTATATAGTTTATTAATATTTTGATTAGGAGATTTTATTACTTCAATTCCACTGCTCATGGCTCTTCTTACTTTATTTCTTGTATGTTTATCTAGTTTTGCGAAGATTTCTCTGATATCTCTTTGTAAGAGAACTAAAGCTTCCCAACGAGGTTTTTCTGTTTCAAAATAATTGGTTTTTCCTTTGTATTCGAAACCTGCATTTTTTAAGTTGTCTGTGATAGCATTTGCTTTATTATTGAAGTTCATGATGTTTCCTTCTGCATCACGAATTGTGATTGGTACATAAGGGTCCATTCTTAGTAACATAAAACCTTGTTTTCCAAGTGTTTTCTTTAATTGATTTACAAGTTCTTCTATTGTTTCTACATCTTCATAGTTAAATAGAATTCCTCTTGGAGCATATGCTACTTTATTTCCCATAAATACTTCTTTATAAAGTAATAAGGAAGCTCCAATTAGTTTGTTTTGATCATTTACGATTCCTAAGAATTGAGCTTTATAGCCAAATTTAATCATTACGTTGGCATACATAGAACTTTGATAATAGTTTCTATATCTATGAGTCATTGCAAATTTGTCAAATTGAGATGAGTTTAATTTTACAATTTTCATACTTATTTGCTCCCTTCCTATCATCCATTTCATTATATCATAAGGGATTTTATTCTTTCAACCTAAAACCAAACTTTTATAGTCAAATGCGTCTAATTATAGTATACTAATGATGGTGATAGTATGTTTCAAAATAATAAGATTTTAATTCTTGGGTTTGCGAGAAGCGGGTATCAAGCTGCAAAGATTTTAATGGAAAGAGGAAATACTGTTTACTTAAATGATTCAAAAGAAGAGAGTAAAATGGATGCTTCTGAAGTAGAAGAGTTACGTGCTTTAGGAGTTCATTTAGTATTTGGATCTCATCCAGATGATTTGTTAGATTCTTCTTTTGATTATTTAATTAAGAATCCAGGAGTACCAATTGATCATAAATATGTATTAAAAGCGAAAGAGTTAGGAATTGAAGTTATTAATGAAGTAGAAATGGCTTATCGTTTATTACCAAAAGATGTTTCTTTAATTGGGATTACTGGCACCAATGGTAAGACTACTACTACAACTCTTACTTATGAGATTATGCATAAAGCATTTGGGGATAAAGTTCATTTGGCTGGAAATATTGGATATCCTTTATCTAGTATCTTAAAAGAGGTTAAGAGTGGGGATATTATTGTGATTGAATGTTCTTGCCAACAAGGGGAGAACTTTAAAGAGTTTCATCCACATGTTGGAATTCTTACGAATTTTAGTGAAGCTCATATTGATTTTATGAAGACCTATGAACATTATAAAGAAGTAAAATCACGTATGTTTTATCGTCAAAGTGAAGATGATATTGCGATACTAAATTATAGTAATTCTGATGTGATGGAAGAGTTAAAAAATATTGTTTCTCAAAAGAAATATTTCTCTAGTCAAGAAAAAGTAGATGGATGTCATTTAGAAGGAAGAGATATTTATTATTATGATGAGAGAGTTCTTTCTATCGATGATATTAAGATAAAAGGAATGCATAATGTAGAGAACTGTATGGCTTCTATTATGGCAGTTAAAGAGTATGGAGTATCTAATGATATTATTTTGGATGTTATTAGTCATTTTAAGGGTGTAGAGCATCGATTAGAATATGTAGATACTGTTGATGGAGTAGAATATTACAATGATACAGAAGCAACCAATATTAAGTGTTGCCAGATTGCATTGTCTTCTTTTGATAAACCTACTATTTTATTCTTAGGAGGATTAGAGAGAGGACAGAATTTTAATGATTTAACTCCTTATATGGAACATGTTAAAGCTATTATTGCGATTGGACAATGCAGGGATAGAGTATGTGAATATGCAAAAAGTATTGGAAAAGATGTATATGTTTTTGAACACTTAGTAGATGGTTTTGATAAGACTGTTGAGATATCTTCTCCAGGGGATATTGTATTATTAAGTCCTGCTTCTGCTAGTTGGGATCAATATAAAGAATGTGAAGTTAGAGGAGCAGAATTTAAGAGTAAGGTAAAAGAATTAGGTGGTTCTAATGAGTAAAATTGGAGTATTTGATTCTGGATTAGGGGGATTATCTGTATTAAAGGAATTAATGCATTTAATGCCTAATGAAGAATATTATTTCTATGAAGATAGTATTCATGTTCCTTATGGAGAAAAGGATGATGATGAGTTATTTGCGATTACTTCTAAGATTGTGGATACTTTGTTAGAGAGGGATTGTAAGATCATTGTGATTGCGTGTAATACGGCAACGACTGCTTGTATGAGACGATTAAGAGAAGCTTACCCCAATACAATCTTTGTAGGAACTGTTCCTGCGATTAAAGTAGCCTATGATCACCATTATCAACATACGATTATTTTCTCTACTCCTTATACGACTAAGTCTCGTAGAGTACAAGAATTAATTCACGATTATCATAGAGAAGATCAAGATTTATATTTAGTATCAGGAGAAAACTTAGCAGGTTTAATTGAAGAGAATCAAGAAAAAGAGATTCATCAAGTATTAGAGAGAATATTGAGTCCTTATAAGGATAAAGCAGATTCTATTGTACTTGGATGTACTCATTATTCTTTAATTAAAAAAGAAATATCAGAGGTACTTCCCAATATTCCTTTGATTGATGGAACTATTGGGATTAGTCAGGAAGTAAAAAGACAATTAGAGAGACATAATTTATTAAAAAAAGAAGAGTCTCCGGGTTCTTTAGAAATTGTTAATACAAAGAACGAAGAACTTATTAAAAGAAGTTATGAAATATTAGAAAAAGTGATATAATAATCTAGTAAATAGGAGGTAAATATGAAAATAAAAGACGTTATTGGAAGAGAAATACTAGATTCTCGTGGAAATCCTACTGTAGAAGTAGATGTTATTCTAGAAAATGGAATATTAGGAAGAGCAGCTGTTCCTAGTGGAGCTTCTACAGGAGAAAGAGAAGCATTAGAATTAAGAGATGGAGATAAATCAAGATATCTTGGAAAAGGTACTTTGAAAGCAGTTGCGAATGTTAATGGACCATTAAGAGATTTAGTGATTGGTATGGATGCTGCTGATCAAAAAGCATTAGACTATGCTATGATTGAATTAGATGGTACTGAAAC
>CAMZHD010000065.1 GCA_947306705.1 uncultured Caryophanales bacterium
AGTTGTGGGGGACTATGTTCTTTTCAGTAAAGAGAAACAATTGATTGAAGAGATCTGTCCTAGAAAGAATATCTTTGATAGACCAAAAGTTAGTAATATTGATCAAGCATTTTTAATTACCAGTTTGAAAGTTCCAGATTTTTCTTTAAATTTATTAGATAAGTTTATAGTATTGATGGAAATCCATCATGTAGAACCTATTATTTGTATTACGAAAGAAGATTTAGTAAATTCTAATGAATTAGAAGAGATTAAAAAGATTCTAGAGTATTATGAGAATCTTGGATATAAAGTTCTTTATCGACAAGATTTAGATCAAATGAAGGAATTCATTAAGGGAAAGACAAGTGTATTTACTGGACAAACAGGTGCAGGGAAAAGTACTTTATTAAATACTTTGAATCCTGAATGGAACTTAGAGACAGGAGAAGTATCTCTTGCTCTTGGAAGAGGAAAACATACTACAAGAGTCGTTGAATTATTTGATTTCTATGGAGGAAAAGTAATGGATACTCCAGGATTTTCTTCTCTTGAATTAAATGCTTCTAAAGAAGAAATACGAGATGCTTTCCGTGAATTTCGTACGATTCAATGTCCTTATAAGGATTGCAGTCATACAAAAGAAGAAGAATGTTTCGTAAAAAAAGAAGTTTTAGCGAATACTATATTAGAGAGTCGATATACCAATTATTTAAATTTTATAGGAGTTGATCAAAAATGAAAGTAAGTGCTTCTTTTTTAAATAGTAAGAATATACCTCTAGATTTAGTAAAATTAAATGAAACAGATGTTGATTATATTCATGTAGATATTATGGATGGTAAATTTGTTAAAAATAAAACAATGCCATTTCGTGAAATGAGACATATTTATCAATATACTTCTAAACGATTAGATGTTCATTTAATGGTGGAAAATCCTTCAGAGTATATTCCTTTATATGCAGAATTAAATACAGAATGTATTACATTTCATGTAGAAGTAGAGGAGGATATTTTAAAAGATTTAGAATTAATTAAACAATATTCTATTAAATGTGGACTTGCGATTAATCCTGATACAAAAGCAAGTGCCTTGATTCCATATTTACCTTATTTAGACCAAATTCTCATTATGAGTGTTGTTCCTGGAGAAGGAGGACAAGAGTTTATTGAAGGTACAGAACGAAAAATACATGAAGTGAGAGCATTATTAGATTCTTATCATCTATCAGCTGTTATTAATGTAGATGGGGGAATCAATGATTTAGTAAAAGATAAATGTCAGGAAGCTGATATTTTAACCGCAGGAAGTTATATCATTCGTAGTGGAGATTTTCAAGAAAAAATATCTAGTTTACGATAAAAAAATGTGATATAATCGATTGTAGAATAGGAGTTGATAATGTGAATACTAATGAGAACCCTGTAGAAAATAGTACACAACCAGTAGTTGTTTCAAGCCCTGAGGTAGATGTTTTAGATGCTACTGCAACTATGACAGTTCCTGTAGTAAGTACGGTACCTGTACCACAAGCTGAAGAGGTTCCTGTACTAGATGCAACTGCAACGATGCAACCTGTACCAGCTGAGGAAGTTCCTGTGTTAGATGCTACGGCTACGATGCCAATTCCAGTGCCTGTGGCAGAACCTACGATCCAACCAGTTGCTACGGAGGAACCAGTTTTAACTCCTACAGTCGTTGTACCAGTAGGACCTGATAATCCTAGTCAAAATGTACCAAATCTAGGTACTCCTGTACCAGCTCCTGTAAGTTCTGATAATCCAAGTCAGAATGTACCAAATTTAGGAACTCCTGCTAGTACAGATGAAGGTGCTATTGTAAATGAAAAATTAAAGAGTGTTGAGATTAATTATAAACCACCTAGTAAGGTAAAAACGTTCTTCTTAATACTATTCTTTATCTGTTTGATTGGATTTGTTGTTTTCTTACCAGAGATTACTTCTATGGTTAAGAAATATAAAGAAGGAAAAGTTCACTATACTCCTGAAGTTATTACAACTGGTAAGTTAAGATGTTCTCTAGATACCAATACTACAAACTTAGATAAGTCTTATGATTTAACCTATCATTTTACGGATAGTAAATTAGAGAGAACGAATTTTGTCATTACAACTCGTGGAAGCGCTACTTTAGATGCAGAAACATTAGATGCTTTAGCAGCTACTTGTAAAGAGTTATCTGAATCTAATTTGGAGGGAGTTACCATTCAATGTAGTTATACAGATGGTAAACTTGTAGAAACTCAAAAATTTGATTTATCTGTTTTAGATCCAGAACAAGTAGATGCGGCATTTGTAGAAGCCGGAGGTAATAATCCAGAATATCAGTATGGACAAGATATTGATATCATTGAGAGAAGTATGAATGCTTCTGGATATACTTGTAAAAGAGAAAAATAAAAGAATCTTTCGAGATTCTTTTTTTTGGAAAAGTCAATCCTTTCTTTCAAGGATTGTTTTTGTTATGATAGAGAAGAGGTGAATGAAATGGATGAGACAATTATAAAAGGAATTGCAGAAGAATTAGGAATCCAAGAAAAACAAGTACAAACGGTATTAGATTTATTACGAGAAGATAATACCATTCCTTTTATTGCGAGATATCGAAAAGAAGCAACAGGTGCTTTAGATGAAGAAGCAATTCGTAAGATTCAAGAAGTCTATCAGTATCAAGAAAATTTATTAAAAAGAAAAGAAGATGTCATTCGATTAATTGATGAAAAAGGAATGTTAACGGATGAGATAAAAAACAATATATTAGCTTGTACGAAATTAGTAGAAGTAGAAGATATCTATCGACCATATAAAGAAAAGAAAAAGACAAAAGCAACAGAAGCTATTGCGTTGGGATTAGAACCACTTGCGAAAATGATGATGTCTTTCCCAATGAATGGAACCATAGAATCTCTTGCGGAAAAGTTTGTAAAAGAGAAGGTGGAATCTGTTGAGATGGCGATTCAAGGAGCAGAAGATATTATTGCGGAATGGATTAGTGACAATGCTTATTATCGTAAATGGATTCGTGGATATTTCTATCGAAATGGAATCATAGTATCTTCTTTAAAGAAAAATGCAGAAGATAAAGAGGCTATCTATGAGATGTATTATTCTTATAATGAACCTGTAAAGTCTATTAAGCCTCATAGAATACTAGCACTAAATAGAGGAGAAAAAGAGAAAGTATTAAATGTTTCTATTGATGTAAATAAAGAGGAGATTCTTGCTTTTTTAAGACAAAAAATTGTGAAAAATGATAAGAGTTTTGTTACTCCTTATATTATTAAAGCAATAGAAGATTCTTATAAACGATTAATTGAACCTTCTATTGAAAGAGAAATTAGAAGTGATTTATCTGAAAAAGGAGAACAAGCTGCGATTGAGAATTTTGGAAAGAACTTAGAGGCACTATTATTAACTCCCCCTTTAAAAGAAAGAGTCGTTCTTGCATTTGATCCAGGATATGTAAATGGATGTAAGATTGCGGTTGTTGATAAAAATGGTAAGTATTTAGATAGTACTGTGATTAAGCCATTCTTAAATAATGTGAGTGAAGAGAAAATCAAATCTTGTAAAGAAGAGATTGTTAAATTAATTAATAAGTATCATGTAGATATCATTTCCATTGGAAATGGAACGGCCTCTCGTGAATCAGAGAAATTCTGTGCTGAGATGATTGCAGAATACAAATTAAATTGTAAATATGTAATTGTTAGTGAAGCAGGGGCATCTATTTATTCAGCATCTCCTCAAGCAATTGAAGAATTTCCTGATTTAGCAGTTGAGAAGAGAAGTGCTGTTAGTATTGGAAGAAGAATTCAAGATCCTTTAGCAGAACTTGTTAAGATTCCACCAGAAGGTATTGGAGTAGGTCTATACCAACATGATGTTTCTGAAAAAGATTTATCTTCTTCTTTAGATTTCGTAGTAGAGAAATGCGTGAATAGTGTAGGAGTGAATGTAAATACCGCATCTGTTTCTTTATTAAAATATGTATCCGGTCTTACAAAAACAACCATTCAAAAAATTATTGATTATCGTGAAAAAGAAGGAAAGATTCATTCTAGAGAAGAGATAAAGAAGAAGAAATTATTAAGTGATAAAGCTTATGAACAAGCCATTGGTTTCTTACGTATTTCTGAAGGTGATAATATCTTAGATTCTACTGCGATTCATCCAGAGAGTTATCCAATTGCGAATCAAATCTTAAAAGATTTAGGAGAAGATATTTCAAAAGTAGGAAGTAAAGAGTTAATTGAAAAATTAGATTCTTTATCTTTAGAGTCTTTATGTGAGAAATATCATACGGATATTTATACGTTAGGGGATGTAGTTGAATCTTTAAAGAAACCAAATCTAGATCCTAGAGATGAATATCCACAACCTATTCTAAAGAGTAATATCTTAGAATTAAAAGATTTACATGTAGGAGATAAGCTACAAGGAACTGTTAGAAATGTAGTAGACTTTGGATTATTTATTGATATTGGATTACATGATGATGGACTTGCTCATATCTCTAAGTTAAGTAAAAATTATGTGAAACATCCATCTGACTTATTTAGTGTTGGAGATATAGTAGATTGTTATGTAGATGATATTTCTTTAGAAAAGAATAAAGTGAGTCTATCATTAATTCCAAGATAAAAAGGATTGTCAATTGACAATTCTTTTCTTTTACAATTCTTTTTTATCTATTTATTTTATTCTATAATGATAATATAGGAGTATTCTATGAAGAAAAGACGTGCTTTTAAAACTAGAAATAAGAGATTTCGGAACCTAATGATTGTTTTCTTAGTAGGTCTTTTTTGTGTGATTGGAATCGGATATGCCACCTTGCAAACAGCTCTTTCAATTTCAGGCAATTTAACGGTTAAAAAATATACTGTTCCTGTCATAAAAGAGACTTATTCTGTTGACAGAAGCACATTTCGAAGTGATGTTTATAAACAAAATATAAAAATCATCAATTTAGATGATGAAATAAATCCTCCAGACAACGTTATTGAATCTTGGGATGTAGGAGTCTATCAAATTGGTGATGTCATGGCCTACATTACTACAAATGCAGATGATAATACTAAATATGATTTATATATTCAAGGAAAAGGATCCTTATATGCAAATCCAAATAGTAGTTATCTGTTCTATGATTTAAAGGGCGTAGATGCAATCAATAATCTTGATGTACTTAATACTTCACTCGCAATAAATATGTCTTATATGTTTTCAAATACAGGCTATAATAGTACAGTATTCACTTTAGATTTAGGACCTAACTTTGATACTTCAAATGTAACAAATATGTCTTATATGTTTTTGGGTACAGGCTATAATTGTACAGTATTCACTTTAGATTTAG
>CAMZHD010000066.1 GCA_947306705.1 uncultured Caryophanales bacterium
TCAAAATGGTGTCCGCGAGGCGACTCGAACGCCTGACCGATCGCTTAGAAGGCGATTGCTCTATCCAGCTGAGCTACGCAGACATTTCAGCTGACATTTAAGATTATACAACAAAAGTACTTGTTTTTCAAGTACTTTTGTTTTTACATCTTTCTTTTTTATTTACTCTTTTGCACTATGAATTATTTTTTCCACAGCTTTCATTAATCCTAATTTACCATATGGATATGTTAGAGATCCTTGCATATAGGCAATATATGGTTCTCTTAATGGTCCATCACAAGATAATTCAATCGAAGAGCCTTGTGTAAAGGATCCACTTGCCATAATGACTTTATCCGTATATCCTGGCATATCAGATGGTTCTGCCATTGCATTCGAATCAATCGCAGATCCTTCTTGAATTCCTCTTGTAAATTCAATTAATTTATTTGGATCTTTAAAAGTAATATTTTGAACAATATCGACTCTTTCATCATTATATTTTGGTTCTACTTCATATCCTAATTTTTCTAGGACTCTACTTGTAAGAACAGCTGTTTTTAGAGAAGATGCTACTACACTAGGAGCCATATAGATTCCTTGTAGAATTTGTTTATTAATTCCTAAGGTTGGTCCTACTTCTTTTCCTTCTCCTGGGAGTGTTAATCTTTCTGCACATAATTGTACTAAATCATATCTTCCTGCAATATAAGCACCATTTGGAGCAATTCCTCCTCCTAAGTTCTTAATTAAAGAACCTACAATAATATCAGCTCCTACAGAAGTTGGTTCTGAAGAAGATACAAATTCACAATAACAGTTATCTACCATAACGATAATATCATTATCAATCGCTTTCATACATTTAATGACTTTTCCTACTTTTTCTAGCGGAATACTCTTTCTAGTAGAATATCCTTTACTTCTTTGAATTTCTACTACTTTTACTTTGTTATGGCTAATATACTTTTTGATTTCTTCATAGTTAAAGTCATCTTCTACTAAATCAATTTGATGATATTTCACTCCAAAACTTTTTAAAGAACTTGGATTTTCTTTAATTCCAATTACTTCATCTAGAGTATCATATGGTTTTCCACAAATACTTAGAAGAGTATCTCCTGGGCGAAGTAGTCCAAAGAAAGCTACTGTTAGGGCATGAGATCCTGATATAAATTGACTTCTTACTAAAGCATCTTCTGCTCCTAAAACTTCTTTAAAAATATTCTCAATAGTTTCTCTTCCTAAATCATTATATCCATATCCTGTTGTTGCGTTAAAACAAGAATCTGTTACTTGATTCTTATGAAAACTAGATAATACTTTTAAACTATTAAACTCACATGCTTCCTCAATTTGAAGAAATTGTTCTAGACAATCTAATTCACATTGATTGACTAATTCTACTGTTTGTTCACTAATTCCTAATGCTTGATACATATTTATCACCTAACCATTATATTTTCCACCATCTACTCGAATAATGGAATCATTTATATAATTTGCTTTTGAACTGGCAAGGAATACAACTACTTTTGCGATTTCTTCTGGTTCAGCAAATCTTCCTAATAATATTTTTTTCTTTTCTTCTTGAACTTGATCTAAACTTAAATCTTTATTCATTTGTGTTTTTGTCCATCCTGGACATACACAATTTACATTGATAAAAGGCGCAAGGGTTCTCGCAAGATTATGTGTAAGAGAAATGACTCCTGCTTTGGATGCATCATAATCACAACTTTCTGGATAGAAAGTATCAATCGCATTTGTAGAAGAAATATTAATAATCTTTCCTCTCTTTTGTTCTAACATAAATTTAGATGCATATTTACTACATAGATAGGTTCCAATTAAATTGACATCTAATACTCTTCTGAATTCTTTTAAGTTTTTATCGAAGAACATACTATCTCTTGATACTCCTGCATTGTTTACTAAAATATCAATGCCTCCAAATGTATCAATAATTTGATTCATCATATCTTCTACTTCTTCTTCTTTGGATACATCACATTTTACAACCATTACTTCTACTTGGTATTTCTCTTCTATCTCTTGTTTTAGGGCAAGAGCTTCTTCTTCATGATGACAATAGTTGATGACAACATTCACTCCAGATGCGGCAAATTCTTCGATACAACTTTTTCCAATTCCTCGATTACTACCCGTTACTAAAGCAACTGTTTTTTTCATATTACCTCCTATTATTCTCTATATATAATTCTAATTCTTCTTCATCGTTTATTACTAAAATAGATTTTACTTTTCCTTCTTCTATATAGATGATAGAAGGAGGAGTTATCTCTTCTGAACTAAGATTTAATTTTCGAAGGATTCTTTGATAATTTTTATCTGTATCTTGATTTAATACTAAATACTCTATTTCTTTTTTGATAATCTTTTCTGCTTTCTTACATTCTTTACATTTATTTCTTGTTACAAAAACAAAGGATGATTCTTCTTCTCTAATTACTTTTAAAATAGAAGAAGTTGGTACTAGTAATTTATTACGAATCACAAAAAAAGAAGGAATCAAAAATAGAATGATAATTCCAAGTCCTTTTAAAAATCTATTTTTTAAATCAATAAACTCTGGATCTTTCATTTTTGAGATCCTTTCTTTCCTAATACTTGTTTTTTTATTTCTAAATATTCTTTTCTAGACATATTAAGGATTGGATGAAAAACTTCTTCTCCTTCTTCATTTTGAACTGTGAAAGATTCTCCTTTTTCCCTTATAACAATTTCTCTATCAATTAATTCATCTAGAGATAATCTTAAAATACTAGGATCTTTTTGTACTAATTCTAAACATTTTTTAGCACGAATATAAGCAAACATTCTTTGTAGATGACCTCTATCATAAACTACAATACTTGGCGTTACATACTCTTCTCCATATTCATCTTTAATACATCCTGCGGTATTGTCTAGTTCATTTGGATGTTTATAGAAGAATGATTCTTTTAATGGCAAATGATATTTTGAACAAATATCTTGAATTCCTTCTATTTCTCTTGCGGTTCTATTTAATAATACTCTTGTGATTTCTAATCCTTGTCCTTGACACATTTTTAATATGTTTTCAATTTCTTCTGGATTATGTTTACTACTCGCAACTAAGAATACTGTATCGGTTGGATATCCTTCTACTACCTGTTCTACTTCTTGAAGTCTTTTTTCTGATACAGATAAAATAAATGGACAATCTAGGATTGCTTGTCTTCCATATTCTGAAAGTGCATAGAAATAGATTTCTTCTAATTGTTCTTTTGGAACCGCTAAAATAGGAAGTAATGTATCATGATCTAACTTCTCTACTTTCCATTCTTTTAATTTTTCGTAGTTATTTCGAATACTTTCCCAATTATTTCTTAAAATATCTGGATAGTTTTCAATCGCAGAAGCACTGATGTTTAATTGACACATTAAAAAATTAATTGTGTTACTTACTTCTTCAGCATCTGTTGCTTTTTTAATTCTTTCGATTACTCTTTTTGTTAAATTGATATTGTTACGTTTCAATACTTCTTCAATCACAAATATCCCCCCATAATGACATGTTATTCGATAATTTTTCGATAGATTCTACTCCTAGTTTCTGCATTAATCCTTTTACTTTTTCTTGAAAAACAGATGGTTCTTTTAAAAATAAATAAGGATAACACTCTAAAATATCAAGAGTATCTTCAAAACCCAACATTTCTAAAAACCCTAAATTCTTAGAAATTTCATCTATATTTTCTTTTAATATATATACACTATTTTCACCGTATAGTTCTATTATTTTTTCGATATTTAGTTCCATACAATCACCTATTCTTATTGTACACTAAAACATCATAAAAAGAAAGAGTCTTAGACTCTTTCTACTTTAATATAGGCTTCTTCTTCGTTTAGTTCACATTTGTCTTTTAGAGAAATATCTTTGATTAATTCATCTCCTAATACTTCTCCCATAACATAGTCTTTATAAGTCTTTAACATCTTTTCTACTTGATCAGATCCATTATAGTAAACTTTAATGTGATCTGTAATGACGAAGTCTTTTTCTTTACGAAGAGATTGTACTTTACGAACAAATTCTCTTGCTAGTCCTTCAAGGATTAATTCTTCTGTTAATTCTGTATCCAATACTACGATTGTACGGTTATTAGAAGTAGAAGCATATCCTTCTTTTTGTTTGATAGATACAATTGTGTTTTCATTATTTAATACAAAGTCTTCTCCCTCTAATTTAACCGTTAATCCCTCTTCTGAAATCTTAGAGATCTCTTTAGAAGTTAATTTAGAAATAATACCTTGTAACTCTTTCATCTTAGGACCCAATTCTTTTCCTAAAACTTGGAAGTTTGGTTTTACTACGTATTCTAGATATTCTGTCATATCTTCTTTGAAGATTACATCTTTTACATTTAATTCTTCTTTAATAACAGGAAGTAAGTCTCCAATAATTAGTTCATCACTCTTTGGAAGAATCAAACTTTGGATTGGTTGACGTACTTTGATATTAACCTCTTCACGGGCAAATCTTCCTAGAGAACAAACATCTCTTACTAGGTCCATTCTCTCTTCTACTGCATCATCCATTAGAGCTTCTTCTTCAACTGGGAAGTCTGCTAGATGAACAGATTTTTCTCCTGTTAATTTTTGATAGATTTCTTCTGTCATGAATGGAGTCATTGGAGCACAGATTTTAGCAAGCGCTACTAATACTTCATAAGTCGTTAGATAAACCGATTTCTTAGACTCTGTTAATTCTGAATCCCAGAATCTTCTTCTATTACTTCTGATGTACCAATTTGATAAATCATCATTTAAGAATGGAACGATTAACTTAGCAGCTTTATTTAAATCATATTCTGCATAAGCTTCTCTTACTCCTTTGATTAATTTATTTAATTTAGAAATTAACCATCTATCAATTAATTCTCTCTTTTCTACTGGAATAGAATATTCTCTTGGATCAATGTGATCTGCATTTGCA
>CAMZHD010000067.1 GCA_947306705.1 uncultured Caryophanales bacterium
AACCAACCTTCACTAATCAAAGTAAAGTTAAGTGCTTTCTCCATAGTATTTAAATCATAATAAACACCTTTATGTGGTTCATAATTATCATATTCTTCTTTAATAAAGGAATTTAAGTATTCTGTTAATAAAACACTTTCTGTAAAGTTACCAGAATTATCAATTAAGAAGCATTCACGGAACTTACGAACATAACCTACACCTTGTACTGGTGCTTCTAGATTAAATTCTGGAGTAGAACAGCTAGCAACAATAGAGAAAATTTCATTTCTCTTATTAGGAGCTGTTTCATTTGTATATAGAATCGTCATAATTGCTTTTGCGATTAAGTGATTCTTATAAGCAGTAGCATCCATATCATTTTGACTAAATACTAGTGCTAATTTCAACATTCTTTCAATGATTGGTAATTGTGAGTGAGAAGTACATTGTAATAATAATGCTAAGTCATCTTTGTTTAACAAATAGATTGGTAAACGTAACTTTTCCCCTAATCCATCACTCTCATTCGTACTAATATAACGATAATTATAATTAGAGTTAATCTCATTCAAATTTTGAAATGCTGTATAGTACTCACCAGAAGAATCAAAAATAAAGACATTTGCTTTATATGGATTCAATCTTTGATCATGGAACATATTTTGAAATAAACGAGTAGTACCACAAGATTTTCCGGAACCAGTATTACCAAAAATAGCAAAGTGGTTACTAAAGAAATTATTAACATCTAAATATACAGGAAAATCATCATAAAAAGGACTTACTCCAAGTTTCATGAATCCAGCAGTATCAACACCTGTAATAAGAGGAATTTCTTCACGTGCTATTACACGTACACGGGCATCTAAAGAAGGTTTACGAATCGTACCTCCAATTAGTCGATTTCCTATAATTTCTCCTAAAAATCTAGCTTTTACGACACTACCATCCATATCATCTACTTCTGCTAGTATCTTTTTACTACTATCTTCTAACACTAAGTGTAAGTTCATTAAATTCATTGTAAGTTCAGCATTTTCTTTTAGCTTAATATTACAACCATTATCGCTCATATAAGAAATATGATCAAACATGATTATCCCCTCTTCACTACTTTCCTATTCTAAATTAGATTATACTAACAAACCAACTTTTTTTCAAGAAAAAAAAAGAGAAGTAGCTAATCTCTACTTCCCATATACATAAAGTAAATTACACCAATGATTAAAACTACTAAAAGAATGATTAATAGTGCCTTATTTTTAGGCTTTTCTTCTTTTTCTTCTGTCTTCTTATCATCGTTCTTTGGTTCTTCTGAAGGAGCAATTTTTTCATCTTCTCCATCATCACTAATTAGAACAGGTGCATCAGTACCATAAACGTATGGAACATAAGTAGTTGGAACTGCAACAGGAGCTGCGGCTTCTTCTGCTACTGCTTCACTACCTTCCTCAGAAATATCTTCTGATTGTTCTTCTTCAACGTATGGTAAGAATACTCCTAGTAAAGATAGGTCTGTTACTGTATGAATTACTTTTCCATTTTCCACTACTGGATTTAAGAATTCATCTTCTTCTCCATCCTTACGACTAATAATTAATACTTCTTTTCCATTATATTCTTCCCCTACTTGGAAAGTATAATTTAATCCTTTAGAAATATCATCATCAGTTTGAACATCTGTTACTGCAAATGTTTCTTCATATCCTTTTTCTTTAGCAAGTTCTTCTAATTCAGCTTGAACCTCTTCATCTACTGGTTCATTTACTATATTTTCATAGATAGAATCTACTAATACGTTTTCTGCAATTTCTTGTCCTTCATCATAGAAAATCCTTACTTCTCCGTAGTAGTATTCACCATCTTCTGAGGCTACTCCTCCTTCTTCAAAGACTAGATTCTCAACTTCCTCACCTTGGGAAGTTAAATATGCTTTTAGTAGGTCTAAGACATAACTATCAACATCTTCAACAATATATGGAACATATACTTTTACAATATAACGACTAGATAAACCGATAGTACCATACCAAACATCATCTACAAATAGTTGAACTTCTCCAACTAATCCACCAGAGAAGTAGCTACCTCCTCCAACGTAAGCAGACCAATAGTATTGAATATTACTTCCATCAAAAGCTTCAGATACATGATCCTCAAGATAAGTATCATCAAAATATTGATATTCATGAGTATCGATTTCATCAAAATCAACTTCCTCTTCAAATTCAAGAGCTTCTCCAGTCTCATTCATGAAATCTTGTACCATTGCTTCATCTTCTTCATTACCAGTTCCAGTATTACTATAAGTAATTGCAAATGATTTTTCATAATCCTCACTAAAGTCATCATTGAAGAAATCATAATAACCAGTGTGAATATCTTCCATTACATAACTAAAACCAGTATATCCCATCGCAGCTAAATCAATTCCGTTTGCGGATAAGTCGGCTTGAATTAGCGTGTCTAAATAAGATTCAATTCCATTTGTTTTAGCTTCATATTCAGTTGCATCAATATAGTAACTATCTTGAATACTTGCAAGAACATCTTCAGCGGTTGGTTCTGCAGCATAAACTTTCGTAATGAATAATGGCATTAAAAATACTACCAATAAAAATCTAAAGTATTTTCTCATATATTCACCTCCTCTCCCTATAGTTTTATTATAGAATTTATACCCAAGAATTTCAATGATTTCAATAAAAAGAGGCATCTTTTTTATAAAGATGCCCTTTGCCATAAATATTTTTTATTATAGAAGATTTTCCAATAATTCCTTAACATCAGAATTCTCTACTTTAGAAGCAATTTCTAATAATTTCTTCTTTTTTGCATACAACCCTAATTTTTCTTCATATTCTTCTAATTTTTCAACCACAATATGAACTTGTTTAAAAGTTGCATTACGACTAACATCATAATTTTCAGCCATTTCAGAATAACTTAAATTACTAAAATAATAATCTTCAAAATACTCTTTTTGTTTCTCAGTTAATAAAGATCCATATAAATCATATAACTCATTATAATAAATAATATCTTTCATTTAAATCACTCCTAAAACAGATAATATTCCAAATACAATCATCACAATCCCAGATAGTATATAAAGAATGGTAGTATTCTTTCTCTTATAAATATTGTGATTATTATAAGCCATAGAAAATAAGTCTAATCCTAATAAAAATTCAAATAGAATAAAAACTTTTTTTCCCGCAAAAATACTAACAATTCCAATCACAAGTACTAGGACTGTTAAAAGAATTGAATATTTACTCCCATTAAATTATATTCATGTAACGGTTTCTTTTCCATCTACATCATATCCTTAAATAATCCATATATATATTTTTCAATATCAAATGCTTGTAAATCATCTTTTGTTTCTCCAAGACCAATATATTTAACAGGAATTCCAACACTTTCTTTAATTGCTAGAACAATACCACCTTTCGCAGTACCATCTAGTTTTGTAAGAACAATTCCTGTAATATTCGTAATCTCTTTAAAAGCCTTTGCCTGACTAATACCATTTTGACCCGTAGTAGCATCTAAAACAAGTAATGTTTCACTTGCTCCACCCTCTACTAATCCATCAATAACTTTATTGATTTTCTCTAATTCTTTCATCAAATTAACTTTATTTTGAAGTCTACCAGCAGTATCAACAAGAACTACATCATATCCTTCTTTTTTAGCTATTTCAATTCCATCATAAACAACACTAGCAGGATCACTTTCTTCTTTTCCATAGAATCCAGCTCCTACTCGAGTACTCCATTCACGAAGTTGTTCTACTGCACCTGCTCTAAAGGTATCAGCTCCTACCATTAATACTTTTTTACCTTCATCAATCAATTTATGACCAATCTTACCAATCGTAGTAGTTTTTCCCACACCATTAACTCCAATAAATAAGATAACAGAAATATCATTCTCATTGAATTGAATCTTATTACTTAACACTTCATCATTAACATAGATAATAAACAACTCATCTACAATAATTTCTTTTAATAAAGATGGATCTGTAATACTTTCTTTACGAACTCTATCTCTTAATCGATCCATAAAGTCCATAACCGTATTTACCCCAATATCAGCCATAATCAAGATTTCTTCTAATTCATCAAAATATTCATTCGTAACTTTACTATATTTATTCGTTAAATCTGCAAGTCTAGAAACAAATCCTTGACGAGACTTCGTAAGACCCTTTTCATAAATCTTTACAGATTTCTTCTCTTCTTCTTTTTTATCTTTCTTTTGAAAAATTCCTTTTTTCTTTTCTTTCTTAGGAACTTCTACTTTTTCTTCAACTACTTCTTCTTGAGGGATTTCCTCTTCAATCTCTTCTTCAGGAGATTCTTCCTCAGGTACTTCCTCAGGTTCTTCTTCAATTTTCTCTTCTTCTTGTACTTCTACTTCTTCTTCAGAAGATCCCTTAAACATGTTTTTAATCTTTTGAAATAATCCCATTGTAATCACCAAACTTATTATAGCAAATCTATTTTTTTAAGTAAATAAATTGATAATAATCAAAAATAGAGGTAGAATGATAATAGAAAGGAAGGTAAATATGGAAGAAAAGAAAAAAGAAGAAAAAGAAATGGAACAATGGAACGATGTAAAAGATAAAAAAGGATCAGGAGTAGTAATAGTTCTATTACTTCTTATCATTGCAGGATTAGGTTTATTCATTTACTTCAACAAAGATAAACTATTTGGAGAAAAAGAAACAAAACCAGAAGA
>CAMZHD010000068.1 GCA_947306705.1 uncultured Caryophanales bacterium
CCTATTATGAGATTCCATGGAGCTCGTGGAAAATATTATAAAAAAGAGCCTTGGTTATGGGATGCTAAAACGGAAAGTATCGCAGCTGATTATTTACGATTAAGACACCGTTTAATTCCATATTTATATACAGAAGCGTATAATTATACAAAGAGTGGTACACCTCTTGTTCAACCTTTCTATTATAATTATATGTGGGTTTATGATGACGATTTATATCGTAATCAATATTATTTAGGATCTCAATTATTGGTTTGTCCTATTTTGGAACCAAAAGATCCTGTTATGAATCGTACGATTCATAGATTCTTTGTACCAGATGGTACATGGTACGATTTAGTTACTGGTAAGAAATTCCCAGGTAACAAGAAATATGTATCATTCTTTAAAGAAGAAGATTATCCAGTATTTGCTCATTCTGGTTCTATTATTCCTTTCTCAAATCGTAGTGATTACAATAACATTGGTCTTCCTACTGATTTAGAGATTCAAATATTCCCAGGAGCAAGTAATACTTATACCTTATATGAAGATGATGGAATCTCTGGTTTATATCATCAAGGTTATTTCTTAAAGACATCTATTGATTATAACTACTTACGAAATAACTATACGGTTATTATCCGTTCAATTGATGGTAAGAGTGGAATCGCTCCTGAAAAACGTAATTATAAGATGGTTTTCCGTAATACAAAGAAAGCGGAAAGTGTTACAATCTACTTTAATGCAGATAAGTTAGAATGTGAAAATTACGTTGATGGAAATGACTTCGTAGTAGAAGTAAGAGATGTTCCAACGATCGGACAGTTAACCATTAACTGTAAGGGAAAAGATATTGAAATTGATGCTGTTCGTTTGATTAATGATGATTTAGACAGTATCTTGATGGACTTAAAGATTAATACATACTTAAAAGAAGAAATTAGTGATATTGTCTTTGGAGAATTACCAATTGATAAGAAACGTATTGAAATACGTAAGTTAAAGAAGAAAGGGTTATCTAAAGAACATATTGGCTTGTTCTTGAAATTATTAGACTATATAGGAGAGATTTAGGAGGAGTTTTTATGGAGAATCGTAAAAGAGATATTCGATATGAACGATTAGAAGCTTTGAAAAATGGAATGATCGATCGTTTTACGATTAATCTTGATTTTGACAACGAAAAGAAACTATATGATCAATTATTAGCACTTCTCCTTACTGGGGATTTGGATGAAGATTATCTATCTAGTAGTTTGGCAGGAATAACCGGTCAAGAAAAAGAAGAAATCATGAATGTTGCTCGTAAATATGTATCTTTACTATTTTATGATGGAGATATTCGTTATTGGTCTGATTCTATTGATGGAGTTTATTTGTCAGATTATGATTTAGTATTAATGAAGTTATTAGATAACTATGATTTCTTACTTGGACTTGTAAAAGATGCTGGAGAAGATGTTGTTAAAAAACTAGTAACATTTGAAAAAACTGATTTAGCAGGTACTTCTTCTGTATTAGATTTCTTGAGGAATGTATTTCCTAGTGATTCTTTATTAAAAGAAGTATTAAATAATTTATTAAGAGAAGATGGTCCTTATGCAGGATTAAGTGATACTCAAAAGAAAGTATTGTTATCTTTACCAGCAGGTACCTTTTATGAAGGACAGGGAGATGAAATTCAAAAGATATCTCCTGAGGAGTTAAAACATCGATTATTTGAATCTTATTTTGGAACAGATCCAGAAGAAGAGTATTCTTATGAACAATTTGGAAGGCTTTTTTCTACAGAAGAGTCTTTTGAACAAACTGTGATGCAAACAATTTATCCAGATTGTTTCAATGATATACCAAATCAAAAATAAAGAAAGTTTAGGCTTTCTTTTTTTTTAGGATGTGCTATAATATTCTTGTATTTTGCGATGACTGGGAAGTAGTAGTAAAAGAATGTCTTTTAGAGAGTCCATGTTGGTGGGAATGGATAGTCTACTTTTATGAACTTGTCTTAGGAGCAAATTGGGTAATTCCGTTATCAATGTGAGAGTATAAGTATACTTATAAATTAAGGTGGTACCGCGAACAATTCGTCCTTATGGGATGGATTGTTTTTTTATAGGAGAATGTATGAAAGATATAGTGTTATTTATTATGACTTTTCTTTTTACTCTGCTGCTCTATGAGTTGTTTATTGTGAAAAGAGCAAAGAATGAAAAGAAGAAAAAAGAACCTTTAGAGGTTACCTATTTAGTGAATCATTATCATTTAGATTTAAAGAAGATTTCTTATCCACAATTATTACAAATAATTGCGATTACTTCTTCTTTAGATATTTCTATAGTGGTTACGATTATATTGCTGATCCCTAATTTCTTTTTAGAAATATTAGTGGGATTTGTTTCTACTTTGGTAATTATATTACTTAGTTATCATTTAGTATATTTATTTTATAAGAAGAAAGGAATGATTAAACATGAATGAAACATTAAAAATAGAACAAAAATGGCAAAAATATTGGGAAAAACATAAAACATTTGAAGCAAAAACTGGTAGTAAGAAACCTCCTTATTATATTTTGGTAGAGTTTCCTTATCCAAGTGGATCTGGGCTTCATGTTGGACATGTACGTAGTTATACAGCACAAGATTCTTTAGCTAGAATGATGAGAATGCAAGGATATAATGTATTGTATCCAATGGGATATGATGCTTTTGGGGCACCAGCTGAAGAGTATGCGATTAAGACTCATCAACATCCAAAGAATGTTGTTGAAAATAATATTAAAGTATTTGGAAAACAAATGAGATCCTTAGGATTCTCTTTTGATTGGAGTAGACAATTTTCTACTACCGATCCTGAGTATTATAAATGGACTCAATGGCAGTTCTTACAATTCTATAAACATGGAATGGCTTATAAGGATACAATTCCAGTAAACTGGTGTCCTCAATGTAAGACAGTTCTTTCTAATGAGGATGCTGCTGGTGGAGTTTGTGAGAGATGTGGTTCTCAAGTAGAACAAAGAGAAAAGAGTCAATGGATGCTTAAGATGGCATCTTACTCAGAAGATTTATTGAATGGATTAGAAGATACGAATTTTGCAGATCGTGTTAAATTAGGACAAATTAATTGGATTGGTAAATCTACGGGTGTAGAATTAGATGTTGAAATCGTTGGAGGAGGAAAGTTTAGTGTATTCACTACTTGTCCAGAAACCATTTATGGTATTACATTCTTTGTAATTGCTCCTGATGGAAAATTAATTAAAGAATTAATGCCAAGAGTACAAAATGTAGATGAAGTGAATGAGTATATTCAAGAGACTGCTAAAAAGTCTAATATGGATCGTACGGAATTAAATAAAGGAAAAACAGGAGTTGAAATTCAAGGAATTAAAGCAATTAATCCTGTTAATGGAAAAGAAGTTCCTGTATTCTTAGGAGATTTCGTATTAGGAGATTATGGAACTGGTGCTGTTATGGCGGTACCTAGTCATGATCAAAGAGACTTTGAATATGCACAAGCTCATAATCTAGAGTATATTCAAGTTATTGATTGTGGAGATACAACAGAACATGCGATTGAAAAGACTGAATATATGGGTCATGGATATAAGATGATGAATTCAGAAGAATTCAATGATATGACTGTTGATGAAGCTCGTGAAGCTATTTCTGATATGTTAGTTAAAAAAGGAATTGGACGAAGAGTTAATAATTATAAGATGAGAGATTGGATTTTCTCTAGACAAAGATTCTGGGGTGAACCAATTCCAATGATTAATTGTCCTAAATGTGGTTGGGTTCCAATGAATGAGGAGGATTTACCATTATTGTTACCAGATGTAGCAGAATATGAACCTACTGAAGATGGAGAATCTCCTTTAGCAAACATTACTGATTGGGTAAATTGTAAGTGTCCTAAATGTGGTGGAGATGCTAAGAGAGAGACTGATACTATGCCTAACTGGGCTGGAAGTTCTTGGTATTTCTTAAGATTTATGGATCCACATAACGATAAAGAATTTGCTGGAATGGATGCTATGAAGTATTGGAAAAGAGTAGATTGGTATAATGGTGGTATGGAACATACCGCAAGACACTTATTATATGCAAGATTCTGGGTACAATTCTTATATAATATTGGAT
>CAMZHD010000069.1 GCA_947306705.1 uncultured Caryophanales bacterium
TCTCTTTTTTCAATTTTACTATGACTGGCTTTTAAGTTACTTGCTACTTGGAAATTAATTTTTTCATCTAACATTGTATTTAAAAAATCACTTAATGGTCTGTTTTGTACTATCTTTGTTGTATTAATATCAGAAATACCTAATTCATGGTATTTTTCTCTTCTTTCATCTGGTAACATTGGAATTGTTTTTACAGCTCTCTCAATCATTTCATCTGTAATTACTACAAATGGAATATCTGGTTCTGGGAAATAACGATAATCATTTCCTGTTTCTTTTACACGCATTAAAACGGTATCTTGTAGTTTATCATCGAAACGTCTTGTTTGTGGTTTAAAGGTTTCTCCTGCATCATATAATTTTGTTTGTCTTTCTATTTCTTTTTCAACTCCTAGTTTTGCATTTGAAATAGAACCAATATTCTTAATTTCTGCTTTTACTCCTAGTGGATCTGATTCATTCTTACGAATGGATACATTGACATCGGCTCTCATAGATCCTTCTTCAATCTTACAATCACTGATATCTCCAAAAGATAATAATTCTCTTAATTTCTCTAAGTATAGTTTTACTTCTTCTCCACTAGACATACATGGTTTTGTAACAATCTCAATTAAAGGAACTCCTGCTCTATTAAAGTCTAGGAATGTTTTTGTTCCTCTATGAGCACTCTTACATGTATCTTCTTCTATATGCATCTCTTCAATGTAGATTTTCTTGGTTTCTCCATTTTCTTTTGTAATTTCTACATATCCATCATATCCAATAGGAGTATCATTTTGTGTAATTTGATAGTTCTTTGGAATATCTGGATAGAAATAGTTTTTACGATCAAAATGCATTACTTTTTGTATCTTACAATTACATACCGTTGCGGCACGAATTGCTAGATCAATTACTTGTTCATTTAAGGTTGGTAATGTTCCTGGATAGCCTAAGTCAATGACATTCGTTAGGGAATTCGCCATTTGCCCATATCCATTTCTAGAGTCTGAGAAAATCTTTGTCTTTGTTTTTAATTCTACGTGTACTTCTACACCAATTGTTGGAATATAATTTGACATTATTTCTCACCTCCTGGAACAAGATCTAAGTTTAATTCTTTTTCAATGAAACTTCCTAATTGATATATTTTGGCTTCTTCAAAAGAATTTCCAATGATTTGCATTCCAATTGGCATATGATCTTTACTAAATCCTACTGGAATGTTCATACCAGGAAGTCCTGCCATGTTAACAGGAATGACTAATACATCATCCATAAATGATTTTCTAGGATCATCCATTGGATCTGTTAAGTCATAAGCCGTTGTAACAGTGGTTGGTCCAATGATTAAGTCATAGTTTTCAAATACCTTTTTGAATTCTTTTCTCATATCATCCCTGATGGATAATGCTTTATGATAATAAACTTTGGCATTTTCTCCACTTAATAAGTAAGATCCTACCATAATTCTTCTTTTTACTTCTTCTCCAAAACCTTGTGCTCTTGTTTCTAAATATATATCTTCAATATTTTTTACATTTTCTGCTTGGAAACCATAACGAATTCCATCGAATCTAGCAAGGTTAGAAGAAGCTTCTCCCATTGCGATAATTTGATATAAGGTCATTGCATTTTCTAAGTATTTAACATCTACTCTATCAACAATTGCTCCATTCTTTTCTAATAAGGCGATTGTATCATGAATCTTTTCTTTTACTTCCTCTGATACAATATCTCCCATTAAGAAGTTAGGAACTGCTATTTTCATTCCTTTAATATCTTTTCCAATGAATCTAGTAAAGTCTTCTTCTTCTCTATCAGCAGATGTTAAGTCTTTGTCATCTTTTCCTACAAGGGCATTTAAAAGAACAGCATTTTCATATACATTCTTCGTCATTGGTCCCATTTGATCTAAGGAAGATGCAAAGGCTACTAATCCATAACGAGAAATTCTTCCATAGGTTGGTTTCATTCCTACAATTCCTGTATAAGAAGCTGGCTGACGAATTGATCCACCTGTATCAGATCCAATTGCAAATAAAACATCTCTTGCAGCGATTGTTGCAGCAGAACCTCCAGAAGATCCTCCTGTTATTTTTGTAGGATTCCATGGATTCTTAGGTGCTCCAAAGTATGAAGTTCTAGAACTAGATCCCATCGCAAATTCATCCATATTGGTTTTTCCAATAATAATCATATTCTTTTCTTTAATTTTCTCTACAATTGTTGCATCATACACCGGAATGAATGGTTCTAGTATATGAGAACCACAAGTTGTTCTAAGACCTTTTGTAACGATATTATCTTTTACTGCAATTGGTAATCCAAATAAAAGATTATCTACTTCTTTATCTTCTAATTCTTTTGCTCTTTGAATAGCTTCTTCTTTATTTAAAGTAATGTAAGCATTTAATTCTTTATGAGACTCAATGTTTTCAAAAGCTTCTTCTACTAAATCGATTGGTTTAATCTTTTTACTTTTTAATAACTCATGAATCTCTTCAATTCCTTTATTCAAATATTTCATCTTATGCACCCTCACTTTCTCCGATAACTACTGGTACTTCAATGTAGTTACCTGTATGATGAGGAGCATTTTCTACTACTTGTTTAGGATCTAACATTTCCCCTTCTGTATCTTCTCTTAATTCTGTATTTCTATCCCAACAAGCAATAAGAATATCATCATCATATCCTTCTACTTCATTTATCTTTTCTACATCATTTAATAGTTTTTTTAATTCAACTTGGTATTTTTCAATTTCCTCTTCTGATAATTTAATACGAGCAAGATTTGCTACATGCAATACTTCTTCTCTTGTAAGCTTTTCTTCCATGAAAAACACTCCTTCCATAACTCAATTTATTATACCATATTATCAAAATAAAACATATAAAAAGAAGAGTAAAAACTCTTCTTATCCTTCTGGTTGTGCTCCTTTCTTTTAGAAGCATGACATATTTGGACCAATATTAAAACTACTTGTTCCTGTACTATCAACTGTTACCTGTTCATGTATTGAAATCTCACCGTTTGATCTAAGTAAAAGAAAATCTCCTCCTCCTATTGAGCATTCATATCCTCCAGAACCATCAATACTAAACTTTTCAGGTGGACAATTAGATTTTATTACTCTTCGATTTCTTGCGATAGCTTCTGGAGTTCTCTCCCCTAGAAGTGTAAAAAAAGGAGCATCGTATCTAATTCTTACTTTTATAATACGCCCTTGTTCCGTTCCATTTCCATTTTCAGTGATTAAGAACGTGTTCTCTCCACTTGGTTCCGTGTTTGATATAACTGGACCATCAGCTTCAAAGCAACCCGAATGGCTTATGTATTGAGATCTTATTTGAGCAGTACTATCAGCTTGTACATAACTAATTCCTAACGAAAAGGATAGATTTTGAGCAGTTCCCGGTAAATCTTCTTGATTGATATCATTTCTAAATTCTACTCTTACTTTTATTTTTTCTGTTGTATTAGCTTTTAAATATTGTTTTGGAAAAATTCTAACATCATTGTCATAAGATACGTAATAATAGATATAACCAGGCAATGATGTAATCGGTGAATTGTTTAATTTAGATGTTGCAGACTCTATCATAGCATCGATGGTTCCTGCATTTATTGCATCAACAGTAAATTCATAGAAATCTCCTGGTTGATGAAGTGTAATTTCATAAGATACGGTTGTTTGATTGGAGATTGTAGGAGTTGGTGCTGTGACAGAACCACTTGTTACTTGAACATTATCCCAATAAACATTCCATGTAGCATTATCTACATGAGCGGTTCCATTGATACTTAGATTGGTTGTTAAAGCAGCATAACCAAGTCCTAATCCTAGAAGGAATATAATCAGTATTCCATATAAATTTTTTCTATTTCTTCTCATGCTGTACTCCTTTCTTTTATAAAAACGAGATTTTCTAATACTATTTATTATCTGAAGGTTCAATCACATATGGATCTTCTCTGGTTCCTGATCCTCCAGTAACAATTAAACCTTCTT
>CAMZHD010000070.1 GCA_947306705.1 uncultured Caryophanales bacterium
CATGATACAAGTTCAAAAAAAAGGAAAGTCAAGTGACTTTACCTTTATTTGGCACTATTTCACACTATTTTCCGCCTTCTACTTGGTAGGAATCTGTTACGACGAAGAAGACGTTTGGATCTATTTCTTTGATACCTTCTGTTACCCGATAATATTCACGAGATGGAATAACGGTTAATAGGACTCTACGTTTTTGCTCTAAGAATCCACCTTTTACATCAAAGATGGTTACGGTATGTTCTAGTGTTCTCATAATATAATCATTTACTTCTTCTTCTTTATCCGTAATGATATAGAATGCTTTATTATTAGAAATTCCTAGTAATACTTTATCTGTTACAATATTACAAATATAAAGATAGATAATTGCATATAAGGCATTGTTTGCTCCAAAGAAGAATCCTCCTAATAGGACAACAATTCCATTAATCACAAAGTTTGATTTGGCAAGAGATATTCTTTTTTGTTCATATAAAACTTGGGTAATGGCATTAAATCCACCGCTGTTATAACCTGTTTTATAAATTAATCCTGCTGATACTCCACCGATTACTCCTGCGAATACGACTAATAATAAAGTATCTGTTTCTTTTGGGAAATATTGAATCATAGGAGCTGTTAGTTCTACAAAGATAGGATATAAAATACTTACTACAATCGTTGTCATGGTTTTATCAAATCCTAAGTATAAGAAACTTACCACAACGCAGGCTACCGAAAGAATAAAAATCATGATAGATGGATTAATACCATATAGAGCTTTTGTGATAATCGCAACTCCTCCGGTACCACCAATTACTAAGTTAAGAGGTAGTAAGATGACATTGTATAGAATGGCACTTAATAATAAAGATGCTGTTAAAACAATCATTCTAGATATTTGCTTTTTTCTTTCAATTTTTTTAATGACTGCTTCCATCTTCATCACCTCCAAACATTTCATAAGCGTCTGTTACCATAAAGAATGCATTCGCATCAATTTCTTTCAGACCTTCTTTTAATTCATAATATTTTTTTGATGGTAAAACTGTCATAATAATATTTTCTTTATGCTGATCAAATCCACCTTTTGCTTTAAATAAAGTCAGACTTGTTTTCATATCTTTTATAATGTATTCTTTTACTTCTTTTTCTTTATCCGTAATGATATAGAACATTTTATTACTTGATATTCCTAATACAATCTTATCGGATATAACACTGATCATGTAAAGAATTAAGATAGAATATAACATACTATCAATTCCAAAGAATACTCCGGAAAGAAGTACAATTAATCCATCGCTTAAAAGCATACTTTTTCCCATACTTAGTTTTCCATATTTGGAAATGATTTGATTGAGGATATCGGTTCCTCCTGTTGTGAATCCTGCTTTAAAGATTAAACCTGCTCCAAAACCAAAGAATGTTCCTCCCATGATGGCCATTAATAATACCTTGGATGTATCAAATTGAATCCATACATTAGCATGTTCTGTTAGTTTGACAAAGAATGGAAATAGAATGGATCCTAGTATGGTGGATCTTGTTTTTTCTTTTCCTAATAAAACATAACTTAACGATAATAAGATAATATTACATACCAAAATTGTTAAAGAGTTTTCTATTTGGAATAGATTTTTCGCAATAACAGCTATTCCTCCTACTCCTCCTGGTACTAAATCATTGGATGCAATAAACATGTTATAAGCAAAGGCTACAATAATTAAACCGAAAAAGAATTGGCAGTATCTTATCCAATTTTTTTTCGTATTATGATCTACTTGAATGTCTTTTAACTTCGAGAAAAAATTCATTATAACCCCTTCTTTAAATTACTCTCTATGAATAGATCAATATCTCCATCTAATACTTTTCCTACATTACTTGTTTCTGTATTCGTACGATGATCTTTTATTAATGAATATGGATGTAGGACATAACTTCTAATTTGAGAACCAAAATCTATGTTAGATTGTTCTCCTTTAATTTTATTAAGTTCTTGTTCTTGTTCTTCTAGTTTTCGTAATAATAATTTATTCTTTAATACTTTTAAAGCTTGTTCTTTATTTTGAATTTGACTTCTTTCATTTTGGCAGGTAACGACTATTTTTGTTGGTAAGTGAGTAATTCTAACAGCTGAATCTGTTGTATTAACACCTTGTCCTCCGGCTCCTGATGAGTGATATACATCTATTTTTAAGTCTTTTTCATCAATTTCAATATCTACATCTTTATCGATATCTGGTGTTACCTCTACGGATGCGAAAGATGTATGTCTTCTATTATTGGAATCAAAGGGAGATAGACGTACTAATCTATGAACGCCTTTTTCATTTTTTAAGTATCCATAAGCATTTAATCCTTTTACCATAATGGATACACTTTTAATTCCAGCTTCTTCTCCTTCTTGATAATCCAAAAGCGTTACCTTGTATTTCTTTTTTTCACACCATCTTAGATACATTCGATATAACATATTGGCCCAGTCACAAGATTCTGTTCCTCCTGCTCCTGGATGAATTTCTAAGATACAATCATTTTTATCATAAGGTCCATTTAATAGAAGAAGCATATTCAATTCTTCTACTCTCTTGGATAAATCTTCTATATTCTTTGTAATATCTTGGAATAAATCTTCGTCTTCTTCTGTTTCTAGAAGTGTAATCATTTCTAAATTACTTTCTAATTCTGCTTTTAATGATTCTATTTGACGAATTAATTCTTTTGATTCATTAATTTCTTTTAACAAGTCTTCTGCTTTTGATCGATCATTCCAGAAATCTGGTTTTTCTGTTTCTTTTTCTAATTCTTTTACATGACTTTTTACTTGTGGAATGTCAAAGTGACCTCCATAGATTGTTCACAATGTTTAAGTTGTTTTGTAAACTGTTCTTTTGTTCTCTTGTTTCCATAACATCACCACTTATCCATAATATCATATTAAGTGTATCATTTTTTCCTTTTATTGCCGATGAATGTGGTGGATTCTATCTTTCCTTTACATATTCCCGTTTTTTATACTTTAATAGTTTTTTCTACTCTTTTGTTTTTATATATTTAGTATCAAAATACTATTATATTCTAATTTGTGTATTAGTGTTTCATATTTTAGTTATGTATAACTGTTTATTATTTCAATTAAAAAGAGATTCATTTGAATCTCCTTTTACTATTCATTTATTCCAATTCCTTGTAGCCATTCTTTATCTTTTGCTGTTTCTGGTACCTTATCTTCTCCTAATTTTTCTAATTTAGGTAAAGTAGGTGTTGCTTTGTCTTCTTCCATATCATAGAAGTATTCATCCATTGTAATTCCTGAATAGATAAAGTCAGCATCATCTACATCATCAAAGTTTTGATTAATAATATTATACATATTATATTGATCGATTAAGTTTCTTCCATCGATAATCATTGTGATGAATAGTAAGTATTTTACTACTTTGTGTGTTTCATCAAACATTGAGAAGTTATATAAATTTACTAAATCTTCTTCTACTTCTGGATTTACTTCATATGCTTTTTCAATTCTCTTAACGTGTTCATTGATTTCACTTGCGAGAATTTGGAATTTTGATATTTTGAATATTTCAATTTCTTCATCTGTTAAGCCAGATCTTTTCATGACTCTTTGAATAATAGATTGATAATCTGCACCTAATGCATCCCAGTCTTCTGGTGTGAATCGGATCACACTTAGTTTCTTTCCGATAACGGCTCCACCACCTGCGGCAGCTCCTCCACCAAGAA
>CAMZHD010000071.1 GCA_947306705.1 uncultured Caryophanales bacterium
TAGAACCAGAAAGTAGATATTATGATGATATGTACTTACAAGGTTTTTCAACATCTATGCCTCCAGAAGTACAAGAATTAATGGTACATTCCCTTCCAGGATTTGAACATGCAAAAATATTAAAATATGGATATGCAATTGAATATGATGCAATCTATCCAACACAATTAAAAGCATCCCTAGAAACAAAAATATTAGAAAATCTGTTCACAGCAGGTCAAATCAATGGAACGAGTGGATATGAAGAAGCCGCATGCCAAGGATTAATGGCTGGGATTAATGCAAGTTTAAAACTAGAAGGAAAAGAACCATTAGTATTAAAAAGAAATGAAGCCTATATTGGAGTATTAATCGATGATTTAATTACAAAAGGAATTAGAGATCCTTACCGTTTATTAACATCCCGTGCAGAATTCCGTCTTTTATTAAGAAGTGATAATGCAGATCAAAGATTAAGACGTTATGGTTATGAAGTAGGATTAATCGATAATGAACAATTATCTCGTTTAGATCAAAAAGAAAAGAATATTGAAGAATGTTTAAAATGGTTACAAGAGAATAAATTAAAAATCACAGATTCTGTGGAAAAAGTATTTTTAGAAAACAATATACCAGTACCAACCGCAACAATGACATTAGAAAATCTATTAAGAAGACCTGAAATAACCGTATCTTTCCTAGAAAACTTTATCGAATTTCCTTATTCTGACGAAATAAAAGAACAAGTGGAAATCTTCTTAAAATATGAAGGTTATATTAAAAAAGCCTATAAAGAAGCAGAAAAAATGCTGAAACTAGAAAAGAAACAAATCCCAGAAGACATTGATTATGACAAAGTAAATAATATTGCAAGTGAAGCAAGACAAAAATTGAAAGAAGTAAGACCAACAACAATCGCACAAGCAATTCGTATTAGTGGAGTAAACCCTTCTGATATATCCATTCTATCTGTATACTTAAAAAAGGAGTATGGAAGAGATGAATAAAGAAGATTTTATAGAAGCTTTAAAAGAAATCAATATAGAGATTACAGAAAAACAATTAAAACAATTAGATCAGTTCTATCATCTAATGCTAGAATGGAATGAAAAAATTAACCTAACAAGAATCACAGAAGAAACAGAAGTATATTTAAAGCACTTTTATGATTCTCTTACAATTACTAAAGTTGTTGATCTAAAAGAAAAAAGAACACTATGTGATGTTGGTACAGGAGCTGGGTTTCCTGGAATCGTATTGAAAATAGTATTTCCAAATTTAAAAGTAACATTAATTGATTCTCTTCAAAAAAGAGTAAATTATTTAAATGAAATCATAAAAGTACTACAACTAACAGATATAGAAGCAATTCATTCTAGAGGAGAAGATTATAAAGGACAATATGATGTAGTTACCTCTCGTGCCGTTGCAAATATTGAAAAATTAGTAAATTACACAATGCACTTAGTATCAAAAGATGGAGTATTTGTTGCTATGAAAGGAAATATTGAAGAAGAACTAACGACATCTGTAGCTAATAAATTAAAACAAAAATACAACATTTTAAAAGTAGAAGAATTCTTATTACCAAAAGAAAATAGTAAGAGAAGTCTTGTTGTCATGAGTCATAAATAAAAGGATGAAAACATCCTTTTTTTATTGAAAAAATAAGTTGAAAGAATCAATAAAATCGAGTATAATGCTAATATAGGGTAAATAAGAGAATAAAGTGAGGGGAATGCTATGTATCCAGATGATCGAGATGAAGTCGTACAATTATACTTAGATGATATTATTCCTAATAGATTTCAACCACGTGAAGTTTTTGATGAAAAAGCATTAAAAGAACTAGCGGTTTCTATTAAAGAACATGGTGTAATTCAACCAATTATTGTACGAAGCGTAAATGGAAAATATGAAATAATTGCTGGAGAAAGACGATATAAAGCTTCAGCATTAGCAGGATTAACCAAAATTCCAGCAATTGTTAGAGATTTAGATGATAAAGAAAGTTCTAAAGTTGCACTTTTGGAAAATCTACAAAGAAAAAATTTAAACCCAATTGAAGAAGCCCGCACGTATCAAAAAATATTAGAAATTGATCAATTAACACAAGAAGAACTTGCAAAGACGATGGGAAAGAGTCAATCAGCAATTGCAAATAAAATTAGATTGCTATCTCTTCCAGAAGAAGTTCAAAATGCGTTGTTAAAAGAACAAATTTCAGAAAGACATGCAAGAACATTACTAAATCTTCCTGATTCAAGCAAACAACGTGAAATGCTTAAAAAAATAATTGATAATAAAATGAGTGTACGTGCACTCGAAGAAGAAATAAAAGGTGAATCTCCAAATGTTGCAGTTCCAGTAAGAGAAGAAGAGGAAGAAGAACCAGAAGAACTATTTGCATCAACAAATGCTTTTGTTAACAACAATCCATTAGTTCCAACGGCTGAACTTCCAGAAGATCACTCAAATTACGGAAAAGTAACAATCGCCCCACCAGAAGGAGAGGATTCTACAATGGGTAAATTTATAAATTATGGAGAAATTGAAAAAGAAGAAAATGAAGCTGCAGATATGGATATATTAAATTTACCACCTGCTACTTCCACAAATGTAGATATAAAATCTGTAAGAAATAATACTTCAGATATTAATAAAAATAAAGGAGGAGCTGACTTAGATAACTTATTAAATCTAGGAAATCCAACTTCTTCTAAACCAACAAATCAATTTATTACACCAGCAGAGAAAATTGTTAAGATGGAACCATTAGATGATAGAGTTTCTCATTCTTCTGATTATTTCAAAACATCAGATTTCTCATCTATTGAAGTTCCAAATAGTATTATTAATCCAGTTGGAAATAGTATGTTCTTATCTCAACCAGATCCATCACAAAATCCAAATAGTTTATTAAGTCTTGCGATGGGAAATACACCAATACCAAATGACAATGGACCATACACAGTTGAACAGGCAACAGCAAAGATTAAAGATTTGATAACTGATTTAACCAATCATGGTATTAAAGTAAATACGGATGAAATGAACTTTGAAAAATCTTATCAAATTATTATTAAGATTAATAAGTCAGATGAATAAAAGTAGATTTATGAAAAAATCTACTTTTTTTATGAAAATCGTTTCAAAAATAACTATTGTTTGGTACAATATATAAGTAGAAAATGGGTGATTAGATGGGAAAGGTTATATCATTAGTAAATCAAAAAGGTGGGGTTGGCAAAACAACAACAAGTATCAATCTTTCAGCATCATTAGCAGTATTAGGAAAAAAAGTCTTACTAATTGACCTAGATCCACAAGGAAATACAACTACTGGTGTAGGAATTAACAAAGGTGAAATTGAAAAAAGTATATACGATGTATTAATTGGAGAATGCAAAATCTCAGAAGCAATGGTAAAAACAAAGTATAAAGATCTATTCGTAATACCTTCTTCTATTAATATGGCAGGTCTAGGAACTGAATTATTAGAAAAAAGTAGAACAGAAGTAGGATTCAATTTCAATGAACAATTAAAAAATAATTTAGTAGACATCAGAGACAGCTTTGATTATATTATTATCGATTGTCCACCATCACTAGATTTTATTATTACAAATGCTTTAGTAGCTTCTAATTCAGTAATAATTCCAGTACAATGTGAATTCTTTGCATTAGAGGGAATTACTCAATTATTA
>CAMZHD010000072.1 GCA_947306705.1 uncultured Caryophanales bacterium
TTAAGATAATGTTATAATATAAAACAATTTTAAAGAGCGAAAAATTGAAATGGACTTTTATGATAAAATATGTAGTCTTCCAGAAGAAGAATTAGAAACTTTTGTAAGAAAAAGAATTCAAAAATTAGAGAATAAATCAAAAGTAAGAGATCCTCATGATACGGTTGGATTTGATGTTGGATATAATAGAGAAAATCATCAACTATCAGAAGAAGAAATTAATCCAGAAGTATCTATGAGACAATTCTATTATGGATATATTCGTAAAGATATGAAAGTAGTTTATGGTTTTCGATATAATCGACAAGGAATTCCTGGAAATGAAGGAATGTACTATTATATGGATGATGAAAACTTAATCCTAGATTTTTGTAGATTTATTCGTGGAAAAGAAGTACAAGATGAATATGAATTATTTCATCAAATTCTAGTATTTCTTCATCAATACTTTGGTTTTATGAATCAAAAAAATAGAGAGTCTATTATTCGAATGATTTATAAAGATAAAGAAAACTATTTTGACCCCGTTTATAATCATAGTATAAAAATGTTTAAACACACAGGAAGTGCTTTATGTACTGAGTTTGCTGCCGTTGCCCAAAATATATTGAGCTTCTTCAATATAAAATGTTATTTCGCAATTGGAAGAGAAAAATCACAAGTATCGGAAATGGGACATGCATTTAATTTTGTACAATTTAAAGAAAGAGATACAGGAGAAAATACATGTGCATTACTTGATTTTTCACTCCCAGTAAAAGTATATGATGAGAGTTATCGAATTATAGATAGACATCCCTATGTAGGATATATCCCAACAATTAATCCCACTTTTATAAAGAGTTTTATTTTCCAAGGAGAACCTTTATATTTTCCAGAATACTTTTATTACTTTTTAGGAAATAAACGTTTCTGTATGGAGGGACAAGAAGAAAGAGAATATAGTATCAAAAATATTCTAACAAGTGATATGTTTGAAGCAAAAACTTATAGAAGATAAAAAGAGTAGAAAAAATTCTACTCTTTTTGTATAATAAAGAAAAGAAGATAGGAGAATCCTATGAAAAAAGAAAGTATATATTGTGTCTTTTGTGGAGAGAAAAATAATCCACAAGAGAAGAAATGTAAAAAGTGTAAGGAAGAGTTAAATCCAAAGAATCATCTATTAAAAGACTATTTAAAAGAACACCTACAAGATGATATCAAAGAAAACATAGAAGATTCTATTTTAGATTTATTAAAACTATGGATTATAAAACACTTATATGGAATTGCGATTACTTGTGCCATTCTTTTAACTGGAGGAATCTTAATCGGAAAAGGATTAGAACAACATAGAATCAAACAATCTTTAGAACCAGTTTTAGAATACCAAGAAAAAGAAATCAAAAAAGAAATTTGTGAAGACAAAAACTTAGTAGATAAAATAAAAGTCTGTCAAGAAGGATTTACATTAGAAAATGATATTTGTATCAAAGAAGATCTTCATCCAAAAGTAGAAGCAACTTCTTGTCCAGATGGATTTTCTAGAAGTAATAATATTTGCTTAAGTAATTATGGAATTGATAAAGTAGAAAACAAAACTTGTACAACAGCAGGATTTGATACCAGTCAAATCACAAATTATGATCCAGACAGATTACTAGGTACTACCATCGTAAGAGGAGAATGTGCCATTGAATATTGTAATGACATCTTTACAGACGTACCAGGTACTTTATGGCAAAAAGGAATGCCTTGTACAGGAAAAAGCACTTACTTTCATCAATATACTTATACATATACATGTAATGGAGTAGAAGACTCTGCAGGAACTTGTCATGAAACAAGGAATATAAATGTTTATTATTATTGTGAAGTGGGAACACCTGTAGAAAATGGATGTTATACAAGAGAAGAAAAAGAAGTTCAAATGACTTGTCCAGAGGGTACAAAAGAACTAACAGAGTGTAATAAATGTACCCCTATAGGAGGTTAATATGAAATGTCCAAAATGTAATACAAAGAATATACTAAAAGCCTCTTATTGTATGAAATGTAAATATTCCTTTTCAGAAGAAGAACAAGAAAAAGCCTATAAAAAAACAATCTTCTATTATTTAGAAAAAATAGAAGAATGGTATTATCATCTAACATTAGAAACCATCACAAGTCATATTGCTTTTAAAATAGGATCTTTACTACTTGTATTAGGAATTGGTCTTTATTATTATTTCACAGTGGGAATAAATACAGCTATTCTAAAGAATGATTCTTATGATTTATATTATTATAAGAAAAAACAAGAATACTATTTAATCACAAATCAAAAAGAAGAAATCAATTTAAATTTATATATTCCCAATCGTGCACAAAAAGTAATTATCAAACAGTATGATGAAGAAGGATCTTTAATCGATTCTACAATCTATCAAAAGAAGAAACCATTCAAGATAGAAACCAATTCAACAGACTATTATGTCATTGAAACAAAATATAGAAGAAAAACAGAAAAACAAAAACTAAAAATAGTTGATAAAGAGGAAATCAGTCAATGAAAGGGAAAACACTTGTGATAGGAATCATCCTATCAACCATAGTTTTAGGAGGAATTATGATGACATGGAGAAATCACAAACCAATTGAAGACATTAAAATGTTTCGTTTCTCATACACAGTAAGTATGATGATGAATGGATATGTGAGTTATTCGATTGAGTGTAATAACAAATGTATCCAACAAGTAAAGAAATTAGGAGAAGAAGAGGCAGAAGAAAAAATAATTTCAAAAGAAAGAGTAAAAGAGTTAGAAGATCTTTTAAATAAATACAATGTATCTTCCTGGAATGGCTTTAATAAAAGTGATAATAGAGTATTAGATGGTAGAGACTTTAATTTGTCTATTCGTCTAGAATCAGGAGAATCTATTTCTGCAACTGGCTATATGATGTGGCCTAAAAACTTTCATGAAGTAGAAAAAGAATTAACAAAATTCTTTGAAGAATAGGAGAATTCTATGATAGATCCAAATGAAATAATCTGTGGAGGAGTTGTAACAGATCAAAAACTCCAAGGATATGATGATAGGATTCAATCAAAAGATATTATTTCTTTTGAATATATTCATCCAAACTATAAATTATTATGTAAAAAGAATAATAATACACTCACAATCACCTCTTCAGGTGCCTTTTCTAGAACAAGGGACGGATCGAGTTTCAAATTATTATTCGACACATCGGATTTATCTTTTCTAAAGAAATTACAATCCATCATTGAAAAAGATCAAATTAGTAAGAATAACGGAAGTGTCTATGAAGTAGGAGGCCTTCCAGAAGGATTAGGAGATACCATTTCAGTAGAATATGAATCTGGAGAAAAGATATATAAACATTCAAATCAATCTATGACCATTACAGAAGAAGCATCTTTTGATATTTATGATGCTTTTCATACTTTAGCAATTCAAAATGGATATGACTTTACAACTGAAAAATCCAATCAAATTATCTATGATGATGCAACAGAAGAGTTTCTACAAGGTTCTTGGAAGGGAAAACATTTTGGAAAAACCATTCAAGCAATATTCACAAAGAATCAAGTTCAAATCTTAGTAGATGGAAAAGAAACAGATCAGGAAGAATACATTATAGTGGAAGGAACAATTAT
>CAMZHD010000073.1 GCA_947306705.1 uncultured Caryophanales bacterium
TGATTTTCATACGAGGAGATGGTTTTCCATTTTCTTCTACGGCTACTAATTTATAAACTCCACCTACACGTTCTTTAGCTGCGGCAATATTATCTCCTACTCCTAGAGAATCAAAGACAGCTCCTTGTTCTAGTAAATCTTTAATTGTATATTCATCTAATCCATTACTTAAACAAATGGTTGCTTCAGGATATCCTGCTTCATCTAACATCTTTCTTGCTTCTTTTGATAAATATGCTAAGTCTCCACTATCGATACGAATTCCTTTAAATGGAAGATTATTTGGTTTTAAATAATCGTTTGCTACCTTAATGGCATTTGGAATACCACAACGTAAGGTATCATAAGTATCTACTAAGAATAAGCAGTTATTTGGATTTGCTTTGGCATATCCTAAGAATGCTTCATATTCATCTTCATTTTCTGTTACTAAAGAGTGTGCCATGGTTCCTAATGCTGGAATGTTATATTTCATAGCAGCATACGTATTACTGGTTCCTACACATCCTCCAATAATAGAATTTTTACTTACTTCGATTGCTGAATCAATTCCTCTTGCACGTCTAGCACCGAACTCCATGACTGGTTTTCCTTTGGCTTCTTTTGTAATTCTTTTAGAAGCCGTGATAACTAAACTAGCATGATTGAAACAAGCAAGGAGAGCTGTTTCTAAAAGTTGTGCCGTTACAGCATCCGCTCTTACTGTTAGAACTGGTTCATTTGGGAATACAGCTGTTCCATCTGGTACAGCATAGATATCTCCTTTGAATGTTAAGTTACTCAAATAATCTAGAAAATCATCTGAGAATTTATTAATTGATCTTAAATAATCAATTTCTTCTTTTCCGTAATGAAAGTTTTCAATATACTCAATGATGGCATCTAATCCACCACTCATTGTATATCCTCCTGCGAAAGGATTTTGTCTGAAGAAAAGATCGAAGTATAAAATTTCCTCTTTCTTTCCTTCTTTAAAATATGTTTGTGCCATTGTTAGTTCATATAAATCTGTCATGATTGTTTTATTTTCCATAATCTCACCTATTTCTTTTTTACTAATTGAATTCCTTGTTGTTCCATTAATAATTTTGCTGCATCTACATAGTTTTGTCTGTTTGCTTCTCCATATGTTGCGATTGCATCTTCATGAACACGAATTGTATGACGTCTGTTCCATTGATCTAAGTAGTTAGCAAGTCCTATCGTTCCGTTAATCACACAAATATCCGTACAGCAACCAACGACATCAAAATCATTCATTTCTTGTTCATGCTCCATTAATTCTCTAAAGTCTGGTGCTTCCATGAAGGATGTTGAATTCTTTTCAATACTAATGGTGTCTTCTTCCATTTCATATTGTCTTAAGGCTTCTACAACTTGAGATTCCAACGTATCTTTTAAGCAGTGTTCTGTTTCTCCAAAACGTTCGAATTCAGCAGAATCTTTTGTATGGGTATCTTTTACGAATACAATTAGTTTTCCTTCCTTTTTAGCTTCTTTAATTAATTCAATAATACGTGGAATGATTTTTGCGATTTCTTCATCATGTAGAACTCCTTCTTTGATAAAACCATTTACCATGTCTACGATAATTAAGCAGCCTTTATAAGTTTTTAAGTTTTTAATCTTTTCCATATGAATCCTCCTATCATTTTTTCTCTTGTTAATAACATTTTATTAATAACAGAAACTTTTGTCAATAGATTTCCTAAAAAAAGTAGAAGTTTCCTTCTACTTTCTTAATACTTTTACACATTCCTCTAAGATTTCTTTTTCTCTTGGAACGTCAATTATTTTTTCTAAACCTAAATGTTCTATTGCATTTTCAAAGTCATCTCCAATATCATGTCCGTAGATTCCCATCTCGGATGGTTGATCAAAATAGATGTCATCTTTCTTTAATTTTAATACTTCTCTTGCGAGAGATTCTTCTGCGGTTCTACCATATCCCCAACTCCAATCATTTTCTACATCACTTACTTCCATTAGTCGGAAGCATAATCTTCTGAAAAATTCTACATCTACTAATGATTTATAAAGAGATTGATAATTCGTTCTTTCTCCATGTTGTTTGATTTGGAAAATAGCTTGAATTAATTCATCATCTTTATAAGCTAACATGAAAGAATTTACGTCTACGTTGTATCCTTTTCTTTCTAATGCACGAATTAAGTTTGTAATAATGATTGCTCGATTGAATACTTGGCTTTTTGATGTATGTGAAAGATATGCTACTTGGGTATCAATCGTTAAGAATTTTGGTTTGGTAATCAATCTACTGGAACGATAAATGGTTGGGCTTCCGGTTGTGTAGTCTACTGGGTTTACCATTCCTCCTGCAACGGATTTGATGAGTTGATATTCATGTACTTTGGCAGCTTTTGCGTGAATATTTTTTTGAATTTGTAAATATTCTTGATAACCAGGATCCATCTCTCTTACTAATTTTTCGACAGCAGATTCATATGGTTCTCCTGCAAAGTCTGCATCATTATTAATACTTTCTAATCCTCCACCCCATACTTCTTTATTAATTCTTGGTTCTTTTTTTAGGAAATCATAAAAGTCTTGTATTCCTTTGAAATGAAATCCAAATAATGTATAGTTTTCTTCGGAAGTTTGTACTTGTCTTGGTTCCCATACATTTTTAGGGAATGTTTTAAAGTTTTGTGGAATTTTTTCCAACTTACTTCACTCCTTCTTTACAATAGTAAATGAATTTTTTAGCTAATACTTTTTCGTCTGCTGAAGCAAGTGTTTTTTTGAATGATGGGTTATTTGCTCCATCATAGTCTACATGATATAATTCTGCAATTTCTCTTGCTAAAGCTTTTCTATATTCTGAATCTTTAATTTGTACGAATTTTTCAGCAATAATTTGGTCAATGGTTTTACTATTGTGATCAATATATTTTTTAATAGCAGCAGCGTCTCTTGTCGTTGTTGCTCCTAATGTAGAAGATAATCCATTATTTTCAGCATATTCTGTACAGATTCTTCTGAAGTCTGTAATGAATTTATACCATACTGGATATCCTTCTAATATTTTTTGTTCTACTCTATCATCGAAATCGATATAGATAGGAGTCATTCTTTGTTGAATTGACTCATCGATTTTTCCACGTGATGAGAATGCTTCGTTTTCTCCTGAACCAGATGTGTTACCAGCTGAAATCATACGGAAGTTAGGGTTAATATCTACTGGAA
>CAMZHD010000074.1 GCA_947306705.1 uncultured Caryophanales bacterium
AGAAGTGATTGTGGAAAATATGGGATATGAGTTTGATACTTGTGCAGAGAGATATTTTCCTACATTAAAAGAAAAAGAAGCGAAAGCTCTTTTGGAAAAGATTTATGAAAGAGAAGGAGAATTAATTAAAGAAGGTCTTGTAATGGGAAAAGTATTCCCACATGTTTCTGAGATCATTGCAAAATTATCTAAAAAGTATATTCTATGTATTGTAAGTAATTGTTCCAATGATTTTTATATTGAAAACTTTATACAGGAAGCAAATGTTTCTGATTATATTACGGATTATGTTGCAGCTTCTAATTTCTTTATTTCAAAGGCAGAAGCTATGCGTAAAGTAAAAGATAAATATAAAGCAGAGAAAATTATCTATGTAGGAGATACATTAAAAGATCAAGTTTCTGCTATTGATGCAGGAGGAACTTTTGTATATGCTAAATACGGTTTTGGAGATAATTTAGTTTCTAAATACTCCATTCATGATGTTACGGAATTACCTAGTTTAGCGTCTTATATTTTTGAGGAGTGATACATTGAAAACAGTTGTAATTACGGGTAGTGCTAGAGGATTTGGTTATGCTATGTTAGAGCGATTCTATCAAAGAGGTTTTAATGTAGTTATTTGTGATGTAAATGATGAAGAAATTCAAAAGGCGGAAGAAAGACTTTCTAAAGTTACTTCGAATGCATCTTATATGTCTTGTCATATGGATGTAACCAATGGAGAAGAAGTAAAGAATTGTATTATTCATATTTTAGAGAAATTTACGACGATTGATATTTGGATTAATAATGCAGGTGTTAATCAACCAAATGAACCTATTTGGGAATTAGAGGATTCTGTTATTAATCGACTAATAGATATTGATTTAAAAGGTACGATTATTTGTAGTAAATTAATTATGCCTATCTTGTTAAAACATAAAAGTGGAGCTATCTACAATGTAGAAGGATTTGGTTCTGATAATGCTACTATGACAGGTTTAAGTATTTATGGAACTGCTAAAAGAGGAGTTACTTATTTTACAGAGGCTCTTGCGAAAGAAGCAGATGATGCTAGTGGAGAAATAGTAGTTGGTAAAATTACTCCTGGTATTATGATTACGAATTTTATTCATACTTCTTTGGGAGATGGAGACCATATTGAACTCGATGAAAAGACAAAGAATGTATATAATATTTTAGGAGATCGACCAGAAACGATTGCGGAATTTATGGTTGAAAGAATCGCGAATAATACAAAGAATCATGCTCAATTTACTTGGTTAACCAAAAGAAGAGCTATGGGAAGATTCATCAAAGCTATGTTTGGAAAGAAAAATAATTATTTTGAGTAGGTGCTAAAATGGAAAAAGAAAAGAAAATTGAATTAGAATGTGATTATTGTGGAACACCTATAACGGTTGATCAACACAAGTGTCCTAGTTGTGGAGCAAATTGTTCTGATAAAATTAAAAAATATAAAAAGCAACAAGAAAAAATAGAAGAAGAAAAGAAAGCAGCTGCTCAGGAAAAATCACAACAGATAACAGAAGATATGACGAAAGCTGTTATGATGCCTGCTAGATTTATTATTATCATTGCGATTGCAATGTTTGCTTTTATTACTATTATGGCAGTTGTTGGAATGAGTTCTATGCATCAGGATAATGATATTATTTTAATTAATGAAGAATCAGATGAGAAAGAAGAAGATCTTGATAAGAGTGTATTTGTTTCTTACAATGAACTTGCGAAAACAGATGACTTTGATTTGATATTAGATTCTTATGAATTATATGAATATGTATCTGATACCTTCCCTGATTCTTACAATACACCAGAGGGATATCAGAAAATAGCTTTCCATTTTATTTATACGAATCATCGTAAAAGTGAAGAATATTTATCCACAGGAGATTTACATATAACAGCAGATGATTATAAAGTAGAAAGTGCCAATTTAAAAACAGGTACGTTTGAAAGAGCTATTTCAGGACAAGCTAATTATCCAACCTTACTTGGAAGTAGAGTGGGCTCTAATGAAAAATTACAAGGATATGTTGGTTACTTAATTCCTAAGAATACAAAAACTTTAAAATTTACCATGGATTTTGTAACCATTACGATGGATAATCCAGTATTTGAAGGAGAATAATCGATAAGATTATTCTTTTTTTTGATATAATAAATTTGGAGGGATACTATGAATGAAATAAAATGTCCTAATTGTGGTACCGTTTTTCAAATTGATGAGTCTGATTATCAGTCGATTGTAAAGCAAATACGAGATCATGAATTTGAAGAGGCTGTTCAAAAAGAAAAAGATACAGCTGTCAAATTAAAAGAATCTACGATGAATGAATCTTTTCAAAGAGAAATGTCTAAAAAGGATTTAAGAATTTCTGAATTAGAAAAGAAATTAGAAGTACAAGAATCGAAACATGAATTGGATAAACAAAAAGCTTTATCGGAAAAAGATCAAAAGATTAGTGATTTAGAATTAAAAGAGAATCATTTAAAAGAAGACTATGAAGCGAAATTAAAAAATAAGGATGAGCAAATTGCTTATTATAAAGATTTTAAAGCTAAACAATCTACGAAAATGATAGGGGAAAGTTTAGAGGTTCATTGTAGTACAGAATTTAATCGATTAAGACCTTTATTTCCTCATGCCACTTTTGATAAAGATAATGATGCGAAGACTGGTTCTAAGGGAGACTTTATCTTTCGAGATTATGATGAAGATGGGGAAGAAATTGTTTCTATTATGTTTGAGATGAAAAATGAAGCAGATGAGACGGCAACGAAACATAAGAATGAAGATTTCTTAAAAGAATTAGATAAAGATCGTAGAGAAAAGAAATGTGAATATACTGTTCTTGTATCCTTATTAGAAATGGATAATGATTACTATAATGATGGGATTGTCGATGTATCTCATTTCTATGAAAAGATGTATGTCATTCGACCACAGTTCTTTATACCTCTTATCACGTTAATTCGTAATTTAGCTAGAAAGTCACTTGATTATCGTAAAGAG
>CAMZHD010000075.1 GCA_947306705.1 uncultured Caryophanales bacterium
GAAACTGCTAATAATGAAAAAGAACATGCTAAAATGTGGTTTAAAGAATTACATGATGGAGAAGTACCTTCTACTGTTGAAAACTTAAAAGCTGCTGCAGATGGAGAAAACTATGAGTGGACAGATATGTATGAAACTTTTGCTAAAGAGGCTGAAGAAGAAGGATTTAAAGCAATTGCTGCTAAATTCCGTATGGTAGGAGAAATTGAAAAACATCATGAAGAAAGATATCGTCAATTATTAAAGAATGTTGAAGATGAAGTAGTATTCTCTAAAGATGAAGAAAAGATTTGGATTTGTCGTAACTGTGGACATGTTGTTATTGGAAAGAAAGCTCCAGCAGTTTGTCCAGTATGTGCTCATCCACAAAGTTATTTCGAAGTAAAAGCTGAAAACTATTAAAATGAAAAGTATCCTTGGGATACTTTTTTTATGGTATAATAGTCTTGATTTTGGGGTGATTCTATGAAAAAACATGAATTATTAGTACCGGCTGGTAATATGGATTGTTTAAGACAGGCTGTGATGAATGGGTGTGATGCTGTTTATTTAGCTTGTAAGAATTTTGGAGCGAGAAAGTTTGCAAATAACTTTGATCAAGAAGAAATTGTAGAAGCGATTCGTTATTGTCATTTGTATGGAGTTCGTATTTATGTTACGATGAACACTCTTATTAAGAATTCTGAAGTAGAAGATTTTATTTCTCAAGCAAGGTTTCTACATCAACAAGGAGTAGATGCTTTAATTGTTCAAGATTTTGGAATGATTTGTTTACTTAGAGAAATGTTTCCTAATTTAGAGATTCATGCCTCTACGCAAGCAAATATTTCTTCGAAAGACGTATGTGAACTTTATCATCAATTAGGAGTAAAGCGAGTTGTGTTTTCTAGAGAATTATCCATTGATGAAATTGATTCAATTAATGTTCCTATTGAAAAAGAAGCTTTTATTCATGGAGCTTTGTGTATTTCTTATTCTGGTTGTTGTTTGATGAGTAGTATGCTTGGAGGAAGAAGTGGAAATAGAGGAGAATGTGCAGGAGTTTGTAGAATGCCATTTTCTTTATATGAAGGAAATCAATGTATTGAAAAAGAAAAGTATTTACTTAGTACAAAGGAATTAAATACTTCTTCTCAAATTAAACGTTTATTAGACAGTAGTATTGATAGTTTCAAAATAGAAGGTAGAATGAAAAGCCCTTTTTATGTTGGATTTATCACAAGACTTTATCGAAAGTTGATTGATGGGGAGACAATTGATCTAGTTGAAGATGAGAAAAAATTGAAAACAATCTTTATTCGAGAATTTACAGTGGGAAGAATGTTTCGAGAAGAAGACCATTCTTTTATGAATACAAAGTCTCCAAATCATGTAGGATATCCTATTGGAAAAGTTGTTGATGTGAAAGATAAGATTAAGATTCAATTAAATCCTGGAGAAGTTCTTCATCAAGAAGATGCGATTCGTTTTATGAATGCACAAGAAGGGTTTGTTGTGAACTATTTGTATGATGAAAAGGGAAAATTCATTTCTTCTTCTGAATCTGTTTGCTCAGTTGATCATAAAGTGTCTGTAAAAGTTGGGGATATTGTTTCTAAAACACAAGACTTCTTACTTCAAAAAGAATATGAGAATTTACCTAAAAGAAAAGTATCTGTTTCTTTCTTCTTAAAAGCACATGTTGGAGAAAAAATCTTTCTTTCTTTAACGGATGGAGTTCATTCTGTTTCTTTAGAAGGAGATATTGTGGAAAAAGCAAAGACTTCTCCTATGGATTCAGAGAGAATTCAAAAACAATTAGGTAAGTTAGGAGATACTCCATTTCTATGTACTTCTTGTGAATTTGATATAGAGGATTCTATTTTCCTTTCTATTCAAGTTTTAAATGAAATGAGAAGAAAACTAGTAGAAGAGTTAATTCAAGAAAGAGAGAAGAGTTCTATTCCTTTTGTGGAAAACAAGGTTTCTTTTGAGAAAAAAGAGGATACTTCTCTTACTAATTTATATGTACAAGTCTCTAATCAAGAACAATTCGATGCTTGTATGGAATTAAAGGTTCCTCATATAATTGTTTCTGATTCTTCTTTGTATGAAAAGAATCAAGAGATGATCTATTCATTTCCAAGATGCCAGTTTTCTATTCGAGATCAAATTCCTTTGAACTGTTTGGTATCAGATTATGCTAATTATAAGAAACATCCTGTGATTGGAGGATATCCTCTTAATGTATTTAATATTTATACAGCTTATTATTTAGAAAAGATAGGAGTTTCTCCTGTTACTTTATCTGTTGAACTTTCAGAAGAAGAAATTTATTCTTTTATAGAGGAATATCAAAAGAAATTTGGTAAAAAGAATTTCCTTGTATTCTCTTATGGAAGAGTTGAGAATATGATTATTAAAGGAAATATCTTACAATTAAAAGAAAAAACTTCTTATTCTTTAAAAGATACTAAGAATAGGGATTTTCCTTGTTTTTGGGATGGAAGATGTACTCATATTTTGAATTGTGATGTATATTCTCTTCACTTAAAAAATGTTTCTTCTTATTTGTATTTTTATGAGGAGACTGGGGAAGAAGTCAAAAGAATTGTTTTGGGGTATCTAAACTAAAAGTTATTTGAAAAAAACTAGTTTTATGCTACAATGAATTATAGGAGTGATTTTATGAAAGATAAAAAGGTGGAACAAGAAACAGTTCCTAGTAAAACTCACAATTATATTCTATTAACAGTGATTGTTGTTGTGTTTGTTGCTTTTGTTTTATACTTATGTCAGGTTTATAAAGTAGGACAAGAGGAAAAAATGAGAATTCCTGTTATTAGTGGGGCACTACAAGAGATTTATCAAGATGATTTAGAACATTATATTATGGATAATCCTACAGCTCTTATTTATATGTGTACTGCTAATGATGATACTTGTCGTAGTTTTGAAAGAGACTTTAAAAAATTATTAAGAAAAAAAGATTATAATGATTCTATTATTTATTTAAATTTAACAGATGTGGATCAAGA
>CAMZHD010000076.1 GCA_947306705.1 uncultured Caryophanales bacterium
AAAATTAAAAGATGAAAACAAGAAATAAAACTTTCTTGTTTTTTACTTGTATGATATAATTTAAGTTAGAGGAGAATCGAAATATGGTAACAGTTAAAAACAAAGTATTAAGAAATCTAATTAGTTTTAAACTTAGTAAAGAAGATATGCCAATTACAGAAGAAGAAGCATCTATGATTAAAGATATCGTATTAGATAATTATGAAATAGAAGATTCTTTTGAGTTGCTTGATTTAAGAGAATTAGAATTTTTTCCGAATCTTGAAACACTTACACTAATCCATTTCGATTTTGATAATGAAGATATTCAAATATTAGGTAAACTTAAGAATTTAAAAGATATAACATTCGAAGCTTGTACCTTTCAAAATCCAGTCTTAATCGCAAGCCTAAAAGTAGAATCTCTATCTCTATTAAAAAATGAAATTAATGACTATAGTTTTGTCTATATCATGGATACTTTAAAAGAATTAAGAATTAATAAAGGATTAATAGATCTACAAAAATGTAACTTTCTAACAAGATTAGAATCCTTAAATGGTTCATACTCAACAATAGAAGGAAATCCTTCTAATATGAAATTCCCATTCTTAAAATCTTTATCCATCGATCATACAAATCTATTAGATTTATCTTTTGTATTAAATATTCCTCATTTAAAAGAATTAAGTATTTCAGATGAACAATATCAAAAGAATAAATCAATTATTCCATTACTAAAAGAAAAGAATATAACCATTCTAGAAGATGGAATAGAGGAATTTGTAGAAGAGGGGGTAGACTAATGCAAAAGTTTAATACCGTCTTAAGAGCAAATGAATATACCCCACTCAATATTGATTGGATTAATGAATATTGTAAGAATCATCCAAATGAAACAGTATTAGTAGAAGTTCCTAATACAAAATGTTTAAATGCCAAGGATCTAGCAAGATTAAATTTAAGTGTTAAAATCCGTATTGCTGGAGCTTATGATGATGATAGAAGAGCCAGATATAAAGGATATATATTTGGAAAAGAAACAGAAGAAGAAGCTTATTATGATAGTGTTATCTATAATAAATGGGAAGCTGTTAAAATAATGGAACAAATAGAAAAAATAGAAAGTAATTTATATTCTAACTGGACCAATAAACAAAAGATTATCTATTTATATGATTATTTAAAAAGACATATTACGTATGATCCAAAATATAAAAGTAGAAATTCCAAAGAAGTACGATCTCTAAGAGGATTAATTTCAAAACAAACAGTCTGTGCAGGATATGCAGTCATTTTAAAAGAATTATTAGAAAGACACAATATTACTTGTCATTATGTTCAAGGAGAAAATCATGCATGGAACATCATTGAAGATGAAGGAAAATTATATCCAGTAGACTTAACTTGGGAAAATGGATTATTCCGTTCTGGTAATAGTTCCACATTTGACTACTTAGGACAAGAAATAGAAAAATTTAACCAAAAGCACATACCATCAGATAGAGAATCATTTAAAGATTATCAAAAGAAACTAAGTGTTCTTGATATGAACTACATTAAAAAAATGAGATCTATCTTAAATCGAGAAAAAGATTATGAATCAACAACTTACCATGTTCATAGAAAAGATGGCTCTTCCTTTAATATTGCACAAGTAGGAAGAAAAGAAATTGATGGAGTTGTATATTACCGATATTACTTCCAAGAAGTAGATGAAAAAGGAAAGAAAAAAGATCCGAGAATTCTCTATAGTGAAAGTAATCTAAGTATGTATATTGACAGAAGAAGATTTGGAAAAGCAATAGATCCAGACTATGAAAATGGAATTGCCAATATATTATTTTCAAAAGAAAATATTGAAGCTGCAGATCGAGAAAGTACTTGTTATATCGGTAGAATCTCTAGTCCTGATTTAAAAGGATATTATAAGAGATTAGAAGATATTCCAAAACCACAAGAAAAGAAAGATCTATTCCGTTTTCCAACAAAAGTATATCATCGTAGTGATGGGACTAGTTTTATTCTACAAAGAGCCGTTGATACAGAACTTATTGTAGAAAATACTCCAATCTATCAATATGATATCTTTGAAATTGTAAAAGAAGGGGGAAAAGAAGTATTAAAGAAAAATTGTATCTTTACCGAAAAAACATTTATGATGGATAAACGTCAGAAAATTGCAGATACTTACCTTTCTAGAAGACGAATTGATCGAAAAGTAAAAGAAGCCGGCGGATACATGGGATATTTGGATGAAAATGGTGTTAAAACATATAATCCAAAACTAAACCAATACTTTGATATGTCTAAAAAAATAGATGAAAGTGATTTCAAAGTAACAATCCCAACATTTGAAGAATGCAAAGACTTAGTATTGAAATATGCAATTGATTCTAGAACGAATCGAATTATAGAAAGAGAAACAAAGAACTTAGTTAACGATCCAATTCTTGCAAAAAGAGCCATGTTCGCAAATATTTGGTGTCAAGCTGCAGGAGTAAAATTAGACACATCTAATGGAATATGGGGATTTAATTATGCTTTCAACGAACCAGCAGAAGTACTATATAATAATATGGTTCATAGATTTACAAAAGATGTACAAAAAACAGGAACGATTAATACATTAAAAATGCTTCAGGAAGCTGAAAAATCTTCATATAAGTATTCAGGTGAAATCATCGTAAGATTATTTCGCTCACCATTTCAAACACAAGCAATTAATGAATTATTTCATATGGCAATTGCTCCGAATAAGATTGAAACAAAAGACCCAGAAACATTATATAGTTGGGCTTATGTAGGAGAGTTATTAAATAAAGAAGGAAGGAATTTATAATTATGAAAAAGCAAATTATTAGTATTTTAACTACCTTAGTTTATACCGCAATCGTTTATTATTTATTTTATCCAGCAATTAATATTCACTCATTTGGATTTTGGGTATATTTAATGTCAATTCTTCTTGTATTTTCAATTACACAAATCCCATCATTATTAGGAGATATTGAATTACTATTTAC
>CAMZHD010000077.1 GCA_947306705.1 uncultured Caryophanales bacterium
CAGAAATCATGATCTTTATGTGCAAGAAAGAAAGAGATTTACAGAACTTGTGGAGCATTTGATTGTAGATATGCAAAAAATCGATCCAAATCTGAACTGAATCGAGGCAAAGAATTGTATCTATAGATTCAATAAAGATTTACGTTTTTCTCCAGATAAATCTCATCCATACAAATTACATTTCGGAGCATTTTTATGTAGTAGCGGAAGAAAATCATCATTGCCATGATATTATATCCATGTGCAACCATGAAATAATTCTATGATAGGATGAGGTTCTCGATGTCCCAGTAGAGATGAAGTAAATCGCATCAGGTTACACATCTGGAAAAATCGAGACGAACGAAAAGAAATTACAGAAAATCAGACTTTTAAAAGATATTATGGTAAAGTAGAATGGAAAGATAATGTAGATGCTGAAAGGAGGCTAAAATCCAAAATCTGAAAAGAATTATTGGAAAAAGCTGGATAAAGATTAGCGAGAAAAATAGTGAACGATTCAGAAATGATAGAAGTTTTACGTTATGTAGCACGAACAGTTGGACATTGATTAACTGATGAGGAAATTTTGAGCGATAAATGATACAGCGAAGTCATCTCATGATTTAAAAAGATGAAAAAATTTAACGATTTTCTTTTGAGAGGCTTCTAGAGTTTTAAATTATATCGAATTTTATTTTTTCCCAAAAAAAAGCTAACCTCATTCGAGATTAGCTTTCTTATTTTTTTAGTTCTTATAGATACTTAATGCAGTTGTAAAGTCTTCTGCACCTGGAGGCATAGTAGACTTAGTAAATATTGATGGTGAGTATTCAATAACTACACTTCATCAATTCATTACTTCTGTAGTTTTATTTGAGGCTCCAAACCATCCTTCCAAATGTGATCTACTATCTTTCATCAGTTTTTTGAAATTATTTCAGATTAACACTCATTTTATGTTAAGTCATCACTTCGTACACCATACTTTATTACTTAGATTATCGTTATGTAATACTCATGTTCTGGATAAATTTCCTTGAGCATAGAATATTCATTTAACATCTTGATTGTTTGTACAATCTCACTTAAACTCGATATTTCATTTACTTAAAATCATCATGTTCAAATTAGAATCTCACTCTATTGTAATGGTTGAACTTGGATTAGTCTGAACAAACGTAAATGGAGTATTAAAATTTCCTTTTACTTTTATAATTTTATCTTCGTTGATAAAATAGATATTTTTTCATGGAACCTTCTTCATTCAGTCTTTGTTTTTTACTTTCACCGCTAATTTTTCATATTTATTTATGAATTTAGTCATTGCATCATCAACCTTTGAATTTGGATGATACTCTGAAGTAGCGATTGCATTAAGATAATTTGCGAAAGATACTTTATCTCCATCTGCTTCTTTGAATTTTTCTAGAGTATCTGTCGAAGCTGTCAGATTTCCTGATGGAGTCTTTTGAACAGTATATGAATCTGTAAGGACAAAGTTACTTTGACAAACTGCTGCATCTTTAAGTATTATTGTTTCCCATCCATCACCATCTCAATTCTTATCCACTCCACATTGTTGAAATTCAGTCAATGCAATTTGGAATTTATATTCTCAAAGAATATCATTTCATCTTAAATCTTTTATATCCCATTCTCTTGAATCTGTAGTCTTAATTGTTGGCCGATATTTTCAAGGTCCTCCTCCGTCAAATGGGTCTATTTTATAATAATCTACTTGTGTTTTTGCCCAATTTTTAATCAAAGGATTTTGTTTATCTGTATAAACTTGAGCGTCCAGAGTTAAGCAGTCAAATTCTTCACCAGTATAAGCTACTGTATTATCAGGTCTTAAGATTCTAATTTGACATTTTAAAGATGCTAAATTCACATCTCCTCCTTCACAATCTTTTTCTTCTGAAAATACATAGTTATATAGAGACTGTTTATCTCTATATACGTTGAGATACACTGGCAAAAGTTCTGTTTTCTCAATAGAGAAATTTCACGCATTAACATTGAAACAATGAGGATCTGCTAGATTACATTCTACATTATCAGGATATTCTTTACAATGATCTGTTGTTGGACTTCCTCCTCATCATGATGGACTTGAAGGATTTCATCACTTATTATGTACTAGATATCACTTATCCACAAAGTAGTCATGATTACCATCTACTTCTAGATTATAAACTGTTTCAACATTAGGATAATGATTAATCTTTTCAATTTTAACTAATTTCCCATCACTCATCAATAAAACATTTCACACTTTTAGATTCTTAGCCTCAATCCAATCATAATCTTTAGAAGATTCTGATTTTCTTACATAGAACGGATGCACATCTGTCACTTTCAATACATTTCCATTTATAGTCAATTCATACATCTCATGAGCAAGCTCATTATGTACAATTCTCTTATTTACCACATTTACTTCATTAGTATTCGTATCCACATTATAAGACAAAACTTTGTCTCATTTTTGTACATCTTCGATATTTTTCTGAGTTCCATTCGCCATAGTTACCTTAGTTCATGCGGGGAAACATCCACCACCAGGACTACTTACAGTTACTGTTCATTTACATGCGTTTGAAGAATATTCCTTTCATTCTACTTTAACTTTACATGCTAAATTATATGTTTTACTTCCTGATGGATATGAACATGTTCCTGTTAAAGATTTTATATTAGATCATGTAATATATCTATTTCCTGATGCTCCATCACCACAATCTATTTCAATATATTCCGCAACTGCCCCAGATACAGTAGTACAAGTTACATCCTTATTTCCTCATCCACTTGGAAGATTTCATGCTGGAACATCTAATTTTTCACACATATCTTCTCAAAGATCATGTGTAGCATCATCA
>CAMZHD010000078.1 GCA_947306705.1 uncultured Caryophanales bacterium
CATGAAGTCTTCTTACTTCAATAGCTAATCCAGGAATAAGTACTGCTAATTCAAGAATGTAAACTAGAACCATTGCGATATTAGTAGCTGTATCTCCTAATAATCCACCAATAAATCCTAATACAAATGAACAAACAAATACTAATAAAAAGCATCCTAAAGCAGCTAGCCAGAAATCTTTTCTGTTTGTACGTCCTTTAAAATCGAAGTACTTACCAAAAAACTCATTCTTTAAGACATTGATCATTTACGTCACTCCTCTCTAGATTAATCATATCATAATGAATAAAAAAAATAAATAAAAAATCGATTTTGTGGTACAATATGCAACAGAGGTGTTACTGTATGGATAAGATAATTATTAAAGGTGCTCGTGAGAATAACCTAAAAAATGTCAATTTGGAACTTCCTAAAAATAAATTAATCGTTATGACAGGTTTATCTGGATCAGGTAAATCTTCTTTGGCGTTTGATACGATTTATGCAGAAGGACAACGTAGATATGTAGAAAGTTTATCTGCTTATGCAAGACAATTTTTAGGTAACACAGAAAAACCAGATGTAGATTCTATTGAAGGTTTATCACCTGCTATTTCCATTGATCAAAAAACGACTAATAATAACCCAAGATCTACAGTAGGAACCGTAACAGAAATTTATGATTATTTAAGATTAGTATTTGCGCGTGTTGGAGTACCATATTGTCCCAATCATCATGTCCCTATAACTTCTCAAAGTGTAGAAGAAATGACCAATAAGATTATGGAATATCCTGAAGGAACAAAAATGATTATTTTATCTCCAGTAGCGCATGGAGAAAAAGGAACTCATAAAGACTTATTAGAAGATCTTCGCAAAGAAGGTTATGTAAGAGTAAGAGTCAATGGAGAAATGATTGATTTATCAGAAGATATTACTCTAGAAAAAAATAAAAAAGATGATATAGCGGTTGTAATCGATCGTTTAATTTTAAAACCAGAATCAAGATCTAGATTATTTGAAGCATTAGAATCCGCAACCAAACTTTCCCATGGAAAAGTAGTAATTGAAATCTTAGGAGAAGATCATAAAGAATTAGTATTCTCTGAATCATTTGCGTGTCCTCATTGTGAGTTCTCGCTACCAGAATTAGAACCAAGACTATTTAGTTTTAATGCCCCATATGGAGCATGTCCTGAATGTAAAGGATTAGGAGTTAACTTACAAATTGATCCAGACTTGCTTATTCCAGATGAATCAAAATCCATTGAAGATGGATGTATTAAAACCTTAACAGATGACCCAGAAGCGATTGAATTCATGGAATTAGAATGTTTATGCAAACACTATAAAATTGATATGAGTAAACCATGGTCTAAATTAACCAAGAAAGCAAAAGACTTAATTCTATATGGTAGTGATGAACCAATTCGTATTAAATTCACAACCAAAGGTGGAATGAAAAAAGACAAAGTAGATTTCTATGAAGGAATTATCAACCGTCTAGAAAGAAGATATATGGATACTTCATCTACTTGGATTAGAGAATGGTTAGAAAACTACATGGTAGAACATGTATGTGATACCTGTCATGGAGCCAGATTAAAAGATGATGTACTAGCAGTAAAACTAGGTGGAAAAAATATCTTTGAAGTAACAGAAATGTCTATTAAAGATTTAATTCCATTCTTCCAGAATCTAAAACTATCAGAAGAAAAAAGAGAAATTGCAAAACTAGTTATCAAAGAAATAGAAGACAGATTATCCTTCTTATCTAATGTTGGATTAGAATACTTAACACTAAGTAGAGCAGCCGGAACTCTATCAGGAGGAGAAGCACAACGTATAAGACTTGCAACACAAATTGGTTCTCACTTAACAGGAGTACTATATGTATTAGATGAACCAAGTATTGGTCTTCATCAAAGAGACAACGAAAGATTAATTAACTCTCTACTAGAAATGAGAGATCTAGGAAACACTTTAATTGTAGTAGAACATGATGCAGAAACCATGTTAGCGGCAGATTACCTAGTAGATATTGGACCAGGTGCTGGAGATGCAGGAGGTTATGTCGTAGCAGCAGGAACCCCAGAAGAAGTCATGAAGAATAAAGACAGTATCACAGGACAATATTTAAGTGGAAAGAAAGAAATTGAAATTCCAAAGAAAAGAAGAAAAGGAAATGGTCTATCTTTAAAGATTAAAGGAGCTAAACAAAATAACTTAAAAAATATTGATGTAGAAATACCTTTAGGAAAATTAGTAGCCATAACAGGTGTATCCGGATCTGGTAAATCTTCCCTAATCAATGAAATATTAGTAAAAGCAGTTCAACAAAAAATTTATCAGTCAAAAGAAAAACCAGGTAAACATGATAAGATTTTAGGAATTGAAAACTTAGATAAGATTGTTGCTATATCTCAAAACCCAATTGGAAGAACACCACGTTCGAATCCAGCAACCTATACTGGAGTATTTGATGATATCAGAGAACTATTCACAACAACCAAAGAAGCAAAAATCTTTGGATTTGAAGCTTGCCGTGGAGACGGTGTGAAGAAAATTGAAATGCATTTCTTACCAGACGTATATGTACCATGTGAAGTATGTCATGGAACCCGTTATAATACAGAAACCTTAAATATCAGATACAAAGGAAAGAACATTGCGGAAGTATTAGATATGCGTGTAACAGAAGCATTATCATTCTTTGAAAATGTTCCTAAAATAAAAAGAAAACTACAAGTATTAGAAGATGTAGGTTTAGGATATATTAAGTTAGGACAAAGTGCTCC
>CAMZHD010000079.1 GCA_947306705.1 uncultured Caryophanales bacterium
AATATCAAAGTTATTTCCTTCTACTCTCTTTTGAGCAGTTCCGATTGATTTTGTGAAAGTCTTACTTTGAATCGCTTGGTCTCCTAATCCCATAGATTGCATCATGGTTCCAATTCTATCAGATCCGAATCTTACCATTAAATCATCTTTCATAGATACAAAGAATTGTGTATAACCAGGATCTCCTTGACGACCAGAACGTCCACGTAACTGATTATCAATACGACGAGATTCATGTCTTTCTGTACCTACTACACATAATCCACCTAGTGCTCTGATTTCATCAGATAGCTTAATATCAGTACCACGTCCAGCCATATTGGTTGCGATTGTGACTGATTTATTTAATCCAATCTTTGAAATGATTTCTGCTTCACGTTCATGATTCTTTGCATTTAATACTTCATGTGGAATTTTTGCTTGTTTTAATAAATTACTAATCAATTCAGATGTTTCAATTGCGATGGTACCGATTAAAACTGGTTGTCCTTTTTCATATCGTTCTTTTACGAATTGAATAATTGCTTTATACTTTGCTTCTTTTGTTGCATATACTAAGTCTGGCATATCGATACGGATAACAGGCATATTCGTTGGGATTTCAATAACATACATATTGTAGATGTTTCTGAATTCTTCTTCTTCTGTTTTAGCAGTACCTGTCATACCAGATAGTTTCTTATACATTCTGAATAAATTCTGGAATGTAATCGTTGCGAGTGTTTTTGTTTCTTGATTAATGTTTACTCCTTCTTTTGCTTCAATTGCTTGATGAAGTCCATCAGAGTAAGCTCTTCCTTTCATTAAACGACCTGTGAATTGGTCTACAATAATGACTTCTCCTTCTTGTACTACATAATCTACATCACATTTCATAGCATAATTTGCACGTAATGCTTGATTGATAAAATGTAGTAAAGTGGAATTGTTTATATCATAAAGATTTTGTACCTTAAAAGTAGATTCTGCTTTATCAGCTCCTGCTTCTGTAAGATTAACACTCTTTGTTTTTTCATCGTAGATGTAATCTTTTCCTTCTTTTAAGCTTTTTGCATAATGATCTGCTTGAATATATAGATTTGCATTTGCCATTTCTCCACCAGAAATAATTAATGGAGTTCTTGCTTCATCGATTAATACGGAGTCAACCTCATCGATAATAGCAAAGTTTAGTGCTTTTTGAACTCTATCTTCTTTACGAACTACCATGTTATCTCTTAAGTAGTCGAATCCAATTTCATTATTGGTAGAATAAGTAATATCACAATTATAAGCTGCTTGTTTCTCTTCTGTTGATAAATCTCTTTTGTTAACTCCTACTGTTAGACCTAGGAATTTATGAATTCCACCCATCCATTCAGCATCACGAGAAGCAAGGTATTCATTGACTGTGATAATATGAACGCCTTCTCCTGTTAGGGCATTTAAATATGCAGGAAGGACTGATGTTAAAGTTTTACCTTCACCAGTTTTCATTTCTGCAATATTACCATAGTGAATAGCAAGACCACCTAGTATCTGTACATAGAAGTGCTTTTCTCCAATCACACGGAAAGATGCTTCTCTTGCGGTAGCAAATGCTTCTACTAAGATATCATCTAATGTTTCTCCGGCACTTAATCTATCTTTAAATTCTTGTGTTTTATTTTGTAATTCAGTATCCGTCAATTTAGAATATTCTTCATCTAAAGCCATTACTTTATCAGCAATTGTACGGAATCTTCTTAATTCTCTATATTCATGATCAAATAGTTTTTTTAATAATTTCATGTTCCTATCTCCTTCAACTTAATATTCTACCAAAAAAAAACGGAAATTTAAAGGTTTTCCGTCTTTTTTATTACTATTCAGATTCGATGACTCCGTAGTTTCCATCGTTTCTCTTATAAACGACTGCAGGTTTATTTGTATCTGCATCTTTATACATATAGAATTGATGTCCAAGTAATTCCATTTGAAGAATTGCTTCTTCTTCATTCATTGGTTTTACTTCAACACTCTTTCTTCTAACTATTTTACTTTCCTCTTCCGGTTCATCTTCAAAATCCAATGTTGCGAAATTAAAATCGTAACTTGGTTTTGTTTGTCTAGACATTAATCTAGTCTTGTTTTTTCTTATCTGTCTTTCTAGCTTATCTATTGTTTTATCAACAGCAGCATAGAAATCTTCTTGCGTCTCCTCCGATCTTAAAATAAATGATTTTAATGGTATGGTAATTTCAACTGTTTGTTCATGTCCTTTTACTTTTACTATGACGTTTGCGCGAACTTCATCGCTATTTTCTAGATACTTATCTAACTTTTCTAGTTTCTCACTGATATAATCGTTCATAGCTTTTGTAACTTTAATTTTGTCTCCATGAATAATTAATTCCATACTATCGCCTCCTTGTAACTTTAGTATAGCATATTGAGTCAAAAAAAACTACAATTTCTAGTTTGTAGTTTTTCTATTTACTTTCTTTTGATTCTTATTTTATCCATCAATTTCTTCGTAAATTTAGGATTTTTCTCAGATATTATGGTTGTATGAAGGACAAACCAAATTACTATGATAAAGATAATGATATATAGAACTTGTCCAATAATTGGATCCTTTAATGTATAAAAGATAGATGCGGCAGCAAATAATATGTTAATTCCATAAATAATTAGGACTGTCACTGTTTGTGAAAAGTTCATTCCTAATAACTGATGATGTAGATGTTGTCTGTCTGCTTGGAATGGTGGTTGTCCTTTTAATAATCTTCTTATAATTGCGAATAATGTATCTA
>CAMZHD010000080.1 GCA_947306705.1 uncultured Caryophanales bacterium
GTAACAATCACAGATTTAAATGGATATGGGCAAGGTAATTTAAAGTGTCCATTTAAATCTTCTTCTTTTTTGGTGGAGATTTCTTCCATATTGGGAATTAATCCTCCTTGATTAATCGCAGGCATTACGACATATTCATCACAATTTCCCGTGAATAATTCTTTGATTTCTTTTTCATTTTTTGTTTTATCTGTGGATATGTATGAAACATATACTTTCATCTTTCTTTTATATCTTTTTTTCCACTGATAAACACTTTTTAGATTCTTCATAACTAAATCAAAACTATTAGTTTTATGAATCATTTGATAGTCTTTTGCGTTAGATGCATTGATACTATATTTAATACTATCTAATCCATTCTTATATAATTCTTTTACTGTTTCTAGATTAGCGAGAATTCCATTCGTTGTGATATAGACATATTCATATCCAATTGTTTTTGCTTCTTTGATAAAGTCTTTTAATCGTTTATCTAAGAGAGGCTCTCCTACTACATAGAATCCTACTTCACGCATTCCTAATTCATATGCTTCTGTTAAAGCTTTTGTAACAATCTTTTCATTGATAAATTGTTTTTTTCTTTTCATACAATCGTTGTAGCAGAAAAGACATTTATTATTACAATGATTGGTTACTTCAATTAATAGATTTTTCTTTGGAAAGGGACAATTACTTGTTAGATCTTTTTCATCTACTTTATTCTTTATTCGGTTTTTGAGTTCCATTGTTTAATCGACCTTTCTCAAATACTTTTCCTTTTTCCAAGGCAGATTTTAATTCTACTGGTTCTGGTTGAAATCCCTTTTCCACATAGGACATTACGACTCCGAAGTCTGCTTTGAATTCTCCTTCATCATCCGTTGTGTGTAACGTATTATCGAAGAAGTAATGTTTTACAATTTCACTGTATTTCTTTCGAATGTTTACTTTCATGTTTTCTAGATTGGTATAGACCATTCTTTTCTTTAATGGATGATATTCTTTCTTTGGTGTATCTACATCTACAATGACAATTGTTATTTTTCTTGAATCACTGCATTGAAACATGGTCTCTAATTTTTTATTTACTTTCCATTCTGCAATGGTATCTTGTGCATAGATATCTCTTACAAAAGGTTCATAACTTTCTCCTAAGTTCAATGTGAATGCATCTTTGATATCTCCATATTTCGAAATATCATTTAAGGCTTCTTCTAGGTGTTCTTGCATTCCATTCCATAAAATTCCTAAAACTCTCATATACTTACCCCCTTACCATATTGATATGAACTTCTTTTGAATATTGGTATTCCAAAGTTCTTTATCTTTTAGGATTTCATATATTTTTTTATCACTATTTCCATCCCCGAACATTTCACTCTTATAATGATAATTATCTATGTTGCTGATGGCTGTTTTAATGTCATCATAGTTTTCATTTACACAACATAGGTTTTTTTGAAATTTTAGATTATATCTTCCATTTTGTCTGGTTCCAATATTAATGGTTGGAATTCCATAGACTCCTGTTTCTCTAATTCCTAAACTAGAGTTTCCTATTACAAAGTCTGCATTCTTTAATAGTGTTAAGAAATACTCAAAACGAATGGATGGAAACATACTTATTTTTTGATTATCTTTCATTCTTTCATATTCATGAAAGATTACATCAGAACCCATATCATTATTTGGATAAATAATAATATAGTTTTTATTGGAATCAATAATGGCATCTACTACCTTTTTAATATTTTGACCTAGTTTACTGACTTCTGAAATCACTGGATGATAGATAAAGATCGCATAATTACTAAATGGGATATTGTATTGTTTCTTGATTTCATTGATATCAAAATTATTTCGTAACATGATATCAATATCCGGAGAACCTACAACAAAGATATGGTTTTTGTCTTCTCCCATTTGTATTAAATTTTGTTTAGAGTCTTCATTGGATACAAAGTGGAAGTTTGCGAGTTTACTGATGGCATGTCTAATGGATTCATCGATGGTTCCACTGATTTCTCCTCCTTCTATGTGACTTACATAGATATTGTTTAGGGCTCCTACTTCGGCACCAGCAAGTGCTTCTACTCGATCTCCATGAACAAAGATCATATCTGGTTTAATCCTTTTTACATATCTTGAAAACTGTAATACGTTCTTTGCAAGAATTTCATCCATGGTTAATTTCTGATCAATTGGTTTGGAAAGAAAGATATCATCATATCCATCTTTTTCTATTTCTCGATAAGTTGAACCATATTTTTCCAATAAATGCATTCCGGTAACGTAGATATATATTTTGAAATTTTGATCTTGTTTTAGTTGTTGGATAACAGATTTTATTTTTCCATAATCTGCTCTTGTTCCTGTAACAAATACAATTTTTTTCATTCAATCATCTCCCAAGAAATATGTGTGTCGTTTGCAATATCACATTTCGCTGTTTTACCGATGATATCGTTATAATTCTCTGCAAGAATTCCTACATTTCCTGGTCGTTTCACCCAAAGGTTCTCTTTGGTGAATTTTTCTCCTTTTTTGATTTCCTTGATGGTTACAATCGTTGCGTATGCAAAATCGATTGTTACTTGTTCTTCTTTGAGAGCTTCTTTTTTCCCTCCCCTCATCAAGAAAATTTCTTTAGACCCTTCGATTAATTCTTTTAGTTCCTTCTTGTCTGCAGAGCAAACAATATCTGGTCCCTTTCTATCTTTCGTATCTGT